>NZ_CM001974.1:3052427-3073563 GCF_000406105.1 Dickeya chrysanthemi NCPPB 402 | reverse complement strand
ATGGTGCCAAACAGAAAACACAGCAGGGAAAAAGCGATAATTCCCTTTTTCCAGAACGGGGCTGATTGTCGTTCGTCGCTTTTCATTGATGCGAAAAACGGTAACGTCAGCCCCGATAATAACGCCAGCATCAGTTGATGCTGTTGCGTAAATATAAGCAGTGCCAGCATTCCGTTCACTATCGGTGATAGTGAAACGGCAAGCTTATTTAACAGCATAGTGCCTCCGGTGTCGGCTCTCGCCTCATGAGATCGCCTCATCCTTTCGCCTCAGCGTATGAGTCGATGTCATGAGGCGATCGGGTGAGGCGAATGCGGTGGCTTCTTCACAGCCATGCGCCGGAAAGTTTACTTCCCGGCACGGAACGGTGTGCGCCAGGTCATGCGGGCTGGACGCCCTTATTGCCTGGCGCATGGGGGTAATGTCGTGGCTGGACGCCGCGCCCAAACCCCCAACGTCAACGGCGGCACACCGTCGCCCGCTACGCGCGACCACCCCCTTTGAGACGCCGTTTTTCGCCTATTTTTTCTGTTGTCCGTTCCGGCCAGCGAAAAAATGGGAAAACGCCTTCAAAGCGGTTGGTCGCGCCACGCTACCGGCTTTTAGCCGGAGACTTAGCTGCGACGGTGTGCGGGGCAAGCCCCCCACAAAAACCGGCGCGTGGGCGCGCCTATTTGCTCGCTGGGGCGGCAAATTTTTTGCGGCTCCCCCCGGCCTGCAAAAGCCGCGTGGGCGCGGCTGTTTGCCGATGGGTTCGGCGACGCAAATTAGCAATTTCTTTGAAATTGAATTTACTCGCCTTACACCACGTTTAAATTTCTGCTATTCGCAGAAATTTAAACGCCTAAAACCGTCACGACTGGTGCCGAATTTGCCATCCAGATTTGACAGGGGGAGGTAATAATCCAGATATTGTTATTACCGCTTTTATTTAAATTCAATTACGCACTCGGCCAAATTTGCTAATTATCTGGTCGATAATTTCCGGTGCAGCCAAATCACATTCGTTTAAAAAGGCTTGTCTGGCATCGGCAGTCTGGCCGGGGAGAAAACCGTGCCGGTTCTTTTTCACAATAGAAAAGAAGGCGCGTTCAGCCGACTGACAGGTATGTCCACCGCTGTTTCCGGTGGTTTTACCGTACAGACATAAAACCACTTCACAGGCATCAGCGGCCATTACGGCGGCGGGAAATAATACATTCATGCCGAGAAGAAAGGCGGTGAGTATGACAGTTTTCATATCGAATACCTTTACTGGGTGGCCGGGGGGAATGGTTCGTCTATCTGAATATTTCCTTCATGTGATGAAGGTGTACCGGTTTAAAATAAATATCGCTCATCCGGCGAACGTCGCCATGAATATCAATACTGACGATCACATCAATGCTTTTTAGCACCTTGCGTAACAGCACATCGAACGGGATATTGTGGCAGTCCGGGTTTTCATAGCAGCGGTCGATGAGTCCCTCAATACACTCTTCCGGGCTGCCCGCGTGCAGGGAGGTAATAAGCCCTTCATGGCCGGAGCCGATAATTTTCAGTGCATCCCAGGCTTCCCGCCCGCGAATTTCCGCCAGCAGAATTCTGTCCGGGTTCATTCGATAATTCGCCCGTATCAGCCTGCCGGGGGTGATAATCGCCTCGTCGGTGGCCTCTGCCGGGTAAAACAGATGCACATAATTGGTGTGGTGATAAAACCGGATTTCAGGGTTGTCTTCAATCGTCGTCAGCCTGAGATGCGACGGAATATAGTGCAGCAACGTCTTCATGTAGGTGGTTTTACCCGAGCCGGTTTCCCCCACAATAAAGAGCGTTTTGCCGTACTCGACGGCTTTTTCAATAAAGTGGGGGATATCTCCGCTGCTGTAATAGCGGGTCAGTGCCTCGTCGTTGCTTTCAGCCTGCTCCTGACCGGTTACGCGGTGATAAAAGCCCGCCTCAATCCACGACTGATGCGTTTTCTGCGCATATGACGGTTTGCGCAGCGTGATGGACACGGTATTCCGCTCGCAAGCCGGGGGAATAATGGCCTGAATACGTTCGCCGGACTCCAGCGTGGCGGACAGAATCGGCGACGTGTCATCAATATTATCGTCATGCCATGAGGCCAGCGCGTTGGCAAAGGCATGACATTGGCGCAACGTGACCGGCGATTCATGCCTCTGCCATCGACCATTTGTTTTGGTGTGGATCTCACCGGGGCGGTTAATGGCGATTTCCGCCAGGCCTGCCAGTGGTAGAAATTCACCAAATAACTGGTTTTTCATAAAATCCAGCGACAGGTTTTCAGCGTTCATACCACCTCTTTTTCAGACGCAGTTGATAAACGGAAGAGAAATCGATATCCGTGCCGGTCATGATGCCGATCACCTCCCCCTGATTCAGGTACATCGTGGGCGGGATATTGATGCTGTTTTCCAGGGCCGTTTTCGCCATTTCCGAGGCGGCAGCACGCGTATTCTCGGTGTAGTCGGTATTACGGTCTTTCCCCGGCGCTGTATTCGCCGCCGTAGCGGCGATGTCCTGTACCGTACTCAGCATTAACGCGTTGCCGAACCGCTCCCAGAAATGGGTATCGATCCTGCCGCTAATCCCGGCTTCTCCCAACGGGCCGGTGGCCTCGGTATCGGTCAGCGGAATGTGCAGGCTACCGGGCTCTGGTGTGCGTAACGCCGTCCAGATGACAAACATCCGGCTCCGGCCCTGTTGCAGTGCGCCGGTGCGATAGACGCCACGGGCGACCGTGCCTGCCGGGAGCAGCTTCACATGATGACTGGCGCTGTAGACATCCTCGCTGATGAGGCAGGAAATCCGCCCGCCGACATCGGAAACAAAGCGCTGCATCATCGAACAGGGAATATAGCTATCAACCGGCAGGTAGAGATCGGGATCGAGACCGAGCCGCCGGACGTGGGTGACGGTTACCACGCCGGGCGCGGTGTCTTTTATCTCCGGGTCAGGCGCGGTAGTGGGCTTTTGCTTGTCAGTGCCGGAGGCGGTGACGTGGGAAGCCGATGCGGTGTCTGACGCCTGACTTAACCCGTCGGCCAGGGCGGCGGCCTTGTTTAACGCGGGCGGTACTGGCGGTGGCGGGGCAGCCTGTGTCTGGCGATGATCCGTTGTGGTTTCCGGTCTGCTCTGCTCGAACAGACCGAACGGATGACGGTCCATACCGAGGTTTTTACGCGCAGGCGGTATTGCGCCGGTCGGCGGTAGCGGCTGGGTCTCCGTCGCCTTGTCATCGCTGTGTTTGACTGCGCCAAAAAAGCGATCCCCACGCCATGCCAGCAGCATCAGCACCGCCAGGCTGAGCAGGCTGACCCACAGCGTTCGGCGACTGGCGGGTTTTTTAAAGCGGGTGACGTCCGGCTGACCGGGCGGCGTGTTGTGCGCCGGTATCTGGCTTTCTCTCGCGGCTCTGGCGCGTTCACGGGCTTCGGCTTCCCGTTCAGCCACGGTTTTTTCCGCTGTATCCGGGATGGGGTGGTCTGTCATTTGGCCTCCAGCGTGACGGCGGGCGAAACGGTGTCACCAGCGCTGACGGCGACGTTGCCGAATGCGGTATTCTCAATGCCGACCACGGCGCGTCCATAACGCAACACCAGATGTGGCGACATGCCCCGCACGACCATCACGGTGTAGTTCCCGTGTTTGGTGATTAGGGGCGTGACGGTCTGCTCCTGCTGGTTAACGACCCGAAACAGTGACGGCAGGATTTTTGGTGGGCGAAAAACCGAGGGTGATAAAGCGGCCATCATCGTAGGCAAAATCCGGTTCAATTGCCGCCGAGTCCGCCGCGACCCGCTTGATATAGTGCCAGTTTCGCGGTGTGGTGGCCTGCTCGAAAGCGGCCGCAATCTGTTGCTTTTCCTGTGCCTCACGCAGGCGTTGCCGGTGGGCGGCATCGGCCGCCGCTGATTGCCGGCGCACCTCATCGGGATAGTGAAAACGGATAATGAAGGCCTGTGAAGGCGAGTCGTTATCCAGCACGTTAAGCTCCAGACTGTAATCACGTTGGGATGTCACCACCAACAGGTTGGTTTTCCACTCTTTGGCGGTCGGCAAAAACACCTTGTTGACGTTATTGCCGTTGTCCTCCGTTACCGGCTGGGTGACAGGGTTGGGGCTGACGTCCACCCGGTTATCGCTTTTGGTCACTCGCCAGCCTTTGGGAAAACCGGTCTGGGCGTCGAGCACCGCTTCATCGTCATCGAACAGGAGCGTGGTGAGGTAGCCGGGGCGGGTGTTGACGACGGTGGCATTCTGGCTGTCATAGGTGACATGCTGTATGCGGCCGTCATAGGCGCTGCCGCGTGGTATCGCGGCCCCCCAGACGGCGCATGACGCCAGCATCAGCCCTGTCAGTACGGTGTTTTTCAGCATCATTCCCCCCTCAGTTCTTTATCGCGCTGGTAGCTGGTGACGATGAACCCCAATGGGTTCACTTCTCGCTGGCTGTCCGTCAGTTGTTTGCGGGGGAGGTAGCGGTAGGTCAGGCGGATGTTCCAGATATCCGTTTTGACCGTGTTATCCGCAATGCGGCGGATTATGCGTTTAACTCGCAAGGTTGCCAGGTGGTCAGGGGCGGTGGCGGGGGCGTGAATGTTGGAAATCATCTCGACAGACACGACGTATTCCGCTTTATTGAACATGACGTCGGGGGCCTGATTGCCGTTAAACTCGTCAAGGTAATCCCGGTTCACGCTGTCGCTGTTGAAGAGCTGCACGTCGTCATAATCGCGCTGAAGTGCAAAATAGTTATAGCCTTCGCGCAGCCGGACGTACTGGGCGGAGAGCGCATGAGCCAGCGCGGCTTCGGTCGCGATATCCTTCTCCTTGAGACGGGTCATGTATTCATAGCGCCCGGTCTGTTTATCCACCGACCATAATTCGATGTCGGTGGTTTTCAGCGGCAGCAGAATAATCAGCGCGGTTATCGTCAGCGCTGCCAGCGCAAACCCGGTTGCCGCCATGCGCCACGCGCGCTTTTTTTCCCGCTCATCCTTTTCCAGCAGAACCGCTTCAAAGCTGCGGGATGACGCAATGAGGTTTTCTGTTTCAGACATGTGTTGTCAGCTCCTGAATCATGGCGGGGGAATTGACCGGTTGGGGATCGCCGGATACCGGCGGAAGGTCGTGTTGATGCCCTGTGCAGCCCGTGAGGATGCACAGCATCAGAAAGACAATGCTGGATTTCATGGAAAGCCCTTGTTGACGGATACAGACATGCCGTACCGACGGCGATTGCCTCGGCACCTTGTGACGAGTTGGGGAGTGAGAAAGAAATTAGCGAGGACGCTGTTGGTTAAGGCGCTTCATACTCTCAATGGCGGCGGCGCGCTTTTGCCAGGCGGAGATGGCGTTGCCGGTGCCCGTGGCGATGAGTGTCCCGGCGGCATGGCTGCCTTTGGCGGCCAGCCGGGCCGCCGCCGCGCCGGTTTTCATCGCCGGTTTTGCCGTCTTAGACGACGTGCTCGCCAGCCCGCGTAAGCCGCTCATGGTGGCCCCCTGCAAGGTGGCCTGAACGGCGACACCGCCTAATGCACCGGCAATTTTCGCTGAAAACCAGATAATGACGCCGGAAATAACGCCCGCAACACAACACTGAACACCAAGCGTAATGATATTGGCGCTGTCGGCAAAATTAACCGCCTTATCTAAAATACCATTGAGGTAATTAATGACGATCCTGATTGATAAAGCTGAAAACATCATCGTCAGGATGATCGTAAAAATAATTTTCAGCCAGTTGTTAAATATCGGAATCAGGAACCCATACAACAGGCAGAAAATAAATAATGGCGCGGTCGTCGTCATTAATACAATGATGATTTCGGCTAACAGGTTAACCGTAGCACCAAAAAGCAGTGTGACAATAACACCACCCCAGACCAGAATTTCGGCAATACCGCCGTTGAGCTTTACATAGGCGGAATCATCCTGTTGATAAAGTTTTTGCCCAATGGTCTGTGCTTTCTCCCAGACGGTATCGAGCAATGACCAGACATTATCATCACCGCTGACGCCGTCTTTTAAGCCGTTAATGGCCGCAATGGCTAAATTCAGCCAGCCATCGAGATTTAAAACGAAGGTCATGATTAATAACATTCGCCCTATATCCCACATGACATCTTCGACGGGTGTTTGGCGTTTTCCGGCCAGGGTTTGATAACCCTGATAAGTGACAAATACAGTGAAGGAACTGACGGCGATAATACTTACCATATCGCCATAGACGGAGGTTTGCCCCCGCAGTATGGCTTGTAGGCCGTCAGTGATCGTGTTGTTCATTCCAACAAACATACCACCCGACATAGATTGCCCCTTTAGTTCAAATTGGGAACCTTGGCCTTTTCCTGACGGAGTTCGAATCGCGCTGCTCGTGCATTTTTGCAATCCTGCGAGTCTTCCCCGGATGACTCACACGCCTGATATCGCTGGTTCATTTCATCCGGGTGCGCTTTGTACCATTGTGTTGATTTGGGGTTATCACATCCTGTCAGGCAGAATGCGCCCCAAATAACCGAAAAAATGCACAGTGACGTTTTCATGCTTGCCCTCTCAATGATTGAAATCAGGAACCGGCGCGGCAAGTTGCTGTTCATTGAATGCATTTTGCCGTTGCTGCTCCAGCAGTGTTGCCCGCTGCTCCGTCTGCCGGACAGACATCTCCCACTGGCTGGTCAGGGCGTTCAGTTGCACGCTTTTGGCCGCGACGGCATTCGCCAGGTCCTGTGATTCTTTCGAGTCTTTGGCATTGGCGATGCGGTCAGACAGGTCTGCGATGTCGTTTAACGTGCCCGTCATCCTGTCCTGAACCTCGCGGGTATTCTCAATCGCCAGTGCCTGATTGAGTAACAGCTGTTTGCAACTGTCCCGATAACGCAGGGATGCGCGGGACGGGTTACAGCTATCAAACGATTGGTATTTTTTATATAACCCCTGAAGCGCGGAAGAATAGGAACCGTCTGGATTGGTCAGCAGGTCATCCAGTGAAATACCGTTCTTGCGAAGCGCGTCGATATCGTCTTTCAGGCTTTTTGCCTCGCGGAGAAACCCCTGAATATCCCGTATCCCGGTGGCAGTCGCCAATTGCTGTTTATAGGCATCCAGCTCGTTTTTATAGTGGGTAACGGTTTCCTGCCATTGTTTGAGTTTCTGCATCCATTGACTGATCGACTCGGTATTATTGACGGCATCAAACACCGGGATACCGGCGCTTATCGCCGGTGCGGACAGCCAGAGCGAGAACGCCAGAAAGAGAGTGCGGGTCTGCATGGTGAGTTACCTCCGAAGTGAATCTCAGATGGCCTGTTTAAGGAAGGCCGCTTTCCAGTCCTGAGGAGACATGCCCTCCTGATAAAGCGCATCAAACCGTTTCAGGTTGTCTTCGCTCCCGCTCAGTAATTGGGTGAGGTTGCCGAGGCCCGATAAATCCATTCTTGCCAGGGCGACAAAGGGCCGGGTTTCACCGGCGTGCAGCGGTGTTTTCACGATGACCATATAATGCTCGCCCGGGTCCAGATGACGGACGGTGTCATACACGCTGTCGGGGACGTTCATTTTCTCTACGTAATCCGCCCGGCTGGCTTTGGGATTGGCGAGAAAGAGTTGCGTGCTGCACTGCTCAATAATCGCGGGCGCGATGGGGTGCCTGACAATTTCATCGGGGGACTGGGTGGCGGGGATAAAAATGCCGTTCAGTTTACGGATCACCTTGAGCATATTGAGGGAGAATCTGGAAAACTCGACATCCGCCAGCCATTTCCAGAATTCATCCATGAACATCACCAACCGGCGACCGTCCAGCAGGCAGGTGACGCGGAACAGCAGGTAAAAAGTGATCGGGCCGCGGATGTCGTCGTCATCCAGAAATTCCGTTCCATCGATGCCGATGTTATCGCTCTCGCCGATGTTAAAGCTGTCCTCCGCGTTATCGAAAATCCAGCCGAATTCGCCGCCCTGCGCCCACTGTTTCAGACGGATGCGCAGCCCGTTGGTTCTGGCCTCGCGGGTCGGCGGTTCGGGCAACACCTCCAGCAGCCGGGTTATCCCGTAACGGCGCAATTCCGGCGGGTAGTCCAGCATCAGGGTATCCACGGCGGCGCTGATGCGCGCCTCATCGCGTGGGTCGAGCGGTTTGCCGTTGCGACGGCACAACATGCGGACCAATTGCTTGATAAAGCTGATGTTGCGTCGGGTTGGCGTCAGTGAAAACGGATTGAACCCGGCAGGCGTACCGGTGCGGATGCGAAAGTAACGCCCGCCCATCTGGCGGATCGACATCTCGGCGGCGCGGTCTTTATCAAAGTAAACGGTAGTCAGCCGTTTACCGGGGGCCGCAGCGGAAAATGTCGCCGGGTGGCGGTACTTCTGCATCAGGTGTTGCATCATCGTCATCAGCAGGGTCTTCCCTGAGCCGGTTTTGCCGATGATGGCGGTATTCCCCGGCGTTTTCTCGTTGAAGTCATCCCGCCCGACCTGGCTGTCGTGCAGGTTCAGGTAATAACCTCCGCCGCCGGGTGATGTCAGAATGGCGATGGCGTCGCCCCACGGGTTGCCGCTGCGCTTGTGAGGGTGAAAGTTATGCAGGCTGCCCAGATCCGCGTAATTCTGGCTGCTGACCACCACCAGCCGGGGGCGAAAGGTATACATGCCGGGCAGTTGAGCCAGATAGGCGGCAGGTAACGACAGCGTAGACAGCGAGGTCATGATACCGAGGTCGGTAAACGGCTGGGCCAGCGCGTGGGTCTCCCTGACCACCTGATCGGCACTGGCTGAGGACACCAGCAGGGAAAAATGGTATTTTCCGCAGGACACATGCCCGGACTGGAGCAGATCGCGCAAGACAACCAGCTCTTCACGCTGTGACAGTGCGTCATCGTCGGTTGCGTTCAGCCGTTTTTCCGCCAGCCGGATATGGTGTTGTGCCTCATCCCGCGCCATGCAGGTGAAAGACTGCGTCAGTACGTACTCGCTTTTGGCATACAACAGCGCATCCAGCAGGCCGGTCGCGGTCTCCGGCGAATAGTCCTTGATTTCCAGACTGCGGAAGAACCGGGAGCCGCCGACGGTCTGGCATTCGGCGGTATCGGTGGTAAAAAACACATCCGGTGTACTGAGCGTGAGGTAAAACGGTGAGCGTGTCACCGCCACCGGCTGCCATTGGCCGGTGATCAGGCGATGGTAGAACGCCAGTTGCGAGGAGTAGACTCGTCCTTTCTCCTCATAGGTTCCCAGAGGGGTCGCCATATAGCGTGACAGCGCGCTGCCGAGTGCGGCATGGTGCTCCAGCATGATCTTCAGCGCCTGATCCAGCGCCGCCTGCCTTTTTCCGGCGGGCTGTGTCTTCATGGCCTTTTTCTCCAGCGCGGAGAAGGGCGCATAACAAATGGTGAAAAACAGCCGATGCCGCCAGAGCGGCTTCGCGTTGAGTGCCCGGTAATAGCGTGTTGCGACTTCGTCTGAAAACGGAATACCCGAGGTCGCCTCGAATGTATCCTGATAGGTCTCCCGTATTCGGTGAATATAGAACGTGACCGGCATCCCTTCATAGGCGCGGATCAGGTTGTTGAGATGGCTTGTCATCAGCGTCAGGTGATGTTCATCCTCACATTCAAACAGGGTGCCGCCCAGCTCCCAGGAGGCGACGAAATCACCGTGGCGGTTTCTGATGACGTGCGGGTGAAGGTGGGAAGAGTAGGGGATGTATTTATCCAGCGTGATGCGCACGTTTAATTTCATCTTGTCGGTAAACTCCGAAATATCGACGGCGTCATACTGGCTTGCCAGCATCGCCGTCGCACCGAAATAGCGATTGGTGGCAAACCGGCCACGGGTTTTAAACGCCAGCCACCACAACCCGAAATAATGGATATCAGCGCGGGCCTTCGCCCGCATTTCCAGCCAGGCCGGGATCAGCAGCAGTGCAAGGTAATAGCGGGTGTAAACCGACAGCAGGACGATGGCCCCGCTGACGAGAACGAACGGGACGAGGGGAATGCCCATAATGGCGGCAGGCCGGGTGAGCGCTTTATTCAGGGTGGTCATCGGTTTTCCCCTAGGATGCCCAGTACGCACCAAAGCCGGATGCGCCGACGATCAGGATGGCCCCGATAATGACGTTGCGCATGTCATGCAGGCTTTTACCGTCAAACAGCACCTTGTAACCCACCCACATGGTGGCCAGTGTGATGGTGACGGCGGCCAGCCCCAGCAGGCCGGTGGACGTGTTGCTCAGCGTGTCGTTGGCTTTGGTAAATCCGCTGCCTGCCGCCAGCGCCTGTCCGGAAATGAAGGCGGGGAAAAAGGCCGGTAAGTCGTTACGTTTTTGCATCGTCATCTCTCCTCATGGTTCACAGGGGGGATATATCGCCGCGAAGGACGGCGTTGGGGTAGCGCAGGGTGGTCGAAACCGGGGTAGTGGTGTCGGCAAGCTCACCGCGCAGCACGGTGGCCGGATAATGAATTGCTGACGTGGCCTGGCTGGTGGTACTACGCGTGCGGTCTTCCCGCGTTGACGGGACGGCATAGCCAATACGCTGGAGATAACTGGTCTGGTTGAAGGCGGATTCCGGCTGATGACCGGCAGTGAAATTACCGGCGTAGTAGCAACTGAGTGCGCGTTGCAGCGTGCCGCCGCGTCGGTAGCAGTCGGTAAGGATGCGCTCAAAAACAGACAGATTGGTGCACGGGTCTAACAACGCCAGGGCCGTCACGCCGTAATGCCGGAAATGGGTGCTGGTGATTTGCATCAGCCCGACCGAATAGCGGCGGCCCCTGGCCTCTATCCGGTTGATGATGTTGACGGCCGTTTCATCGCGGGTGGGCTGATGGGAAATGACCCCTGCGCTGCCGGTGGTTCTCTCTTGCTTTGGTACAATCTCAGCGATGGCGTAAGGATTAAAGCCGGATTCCACCTTTGCCACATCAAACGCGGTGGATGGGTGAATGCTGGCGGCACACTGCATCGCCGCCGCCAGAAAGGCTGTCGGGGAAAGCATGATTGCCTCGGTGACGTCATTCAGGTTACAGATTGCCATCAGGTAACCCGATGGCGGGGGAAAGGCGCGTTACGGCTGGGCGTTCATCGTGCCGGGCTCCGCTGGTGGTGTGTCGCTGTCATCCCGGGGTTCGAGAAGCACCAGCTTACCGGAGACGGCAAGGCCGGGTGTCAGGACGATATTCAATCCGGGTTTACCGTGATGGGCGAAGGCCACGCCGACCTTGGTCCAGAATGTGTTTTTTTCTCCGTGTGAATCGGGTGGTCTTTCCTGCGTGACAAATACGTGATAGGTAGGTTTTCGCATGGTGTTTCCTTTAATAAAAACTCATGGTGAATTAACTTAATAGGTCACATCCCGATTCTGCATTCCGGTTTCAACGGGTCAGCGAGAACATTCAGCGGCACCCTGAATTGTGGTTACGTGACAGCCCGACCCAACTTGTTAAAGAGCAATACCGGCCCCGGATGACTACACGTCCATCACGCTCGCCAGGGGAAGGTGGCAGGGTTAGCGTGCAATAGTTCATTCGGGTGGGAAATGGGAAAGTCAAAAAGGAAATAAGAGAGAAAATGTATAGTGAGGTAATTATTGAGTGGTGGGGTGTATTGGCTTGGGGTTGAGATGGCAGGTTTTTGGCTTAGGGACATACCTAATCTGGCAGGCTGCTTTGTGCCAAACGGACTTTACCTGCACTTGGGTGGCATTAATCACAGCACCACGGCTAAGTGCCTGAAGAACTCCAACAATGAATGACTCGTTATGCAGGCTGTTTTCCCGGAAGAGATCAAGTGGCTTGAAAACAGGATCAGTGCTGTTCAGAACCAGACACAGCAGCGTCCTGACGTTGTGTCAAAGGACGCTCCCGGTGATGAAAACCGCAATAACGCCCAGGTCATGTTCGGACTTGTCAATCACGAATAATATAACTGGTTGATAGTAAATACAAAAACTGAAGAAGGCCGGACGACTTCCTTCATTAACACAGCTGCTTTAATCATTTAACGAGTGACGCGTAACCCTTCGCGCTGATGTTATTTCAGCTTTATGAACGCTTTGGGCTGTCCACAAATGGTGGGTAAGATCACCCGCATCTCCGCCGGACGCTGATACAATAAGCCTCCCGCAGAAAATACACCTCTAGGCGCTTCTGAGCTGGCTTCATAACTTTTGCTTCAGGATTTTTAGGAGTATCTCCTTGTCCAGACTCAGATCGACCACCAGTTTCTTCAGCCGTTGATTTTCATCCTCAAGATCTCTCATCTTTTTGATGTCAGAAGATTTCATACCACAAAATCTGGCTTTTCAAGTTGTAATACGGGACTTCGGATATTCGCGCTTCGCGGCAGACGTCTTTGACGGTGCTATGTGTCTATATCAATTTTATCATGAAGCTGATAGCCGATGGAGTTTATGACACAAAGAAGTTGAGGGGATTGTGAAGGCAGACTGATGAAAATAGAGAGTATTCTGATACCCTTGCGTCAGTACTGTGTGGCCGTAGACGCACTGTATGGGGGTGTTAACGCCTCATCGCTCGGTATTGCCAAGAGTGTTGACGTAAGTTAACACATTGACTATTATTAGCACACTAGGAGGCTAATGAGTAAGAAGCACCCTAACAAAGAAGTACGTGACGCACTCCGTTATGCAGAAGAAAAGGGCTGGATCGTTGAAGAAGCGACAGGGCATCCCTTCTGTACAATCAAATGCGGAATTGCCGAACATGGACGTACTCACGCGATGAGCGTAAACAGCACACCAAAAGACCCGGAAAGGCATGCAAGACAGATCCGCAGAAAGGTCGACCGTTGTACCCCGAATAAACCAAAGGATTGATTCGGTTTTTTAGCCAAGGCGGGCAACCGCCTTTTTGACGAGGGTATCCAAATGGAACTCTATAACTTCACACTGACTTTATCAGGCGTTCAGATGGAAACAGAGGGGCTCGCAGACGCTCTGTACACCAACGGTTGCGATGACGCTCTCATATGCTACTACGGCAGCTCAGTGTATGTAGAATTTGACCGAGAAGCTGAATCTTTAGACCAGGCAATCAAATCGGCCATCGACAATATTGAAACGGCAGGCATTGGCGCAGTAGTTGAGTCGATAGACTCTGCTCTGGTCGGTTTGAGCGACATTGCTCAACTCTCTGGCTTAACCCGCCAAGCAATTACTCTGCTTAAAGACGGCTTACGCGGCAAAGGCGATTTCCCTTGTCCTGTTCAGCGCATTAGCGGTCAGTCACCACTCTGGGACTGGTCAGAAGTCGCCAAATGGTTGAGCGACTGCGGTCGTCTCGATAGCAAAGACGCAAAGGCTCGAGAACAACTGGTGCGCAACGCTCACACATTGAGCAAGTGGAACCTTGCTCTGCGAATGAGAGCATTCGGAGATATTCAGGAAGTGGGATCAATCGCGCATTCACTCATTGAACAACGCCACAACGTAGTTGCATAGTCATCTATCGCGTCTGGCTCCATTCTCACATTTAATTTGCCGTTTTTAAGCGTAATTGAGGGAACATGGCAAAAGATACCAAACGTGGTTCGGCATTAGTGAGCGCTTTGAAAGGTAGTTCTATAAGCGAACTTGGAAAAGAATACGCCGAACTCGGTATTGATTCATTGCTAGAATCGAAAGCACTTGAGTCAATTCCCTTTATTAATACTCTTGTCGCAATTTATAAAACCGCTGGCACCTTTCGTGACCAGTTGTTAACAGAAAAGTTGGTGCGGTTTTTAACTGCGTTTGCTGATCATGATGATGCTGAAAGAATCAAAATGATCGACCGTTTAAATGAGAATGATAAGTTTGCTGGTAAGGCGGGTGCGAGATTAATTGAAATCATAGATAGGATGGAAAGTGAGAGAAAGCCAGAGATAGCTGCCACTTTCCTCAAAGCATTTTCCAGAGAAGAGATTAAATTTCTTGAGTTGCGCCGTTTACTTGTAGCTCTTGAAAGAATTCCGACTTTTGACATAGATAATTTACCCCAATTTTCCCGCAGTACTTTTCATGAGACCGTAAATCTGGACGAGGCTATGTTGCTTGCAATAGTCAATGCAGGTTTAGGGAAAAATAACGGTGGATGGGATGGTGGGGCGATTGTTCCAACGCAACTATGCAAAACGTTTGTTCAAGTGATTAAATTAGAGTTTTGATTTTTGAACGTTAATGATATTTAAACACGCCAAACTGAGGTTTTTTCATATTCGGGGCAGGGTTAGAGCTGTTCAAGACCTTCTGCTTTATATATTAAATATGGAGCTTAGTATTTATATATACAGAAGCAGTTTATCAAACTAACTCTCAGAGCTTCGAAATTCCATTTATTTCCAAAACATTATTTTGTCGTCAGTTCTGCCAAAGCTGAGCGTGTTAAAATCGGCTTTTAATCCTCGTGGGGATCATCACTATGCGAATGAACCGTCTTCCTGGATATGGTCTTCCAGAGCTTGCTTTCTGGCCGCAACCCAGATACGAAAGAAGCACTTGGTCGATGTACAGTCTGAAGTTTCGAACCGATGGAACCCTTACCTGGCATCGGCGCTACGTGGATCGCGGTATGCCAAGCCATGCATTTAGTGACGACTATGATGATTACACTGATGCGCGGAAAGCGGCAGTAGAGCTGAACAAAAACGTCGACTTTGACATTGATAAACTCCCTCTATCTCTGTCTGAAAAGGAGTCATTACGTTTAAAAGTGGATAAGGCGCTCACCGCTAAAATGCGGCTGATGGATGAAGAGCAGATGATGCTCAAAGAAGCCGTCAGAAGACACGCCAACGATCCGTGTATTTTACCAGAGGAGTTAATTCTCAAGCCTGAAGGAGAAAACATACGCCAGCCTCTGCTCGACTCTCTGAATGAGATGCCTTATCTGCGTTACGTTTTTCTCCCTAACTTTCAGGTTTGTCTTCGACTCGCTAGCCATAATACTTGGGAGTGGTCGAACAACATCCATTCAAGAGCGGCAAAAATCTGCTATCAGGAACGTATCGCTAGGGGCTTTGGGTTGCCAGGTGGAGCACATTGGGGCAAAACCAAATCAGCTATTCGCTCAATGCTACTTCCACGCGCCAACCAGCTGCTACAACTAGCCAGCGTAAAACGGATGTTGGATGACGCCAGAAGGAACGGGCAAAAGGTACTCGTCGTAGGCAGCTACGTTTTCTGGTACGAGGACAAGAACCAGGTAGGGTGGAGTGTTAAAGAGGTAAACGATAGCGAGAGCACCTCAAGGGGGAATGCAATCTGGAAGGCAGGAACAATTATTTCCAAAAATCATGGCTGGATTGTTGTTCTTCCGTACACGAAGGAAAACGGTGAATACGTTAAAGGCTATACCAGGAACGCTCCGAATGACGGTAAAGCACTTCCGAGGCATAAGGATGAATATGTCGAGCTTCCCTTCGAAATTCTGGACGGTGATTTGATGTTCGGCTTATTCGGTGAGCTTAATTACGAATAATTCTTCAACGCCTTAGTGCTTCTAAGGCTGTGATGGACAGGCCTTGGAAGCGGAAGCTTGATTACACTACAGGGCAATGATGAGCGGATAATCATCATTGCCCTGTAGTGGAACTACAGTGGTTTACTGAATTTAGCCACCTGAACAGAGGTGATATACTCACCTCAGAACAACACTGGTACCCCAATGAAAAGAAGATATTTCAGTGCAGAGTTCAAACGCGAATCCACTCGGTTGGAATGCAGGTTATATGGTGACGTTTATGCGTCAGGTTTGCGTGAGTGATTAATCTATGCCGGGTACGCTGATCTGGGATAGCCTTAATAAATGCTGTAAAGCAAACGTTTACTTTTAGCTCGTTGCCGACTGTTAGGTCTAATCGTACTCTAATATAGAGCTCAGATCACATCTGAGCTAATGCAGATAGGTAATAATCGTAACAGCTTTCTGTTTAATATTATATTGCGTATAATATGCATGATATTTATTGGGATAATAAAGATCGCGCAGAGAAGAACGTTTCTCTGCACGTATATTTTCATACTATAACCGCTGACGTTGCTCAATAATAGCCTGGCATTCCGTGCAGGTTGTTACGCCCGGCAGAGTCTGCCGCCGCTGCTCGGGAATAGGCTCACCACACAGGCGGCAGTAATGTAATGAGGGGGTGCTGGCTGGTTTAAAACGATTTTGTTCAATCATTTCTTCCAGTCGTTGCTCATTAAATTCCTGATCGCGATCGATCTCATCTGGCATGTGATGTCCTCCTGTTCGGTGCTTCCTTTTCGCAAAGGGTGATACGGTTCCAAACAACGGTGAGCGAAGGTCCTTCCTTCCGTGAGGACAACGCTTCAGTGATCTGCATCATCACTTCCAGTGCATCAGGCGTTTCAAGGTTTTCAGGTCGACTTTTCTGCCATAACCGCCAGATTTCGGCATCAGTGGTTTCATCGGGGATAGGCGTTCGGCCATAAGGGATGGTGACGCCCAATAACCGGCGACGAGTGCAGACCTCGTTTGAGGTGAGGCCAAAAAAGTGGTGCAGGAGAGCGATTGATCCTCCCAATCTGATGGCCCGGTTAATCTGTTGTTGGCGCAGCGCTTCCTTGCGGGATAACGTCAGAATCTGCTGTAGGGCGTCATGGCGGACAGTGACCGCCATAAATTGCGCCGATGCCCGGCTGACGATAAACAGTTCGTCGAGGGAGAGCTGATTGAGGGCATTTAATTCGTCAAATGTGAACCCTAACGTCTCACAATAACGAAAATTACCGTCCTTGAGCGCAGCAAGGGCGTGTGTTAACACCGCGTAATTCAGTGAGGGGATCATAAGACGATATCCTCCATCAGCGCGTTAAGCGGTTGGCTAATTTGAAGTTAATCCATTCGTCAATTTCAGATTCGAGCCAGGCCACACTGGCGGGACCAATCTTTATTGAGGCCGGAAAGGTTCCGTCTTTCATATACAAATAGATTTGCGAGCGCTTCAGGCCGGTTTTTTCTTCCACTTGTCTCAGACGCAATAACTGATGAGATGACATAGGTTCCTCCAGTGCAGAATGGCGTATGCCCGGAGAAGACAAAAAAACACAGCGAGGGAAGGAGTAAAAGTTGATGACCCCGTATTACGGATATCACCATCCTTAATACGGGTTTTTAGACAATATCGCGGAATTGTTTTTCTATAACTCAGCGTTTATTTGACCAGAAGAAGTCTTTCACGTGGTTCGGTGCAATTTTTCCGATGACGGCTGGGTGCCGATGACCTTTCTGCTACCACGATGTTTATAGCAAACTCTTTATAGGCGGTTGTATTGTTGCCACCCGGGTCATATTGATCTGACAAGGTATGTTTATTGACTGGTCGGCCATTATCGCCAGTCTGGCAGGTGCGGAAGTCGGGGTGAATACACGCTGGGGGAGCCTGACGCTGAACTCGCTATTGGTGACCAGCATGTTCTATTGACTGATGAAAGCCAGTACCCGCTATACGCTGAGAACCGCTGGTTGCCAAATTAAAAGACAGAACCTAATCCTAACCACTCCTCTTGCTTCGAAATAACTCAAGCACGTCTTGCGCAAACTGATCATCCACTATATAGAAATAGCATTCCGGTACGTCCAGTACGCGAGCAAACTCGCACACCAGCTCGAAGGTCGGCTTGTGCGTACCGTTTTCATAATGAGACAAGCGTGAGTAAGCCGTAGCTTCTTCAAGCCCAGCCAGTACACCCAGTTTTTCCTGAGTGAGTTTAGCGTGTAAGCGTGCTTCTTTGAGTCTTTTGGGGATCATGCCGTGTTTCCAATGAGGATTTCACGGAGATCTTTAGCATTGCTCAATAGAATTTATCTTTAGAGTTCATAAAGATGGTGATTGGTATTTATAGGGATCGCTAATTTTTTCAATTAATTAGATGTGTCTTTTCTCCACTGAACCAATTCGCCAGCATGCAGCTCAAGCATGGCTTCAGCAAAGCTGTCATCCAGCGTGTAGAAGTATCCTTCTGGTACATCCAGTATTTTGGCAAACGTGCATATCAGCTCAAATTTTGGTTTGTGCCTGCCATTCTCATAGTGTGACATTCTTGAGTAGCCCGTCTCCTCAGAAATCCCGGCGGCTATCGCCAGTTCTTCCTGTGAAATCTTTGCACGTTCTCTTGCGGCTCTTAGACGCTGCGGAACCATAACGTTTCCTGTTATTGGTTATATTGACATCATCTTTAGCATTCCTTAAGATGAATCATCTTTAGACTTACTAAAGATAACATTCATCCACTTATCCTTATCGGACTTCAAGTCTTTGAATGAGGTAAATCAAATGGTTAAAATCGATTGGCATTCTGCCGACATTATCGCCAGGCTTCACAAACGGGGAACTACGATGGCCGCTGTGTCGCGGGCGGCGGGGTTGAATTCCTCAACGCTGGGTAATGCGCTTATCCGTCCGTGGCCTAAAGGGGAGCAACTGATTGCCGAGGCGCTGGGAGTGCCGGCCTATGAGATTTGGCCGAGCCGCTATTTTGACGAACAGGGGCGGTTAATCCCACGCTCTCCCCGTTCTCGGCCCCGGTCTGCTCAGGAGAAATACCCCCCTGCCGACAAGTAGCTGCGCGTGTGTTCACCGGGGCGATAAGGGGCTGTTATAGGAATGTCCCGATAGTGCCTGATCGTCTTGTCGGTGTGAGTGCCGTTCAACGTTGTTTTTAAACGGTTATCCTACACGTTGTACTCTGTGGCCCGATGCCATCAGGCCGCCTGTTTCTGCCGGGTTACCTTGCATATCACCCTTAGTAGCGAATGCCGTTTGCACGTTGGTGATGGGAAATCAGCTATGGGGGCCCGGCGTCCGCCGGGGAATCTTACAGCCTGCACTGCGTTTATCCTGTTGCAGTGCAGGCCAGTTCTCAGCCAAGAGGTTTATATTTCGCCGGGATTTTGGCAATGATGCTGGCTGGCTCCAGTGAAAGTAAGCGGGCGATATGAATAAATTCCACAACGTCTAGCCTTCTTTCTCCATTCTCAACCTTGGCAATAAATGATTGAGGGCGCTCCATCGCCTGCGCTAAGCTCTCCTGTGTGATCCCTCTGGCAATACGCTTTTCACGTAATGTCTTGATAACAAGTTGGTATTCATCAGAGTAAATGGAAGCCATCTATTTGATCCCACAAAATTTAGGATCAAATATCTGTCGCTTATTGGTTTATCCCAAAATAGGATTTTATGGTTGGCAGGTTTTGGTTATTTAAATTTATCTTTGTGTATTTTAATAACTATTTTCTCTAAAACAGCGGAGTGATCTACGGACAGCAGATGTGCGATGTGGACAAACTCAACCACATCGAGCCTGCGTTCTCCATTCTCGATTTTAGCGACAAAGGATTGAGGCCGACCTAAAAAACTGGCCAGATTTTCCTGGGTCATGCCATTTCTGATTCTGGCCTCGCGTAGTGTTTTTATAATTATCTGATATTCAAATGAATAAATAGATGCCATGCCGTTAACCTTGACTAATATCCCAAGATCGAATATCAGTTGTTCGTGTAATTATCCCAAAATGGGATAATTACATCATCTTGTTATCAGGAGGAGCAACTGACATGAACAAAATCGACTGGCATTCTGCCGACATCATTGCCGGGCTTCACAAACGGGGAACCACGATGGCCGCCGTGTCGCGGGCGGCGGGGTTGAATTCCTCAACGCTGGGTAATGCGCTTATCCGTCCGTGGCCTAAAGGGGAGCAACTGATTGCTGATGCATTGGGAGTACCGGCCTATGAGATTTGGCCGAGCCGCTATTTTGACGAACAGGGGCGGTTAATCCCACGCACCCCACGTTCTCGACCCCGGTCTGATCAGGAAAAATATCCCCCGGCCGACAGTTAGCTGCACCCGTATCGAACCGGGCCGAGAAGGGCTGTCAACAACAGCCATGTTTAATCACACTTGTCAGTGTGATTTCTGTTCAGCTTTAGTTTATCTCTGCACCCTGTGGCCCGATGATATCGGGCCAGTCTTCGTTCATGAGGCGTAGAGATACCGATTGGTTTTCGTCGAACGCAATAAGCCGAGGGGGAATGACGGAGGAAATGCATGATAGGGGGGAGTGACTTTGATAGTACAGGTTTGTGCCATCAACTGTAATTGCATCAGAGTTTGGCGGCAGCAAAAAGCTGTTCCAGACTCCATTCAAGCGCATCCGCAATACGTAATAAATTCAGCAGGGTAACGTTGCGTTCACCCCGCTCGATTCGGCCCATGTGGCTGCGATCAATACCTGTGGCACTTGCCAGATTTTCCTGCGACAAACCAAGAAGTTCTCTCCGCTGACGGATAGTTTGTCCCAAAAGTGGCAAGGCGTGAGCAGGATCGTTTTTTCCGGAAACTCTTTGCATTTAGTTATCATCTCGCGTCCTTTAACTTGTCTCCACGGCATTTACGACCCATAATAATTTGAGCCAGTCAGACTTTGCAGGAGAGCAACGATCCATTCATTAGGAGATATCGGACAGTCTGGTTGTTCCTACCAGCTAAAGAGGGGGGTAACTGCGATGTATAACGATCCACTTCCGCCGCCATGTGCGCTTGAGTTGATTTACCGTTGCCGGGTGTTGATATGGTTGCTGATTGATTCTGACCATCAAGGAATTCGGGATAATCTCTCTTTTATCCTTTCAGAACAACTTGATCTGTTATTGGAGGCTCTCAATGAGCGAAGGATTGAAGGATAGCGGGGCTGTGTTCTTGCCATCGCTACCGCACTGATGATTAAACGCGAGTGCCGACCCACATTTCGTGAAATCGGTAACAGACATGGATTATTACCACGATTAATATCGAAATTAATTTTCAATCATACCCGTTATTCATCGACAAAATCTTTCAAAAATCGATCTGATTTCAGCACTAAGTCAAACTTTCAGAACAAATGCAAAATCTGCGCAACTTCTTGCTCACTTTCCAGCATAAATCCCTGTTTGAGCAATGGATGCCGTTTTTTCGGGAAGTCTGCGCAACTTTTTGCTCAAATTTGACTTAGGGAAAATTTGACTTAAGTGAATTGTATTTAAAAACAACAATATATGAATTGGCATGGGAATTGCTTCAGGAACACTGAAGTTACACTAACCGTTCAACAACAAGGAGCAAGACC
>NZ_CM001974.1:2883273-3052327 GCF_000406105.1 Dickeya chrysanthemi NCPPB 402 | reverse complement strand
GGCTGGACGCCACCGGCCGGGTGCAGGAGGTGTTGAGCGGCGGCGCGGGCAAACCGGTGGACACCACCGCCCGTTACCACTACACCCGCACCGGTCTGCCGCAGGAGGCAGGCCGCCTCACCGAGTGGCAGTCTGGCCGGCTGATTCAGCACGATGATGCCCATTACCAGTACGACAGGGCCGGACGGCTTATCCGTAAACAGGTGGTGCAGCCGGGCTACCGCCCGCAGGTGTGGCAGTACCGCTGGGACAGTCGCAACCAGCTGCGGGTGGTGGATACCCCGAACGGCGAGCGCTGGCTGTACCGCTACGACCCGTTTGGCCGCCGGGTGGGCAAACGCTGCGACCAGAAAGCCGAAGAGACCCGCTACCTGTGGGACGGCGACCAGATAGCGGAAATCCGCCACTACCGCCACGGCCAGCTGATACAACGTCGTCACTGGGTCTACAACGGCTGGGAGCTGGTGGTGCAGCAGCGCCAGCACACCGGCGGCGACTGGGAAACGGATTTTGTCACCAGCAGCCAGAACGGTACCCCGCAGGCGCTGTTCACGCCGGACGGCACCCTGCGCTGGCAGGCGCCGACAGCCACGCTGTGGGGCCGGCGGCAGACAGAAAAATCGGAAAGTCCGGACCCCGGCCTGGCCTTCGCCGGGCAGCTCCGTGACAGCGAAAGCGGGCTGTGCTATAACCGCTTTCGGTACTACGACCCGGCCGGTGGGTGTTATGTCTCGCCGGACCCGATAGGGATAGCGGGGGGAGAGAGTAATTATGGGTATGTGCCGAACCCCAATACGTGGGTTGATCCGTTTGGGTTGGCTGGTTGTGAAAACATACTACGTGCGAGTAAGCCTAAAATTCTAAGCCAAGGTAATTTATCTTCAACTGAAAGAAATTACTTAGAACGCCAGTTCATGAAAAAGCAAAATGCACTTAATCGAGCGGCTAAAAGAGGGGAATTAGTTTGGTCTCCTGGCACACATGATGTCAGAATCGCGTCCGTCCAGAGTTCATATAGGAAGGCTGTTTCTGAGCGTTACGAGCGAATGTTTGGTAAGGCACCAGATCTCTCAAAACTGAATGCTGATCACCCAGTTGACCTAATCGTGGGCGGCTCTGCAACACAGCGCTTACAGATGCTGAATGAAACCATTAACAAAAGTGTTGGTAGTGCTCTCAAAAATGCAGGAAGAAAAGCAGGACTTCAGCCTGGTGATAAAATAAGCGCGATAATATTTGATTGAGGTATTAAATGAATATTAACTTCAAGATTTTTACGGATACAGCCACGATAGTTATATTTGATTTGCAATCACTTAAACATCGCATTACCGATACACCTGATTGGTGGAGTATCGAGGATGACGAAATAGATGAAACTAATAATGGTAACGCTGTTTTTTTAAATTTAGGAAGTGATGGTGAATATTTAATAAACATTGTTGAATCTTTAAATGATTATGATGGTGCTGCATATATAAAATCCCCATCAGGGGATATATTTATTGGTGCGGGAGAAGATACTACAGGCGGCGATCTAGAGCCTGAAAATACAAACAGTGTATCTGGTTATTTTTTAAAATCCCTCCCAGGAAATTACTCTGTGAAATTTAAGAAGGTCGATAGCAACATATACTTATCCTTCGCTCCATCAAAAGAGAATAGAAATAATATAGGAAAACCCATCAGATTATAAAATAAAACCGGAAGTGATCCCAACGATCCTTCCGGCTGCTTTTTTATGCTGTTTAATTCAACGATCAGATATTAGGCTGTATCCCTTAATTCAGATTCACTGATTGATGGTGAAAAAATGCATTAAATTCGTTCATTTATGAGCCGATTTCGTAAATTTCCACTGCCATCACCTGTAAGCGTTATGTGATTTTCCACCACGCAGGTGATTAAGAGACACAGCCTGGATTGAATGAGGACGTACTCTATTAACCAGATCCTGAAATGGATGTTGGCGAGCCGCGCTCCAGCGCAGTTTTTAGTGTGTCACCGCTCAGATGGTCGGTGATACCATCAGTTGATGCCCATTGCTCAAAAATAGACAACAGCTTATAGGGTTGCCGGATTAATGGACTAATGGCCTCATTATGTTTACAGGCGAGCAAGAATAATCGGGATAGCGGCGTGGATATCCGTGTGGAAGACGACGAGGAAGTTTGGTTTTTGGTCGGCATGTCGATTAACTTTTCCAGTTCAGTATGCCGGATGACAAAGCAGGCATCTTGAGGTAAATCATGAATTGGAAAATAATCCTTTCGGAGGTCTGGATTTATGCCTTGTTGTAGAATTCTTTGATAAATATCAGTCCACATTTTTTCAGGGAGTCGCATTATTTTCTGGTTTATTCTTTCCTGCCATGTGAGCTTTTCGAATACCTGAAATATCTCTCCTGAAAGAGTTACCGATATACCGTAATTGATCTCATTCTCACCGATGTGTGGTAATGGAATGTGCAGGGAGCGGGCAAGTAAACGTTGTACCATAACGTACTCATGTCCCGCTAATAGTGTGTCGATAATTGGCTGGGTGGGAGTAATGTATCTTCCCTCGGTACTGAGAATAAGATTTCGTTTGCCAAGGAAACTGTTTCTATCGAGCAAGCAGAGCCGGTCGATGAATGAGTGCCCGACCGGGCGTAGCTTCAATTTATTATCCAATGTTCGTATTTTTCGTAAAACAATCGGTGACTGGAAGTAAATAGAAAGGCTGATATTGCCATATAAAGCATGGCGATAAATATCACTGTCTGTCAATTCTATTTTTGTTGTTTTCTTCGTTATTCTGATAGCCTCCTGTATCGTCATCCATTCAGGCATACTGCTTTTCGTGTTTAAAAGGAAGGTTTGTTTTTGCATGATGTAATCTCCTTCAGCATGACAACCTTTCCTGTGTGTAGAGCGTAACGGGGGATTAATAAAATTGCCGGGTATAAAGTTAACGTTCCATATGTAAATTTATAGAGCGAAAAAGGTTTATTTAGAATGACCAGCTTTATCTATTTTTAGGTTTTTTTAAGAAAGAAAATAACAAATCCACAAGGAGTGGGGGAATCTGTATCACAAGTGGGCTACCGCCTGCCGTGGCAGCAGCACTACAGCACCCAGGTTATGCACTCTTTAGTTTTATGAATGGATGTCATCAACGTGTTTCACTGGCATGGACAGCCCAGAACTGTTCTGCCAGATTGAATTTATAGAATGAAGTTTTTACTTAAAGTGATGCAGTTTGTCATAAAAATAGATGTACTGCTGTCATTATTGGTTATTACGTGTTAGCTCCGGTATTTTTGAGTGTATAGAAAGGGTAGTTGGCATCTTTTCAGTCTTAAAAGGTTATCCATCGTAATTGACGGGGTGTTTTCGTTTGCCATCATTTGCTGTGTCAGGTTGGATGGATGTTTGCCGTTTTTGGCACTGGCGACGAAGGTCTTGCAGTCAGGAAGAGGGCGTCACCGATATATCGCTCGGCCAGATGACCGGATTGATGCCATAGGCTGCTTTCACCGTGGGATAAATTGCAGAGCATGCTCGACGGTCGTGGGGATGATGATCTTGACCGAATCAGGAGAGGAGCCGGAAAAGCTGTTGTGCGGGGAAGCCGGGCCAGCCAATGCGCCTTTTGGCCTGGTCAGCCTGTGCGTCCTTGAGCTCGTTGTGAATCCTTGCAGGAGCCGGGCTTGATGGCCGCAACCGGAAGAGGCAAACAATTTCCCCGGCGTAAACGCCTTCCTCGCGCAGCAAATTCTTTGCCTCTTCCGGTCCTGCACGGTGTTACGGTCGCAGCGATGCGGCCAGCCCGGCTCCTGCCGTTCGGATCACCACAAAGGACGCGACAGGCGCGACCTTGAAAATCCGAAAGGAGCAACATCATGGCTAACATCGGCACCTTCACCGCACAAAACAACGGCTTCACTGGCACCGTCCGCACCCTGACTTTGAATGTCAAGGCGAGGTTCATCCCCTGCGACAAAAGCAGCGAGCACGCCCCTGACTTCCGTATTCAGACCCTCGGTGGTTATGACATCGGCGCAGCCTGGCGGAAAATCAGCCAGGCCGAACGGCCTTATCTGTCGGTGACGCTCGACGATCCTTCGTTCCCGGCAACCCTCTATGCTCGCCTTATCGAAGACGAGAATGGCAAGCATCATTTGATCTGGTCGCGCAGCAAACCGTCGGCCTGACAGTCAGACACCACGCCCCGCCAGTCACGGCGGGGCGCACACTGTTTACTCCGGCAATAAGCCTATGGCTCATTGCGTTTTTGCGCATAAACATAGGGCGCAACGTATCCTTCCCGGTTCATATCCAGATAATCCGACCACCATTGCATCATCGCTTTTCGGGCATCAAGGTATTCCGCTTTATGGATGTACGCCGCTCGCACGTTGTTGCGCTCCTGATGTGTCAACGACGGGTAAAAAGTGGGTCTTCCGTAACCTGGTTGGAAGAAAACCAATTAAACTTTTTAGTTAACAAGGATCTAAGCTGTTTTAAGTTATGGATAGCCCTATGGCCTCACTTAAGGAGCTTTTGCAGCTACCTTGCGGGTGGCGGTATCCTCCATCAGCGCGTTAAGCGGTTAGCTAATTTGAGGTTAATCCACTCGTCAATTTCAGATTCGAGCCAGGCCACACTGGCGGGACCCATCTTTATTGAGGCCGGAAAGGTTCCGTCTTTCATATACAATAGATTTGCGAACGCCTCAGGCCGGTTTTTTCTTCTACTTGTTTCAAGCGTAATAACTGATGAGATGTTATAGGTTCCTCCAGTGCAGAATGGCGTATGCCCGGAGAAGACAAAAAAACACAGCGAGGGACGGAGTGAAAGTTGATGAGTCCGTATTACGGATATCACCATCCTTAATACGGTTTTCAGATTGAGAAGCGTAATATTATTTTAATTTTTTGCCTATTTTCTACTTGTTAACGAATGAATTTAATAGACTATTATAGTTGTCATGATTTTTTATGACGAATTTCTCTCGGGATACGTCGCCCTTGCGAGTCAAAATAACGATTCGGCCAGATTTCACTTGCCTGTATGCCCAGTGCGTCTGCAATGAGCCGTTCGCCTTTCGGCCATGGGCGAATTAGCGCATTGGCGAGTGTGGATGAACTGAGACCTGCCGCACGGGAGACGGTAGCCAGTGTGGTATTGCGTTTGCGAAGGGCTGCAATGATATCGGCAGGATGCCAGTCCATTCGCTGATTTTGTTGTTCAGTGCTCATGCTTCCTCCTCTCTTGGACTAAAATCTTACTCCTTTCAGTAAATCATATCTTCATTTTAGATCAAAAAACAACCAAAAATAAATTTAAAATTTATTAAGGAAAGAAATGGTTCAAGAATGGCCTGTCGAGAGCGGTGATAATCAACCAATGTTGCTCAATGCTGTGGATACGCCGTGATTGGTAAACGATTAAGACTGGCCCGAGTAAATGCAGGATTAAAACAGGTGGAGCTGGGTTGTCTCGCTGGCCTGGACGAAGAAACGGCGAGTTCTCGCGTGAGCCAGTATGAAAGAGAAGTCAGTGCGCCGGATTTTGGTTTGGTTCGTCGCTTTGCAACGGTGCTGGATGTGCCGGAAGCGTATTTTTATGCCGTGGATGATGATCTGGCTACCTTAATCTTGCAGTATCACCGTTTCAGAAAAGCCAACCCGCATTCCACACTACTCATCACCCCTCAATAGAGAGATATCGTAGACGTGCTTCGGTGTTCGAATTTTATGCGGCTATCATTCCAAATCTCATGATTACTTCTCCAAATAAATTAAATCTTCATTTTAGATGTTAAAGCATTCAATAATAAATTTTAAATTCATTTAGTAAAGAACCACTTCAAGAGTGCTCTATAGGGAACGGCGATAATCGGTTTATGTTAATCAGTGAAGCAGGTAATGCCGTGATTGGTAAACGATTAAGATTGGCCCGAGTGAATGCAGGGTTAAAACAGGTCGAGCTCGGTTGTCTCGCTGGGCTGGATGAAGAGACGTCGAGTTCCCGTGTAAGCCAATATGAAAGGGAAGTCAGTTCACCGGATTTTGGTCTGGTTTGCCGGTTTGCGGCGGTGCTGGATGTGCCGGAAGCCTATTTTTATGCTGTCGATGAAGATCTCGCAACGCTAATCTTGCAATACCATCGTTATAAGAAAAGTAACCCTAATTCTACGTTATTGATTACCCCGCAATAGACCTTCATTCATGTATCCGGCCTGAGTAATTTCCTGACGTTTCACGATTTTTTGTGAAATGCTGAGGTAAAAACTTTCTCGCTGTCTGAAAAGCAGATCCTGTTATCAGGATCTGCTCTTAGGAGCGTTATCGATCAGGCAGTTCCAGCCGTCTTATGTTGTTGAGCATAAATGTACGGCGCAATATATCCTTTTCGGTTGGTATCCAAATAATCTGACCACCATTGCATCATCGCTTTACGGGCATCGAGATATTCTGCTTTATGGATGTAAGCCGCTCGAACGCTATTGCGTTCCTGGTGGCTCATCTGCCGTTCAACGGCATCCTGCGCCCACAGTCCAGATTCCATCAGCGCACTACAGGCCATTGCCCGGAATCCATGACCGCAGATTTCATCTTTCGTGTCATACCCCATCAAGCGCAGCGCTTTGTTGACCGTGTTTTCGCACATCGGTTTATACGGATTATGGTCTCCGGGGAATATCAGCACCTGATGCCCAGAAATTTCCCGTATCTGTTTCAGAATAGCGATGGGCTGACGGGACAGAGGAACGATATGCGGTGTGCGCATTTTGGCACCACGCCCGGAATAACGCACTCCAGGGATGGCTTCACGGGTAGCAGGAATGGTCCAGATTTTGTTTCTGAAATCGATCTCAGACCAACGGGCAAAGCGCAATTCGCTGGAACGGATGAACAGGTGCAGGGTAAGTGAGACTGCCAAACGGGTTAATTCTCTCCCTTGATTGTAGTCCTCAATGCTAGCCAACAGCTCCGGCAGTCGTTCCAGTGGAAGGGCAGGGTAGTGGCGTTTAACGGGAGGGGCGATTATCCCGTCCAGATTTGCCGCCGGGTTGTGCTCTATCAACTCCTGATGCACGGCATGACGCATGATGTTGCACATATGCTGTCGGGTTCGTGCCGCCACTTCCAGCAAACCTTTTTTCTCAATCCCTTTCAGCAGGTCGATGAAGTGGCGAGTTTTCAGTTCTGTGACCGGCAGGTGCCCAATTATCGGGAAGATATGATTGTTCATGCTGGCAAGCAGACGGGCGGCATGGTTCTCTGACCATGAGCGGTTGCTTTTATGCCACTCCAGTGCCACATGCTTGAAGGTTTTTTCTGGTGAGGAAGTGGTTCTTTCAGCGGAGCGCTGCTGTGCGGGATTGATATTCTGCGCCAGCAATTTTCGAATACCGTCACGTTGTTGACGAGCGTCGGCCAGAGATACATCAGGATAGGCACCTAAGCCGAGGCGAGATTCTTTTTTATTGATACGATATTTGAGATACCAGAGACGTGAACCGCCTGGATTAACCAGCAGATACAGACCATGAGAATCGGAAACTTTGAAGGGTTTAGCGGATGGTTTTAAGTTGCGGATTTTTGAGTCGTTAAGAGACATTTGGGGGTCACTCCGTCATCGAACCAACTTGACCCCAAATCTGACCACCAAATTCTCCCGATGCGGAGGGAAAACTGAAAATGCATCGGGAAGATATTTCACGCTAACTCATTGAACCCCAATCACATAAGGATTCGCGAAGCGGCATGAAAACAAGAATCTGGCTCCTCTGACTGGACTCGAACCAGTGACATACGGATTAACAGTCCGCCGTTCTACCGACTGAACTACAGAGGAATCGCTAATTGGTGTGGATGATAGCGGTAGCCTGAGTGCTTGTCAAAGCATGATAACGCTGAGGATAACTGTTTGCTGAACTTATAATCAAATTATTGAAATTATTGTGGTAGTCGGTGTTTTTCTCGTCAGTCCATTCGCTGCATATGGTCAAGGTTGCACTTTCAGATAGCAGGAATTGCACCACTTTGGTGCCAGTGGGCCATTGTACAGGTGTGTAACGGGTCATGGTCAGAAGATTAGTATTGTTACTGTCATCGCCTCCACCATTGCTTTTACTTATTTTTAAGCAGGTTAAACGAGTTACGCACTTTTTTTAATAATAGTGAAATGATCTGGCGCGCTTCTTGCTACTACTTAACCGTAACTATTCGGGAGGTACACATGAATCTGAGACGGCTCAAATACTTTGTGAAAATCGTTGATATTGGCAGCCTGACCCAGGCCGCTGAAATGTTGCATATTGCGCAACCAGCGCTGAGCCAGCAAGTTGCTACGCTTGAAAGCGAGATGGAGAAGCAACTGCTGGTCCGTAGTCGTCGTGGCGTGACGCCGACTGAAGCGGGCAAGATTCTGTATTCACATGCGCAAACTATTTTGAATCAATGTGAGCAGGCTAAGCACGCAGTGAATGGTGTACGACAAACAGTCAGTGTCTAATCGGATACGGTCAGCTATATCGTCAGGTGTAGCTGACCGTATTGAACTTAACGCGACGCAAAAGCAGGTGTTACATCTGCTTTTGCGTTGTGACGTTACGCCTGGACCTGAGCGAGAGCTCTGCGACGACGAATTAACTGGTAGGCTATCGCCAGAATTACAAACCACACCGGTGTGACAATCAATGCTTGCAGCGTATCAGGCTGCAATGTCAGCAATACCAGCACAAAAGCAAAAAAAGCCAGACAGACCCAGCTCATGATAATGCCGCATGGCATTTTGTATGACGAGCTTTGGTGCAACTGTGGGCGCTGCTTACGGTACACCAGATAAGAGCATAGAATGATACTCCATACGAACATGAACAGGATGGCCGACACGGTAGTGACCAGGGTAAAAACGGTCATGACGTTAGGAATGAGGTAGATCAATACAACACCGGAGAGTAGGCACAGGCAGGAAAAGAACAGCCCGGCTGACGGCACTGCGCGTTTTGATAGCTGGCCAAAACGTTTTGGTGCGTCGCCTTGCCTGGCGAGTCCAAACAGCATACGGCTGGTTGAGAAGACGCCGCTGTTGGCGGAAGATGCTGCTGATGTCAACACGACGAAATTAATGACACTGGCGGCAGCCGGCAACCCCACCAGGACAAACATCTCAACAAATGGACTGCGGTCTGCTGCGATATGGCTCCATGGTGTCACCGACATAATCATCATCAGCGCAAACACGTAAAACATGATGATACGTATCGGAATGGCGTTGATTGCTCGCGGCAAAACGACAGTTGGATTTTTGGTTTCAGCTGCGGTGGTGCCAACCAGTTCAATACCGACAAATGCAAATACGGCAATTTGAAAGCCAGCAAAAAAACCGCTGAGCCCTTTGGGAAAGAATCCGCCGTCTTGCCATAGATTGGCCACAGATGCCGTGGCTCCGGAAGGTGATGTAAAATTCATGATGACCAACCCGGCGCCAATCACAATGAGTGCAACGATGGCGATGATCTTGATCATGGCAAACCAAAATTCCATTTCGCCAAATAGTTTAACGGTGGCCAGGTTTAAGGTCAGAAGCAGCAGGACGCACAATAAAGAACTGAGCCACTGCGACAAGTCTGGCAACCAGAATTGTGCGTAGGCGCTGATGGCGACAACATCGGCAATCCCCGTGACCACCCAACAAAACCAGTATGTCCAGCCAGTAAAAAAGCCTGCCCATGGCCCTAGCAGGTCGGCGGCAAAGTCGCTGAACGATTTGTAATTGAGGTTGGAAAGCAACAACTCGCCCATCGCACGCATAACAAAAAACAGCATGAATCCGATGATCATATAAACAAAGATAATCGATGGGCCAGCAAGACTGATGGTTTTTCCCGACCCCATGAACAGGCCGGTGCCAATGGCACCTCCGATGGCGATCAACTGAATATGACGGTTGGTCAGGTTGCGCCGCAGGTCGCTATGTCCGGCTGTGTCCGGGGCGTGATGCGTTTGTTCTGTCATGTAATGTTATTTCCGGATTATGTCTGTCTGTGAGGATGGAGTGCGAATCACCCATGATATATAAGAAATCAGCGAGATTAATAGTAACACGGTATTCAACCGATGATGAGCTGAGAACGTATTTCCTGATTGTCAGGTTGGTCTTCAGAGGATGATGAATTTGCGTCTAATAATCGGTCAATAGAGGTCTGGCGCTGGAGTGGCGGCGTAAAATAGTGATAGGTTACAATGTGTTTTCTGAGCCCCCGGCTGAGTAAAAAAATAAGATGAACCATTTGACAGACGGCGATAAGAAGAGAATAATCCGTCCCCGTTGGGTCGTTAGCTCAGTTGGTAGAGCAGTTGACTCTTAATCAATTGGTCATAGGTTCGAGCCCTATACGACCCACCAACACTTTCATTTGTCTCTGCGCTTTTTTATTCTGAAAAAATACCTATTCGATTTTATTGCTCCAGATAATTACTTTCCGTTCTTTTATTTATTCAGAAAAGTTCATTTTTAAATTATATTTAATCAGTCAGAGCGATTATCGGATATAGTCTGTTTTGTTGACGAAATATGAATGACTCTGTCAACTTCTACGTATTCTTTCTTCTTTTTGTTTGTTTATTATTCGAATTGAGAGGATACCCATCGGACAATTACGGATTATGGTTCTGCCCGATGGTGTATGATTAGCGGCGATAGACGGTTTTGATCTGCTTAATCGTCGTATCGAAAATTTCTGCCTGAGTTGGGTCTTCCAGTTGGGCTGCGTGTTTTTCCATACTGATGATAACCTTGCCTGCATCAGCTTGACCGATAGATTTTAACATCAATGTCATCAGTATCTTCAGGCAGCTAACTTCGTGAGCCAGCGTTTCAGGCGTGGAGGCCGTAGGGAAATCATTGTTATTCATGGAATCTCCTGTTGCGAATGGGCGTTGACGTGGTGGTCCCTGGAAATGGTTTGATATCGTACACTCGCCAACGACATAACAAAAATTGGCCCGAATTATACCATAGATGACAATACGTCTGGTGAGGAAAATAATCCTGTTTGACCATTAAGTTGTATTTTTTGTATCTGTTTGTGCCACATTTTGCCCATATATTGTTAACGTGTTTTTTGGCTTTTAAATGCGTTTGATTAGAAACATTGCAACTTTTATATGGATATTTTAGGGCAGGTGTATTATTTGTAGTAAACAGGCGGTGCAGCGAAGTGACGATACCGTTACAATGATGAAAAAGAAGCTGATGCGTACCTGATTGTTTACGTTTAAAAAACTTGATAACTTATTGATTATATTTAAATTTTAATGATTTTAGACGGTTGAGCCGTCTGTTTCTCTAAAAAACCAGGTTGGAAATATGAATACTGTGATGGAAGTGAGTTCCGAGTTCGATACGCAATCAGTATCATTCAGGATACTTAGAGGATAATACCACATGGTAGAATAAAAAAATACACTTTTAATTAAAAAGTGTATTCATTTTTTCTAAACCACGATAGTACCACCTGCAACAAACTCGTCTGTAAGTGTTACTCTTTTTGGAGAATTGTTCTTTGATTAGCGTTTTTCTTGTTGATGACCATGAGCTGGTGCGAGCAGGGATACGGCGCATTCTTGACGATATCAAAGGCCTCAAAGTTGTTGGTGAGGCGCAGTGCGGTGAAGATGCGGTCAGATGGTGCCGTAATAACAGTAACGGTGTGGACGTTGTGCTGATGGATATGAATATGCCAGGAATCGGCGGTCTGGAGGCAACGCGCAAAATTGTACGATTTTCCCCTGAAATTAAAGTTATAATGCTAACTATTCACACCGAAAACCCGTTACCTGCTAAAGTGATGCAGGCTGGGGCGGCGGGGTACCTTAGCAAAGGGGCGACGCCAGAAGAAGTGATTTGTGCCATTCGTTCTGTGCATGCCGGCAAGCGCTATATTGCATCGGATATCGCCCAGCAAATGGCGCTGAGTCAGTTAGAGCCGCAAACAGAGACACCATTGGAGTGTCTTTCTGAGCGCGAACTACAAATTATGCTTATGATAACTAAAGGGCAGAAGGTGACGGAGATCTCTGATCAACTCAACCTCAGCCCCAAAACGGTCAACAGCTATCGTTATAGAATGTTCAGTAAACTGAACATTAATGGTGATGTGGAGTTAACGCATCTGGCTATTCGACATGGGCTCTTTAATGCGGAGACATTGATTAGTAGTGACTGAACGTTTTGATGCCCAGGCTTTTCTGAAGACCGTAACCAGTCAGCCTGGGGTTTACCGTATGTACGATGCCAGTGACACGGTTATCTACGTCGGTAAAGCTAAGGATCTGAAGAAACGCCTTTCCAGTTATTTTCGCGCTCATGTTGCCAGCCGTAAAACAGAGGCTTTGGTGAAAAGTATTCGGCAGATCGATGTAACGATCACGCATACTGAAACCGAAGCCTTGCTGCTTGAGCACAACTATATCAAACGTTATCAGCCGCGTTACAATGTGCTGCTGCGTGACGACAAATCCTACCCGCTGATTTTCCTTAGTGGAGATACGCATCCTCGGTTATCGGTTCATCGCGGCGCTAAACATGCCAAAGGCGAATACTTTGGCCCGTTTCCGAACGGTAATGCCGTTCGTGAAACGTTGATGCTGCTGCAGAAGTTATTCCCCATCCGACAGTGCGAAAATAGCGTTTATCGCAATCGTTCGCGTCCATGTCTGCAATATCAGATTGGCCGTTGTTTGGGGCCATGCGTTAGCGGCCTGGTGAGCGAGGAAGATTATCAGCAACAGGTCGAGTATGTGCGCCTTTTTCTATCGGGCAAGGATCAGCAAGTGTTGACCCGATTGGTCGAACGAATGGAGGCGGCAAGCCATGCGCTGAAGTTTGAAGACGCCGCCCGTATCCGTGATCAGATTCAGGCTGTTCGTCGCGTGACCGAAAAACAATTTGTTTCTGGCGATGGTGATGATCTTGACGTGATCGGTGTGGCATTCGATGCGGGAATGGCATGTGTACACGTGCTCTTTATTCGTCAAGGACAGGTTTTGGGTAGCCGCAGCTATTTTCCCAAAGTACCTGGCGGGACGGAGCTGGCGGAAGTGGTGCAGACATTTGTCGGCCAGTTCTATTTACAGGGTAGTGCTTCCCGCACCTTGCCATCGGACATCCTGCTGGATTTTTCGCTACCGGAGTACCAACTGCTGGCGGAATCCCTGAGCGAACAGGCGGGCCGAAAGATTCAGATTCAAACCCGCCCACGTGGTGACCGCGCGCGTTATCTTAAACTCGCTCGTACCAACGCCCATACGGCATTGGCAACGAAATTGTCTCAACAATCAACGGTTCAGCAACGTTTGACGGCGCTGGCGTCCGTGCTTGAGATTGAAAAAATCAACCGGATGGAATGTTTCGATATCAGTCATACCATGGGTGAGCAGACGGTTGCTTCCTGCGTTGTGTTTAATGCTGATGGGCCGCTGCGTTCAGAGTACCGCCGCTACAACATTACCGGTATCACGCCAGGTGATGACTATGCGGCTATGAACCAAGTGCTTAGACGCCGCTATGGCAAGTCGATTGATGAAAGCAAGATTCCAGATGTCATCGTGATTGATGGCGGTAAAGGCCAATTGGCGCAGGCCAAGGAAGTTTTTGCGTCGTTGCAGGTATCCTGGGATAAGAATCGGCCTTTGCTGCTGGGCGTTGCGAAAGGCAGCGATCGCAAAGCCGGCCTGGAAACGTTATTTTTTGAAGCAACAGGCGAGGGTGTTGCTTTGCCTGCTGATTCACCCGCATTACATGTGATTCAACATATTCGCGACGATTCCCATAACCATGCTATCAGCGGTCACCGTAAACAGCGTGCCAAAGTCAAAAGCACCAGCTCACTGGAGACTATCGAAGGGGTGGGGCCGAAACGGCGCCAGATGCTGTTGAAATACATGGGGGGGCTACAGCCGTTGATGAATGCCAGTATCGAAGACATTGCTCAAGTACCGGGAATTTCGCATGCGTTGGCAGAAAAAATCTTTCATGCATTGAAACACTAGAGGCAATGTAGCAACATAACCCTATTATCTTTCGGGCCAGACAGTTACCCAGACGCTATGCGATTTAATATACCAACGTGGCTTACCCTGTTTCGTGTTGTGCTAATTCCATTTTTTGTATTGGCATTTTATCTGCCGTTTAGCTGGGCGCCGATGGTATGTGCCGGCATATTTGTCTTTGCCGCGGTAACCGACTGGTTTGATGGCTTTCTTGCCCGGCGATGGAAACAAACCACTCGCTTCGGCGCTTTTCTGGATCCTGTTGCCGATAAAGTCATGGTAGCGGTTGCTCTGGTGCTGGTATCCGAGCATTACCACTCTTGGTGGATTACGTTGCCTGCCGCGACGATGATTGCACGTGAGATCATCATTTCTGCATTGCGCGAATGGATGGCCGAGTTGGGTAAACGTAGCAGCGTGGCGGTATCCTGGATCGGCAAGATTAAAACCACCGCGCAAATGGTGTCGTTGGTCGGTTTGCTGTGGCGGCCAGAGCGGATGGTAGAGGCTGCCGGCGTGGCGGCGCTGTATGTGGCTGCCGTGTTGACCTTCTGGTCGATGTTCCAGTATTTGAGCGCGGCCTGGCGCGATTTGCTGGAACATTGATCGTCTCGCCTTAAAAAACAGCAAACGATTCAGGTGAGGTGATAATTTTATTGACTCAGTGCGTCAGGTAAGTAGAATGCACCGCATCGACAGCAACACAGTTTATTGAAATTACTTGATAAACAAAGTGTTCTGAAAAAGCGGGAATAGCTCAGTTGGTAGAGCACGACCTTGCCAAGGTCGGGGTCGCGAGTTCGAGTCTCGTTTCCCGCTCCAGAATTTTATTTGCAGATTTATACTGGATCTGCGGATAGTTAAAAGGGCCGAAAGGCCCTTTTTTCGTTCCGATATTCCGGCGATTAGCTCTTCATAGCTGTGCCGGCAGCCTGGATTTTTCCCACACATTCCCTGTCAGGCATAGTATAACGTCGCTGTTCTGTTACCAACTCGCCTGCGCCGCTGCCCTGCTGGGTATCGTATGATGTGTCCAGTCAACTGAGCCTGTCCACGTAATGTGGCATCTTCCTGAGTAAGCCCTTTGGTTTTCAGACTGTGCCTGGTGATCGCCGTCGGTGGCTATGCCAATTTTCAGGACTCCATTGCAGAATGACGGCGTATGCTGCCCATGCAGTTTTTATGGGATAATGCTGGTTTGTCATGTGATTGTGTGGGAGTTTATTTACATTAGCAATATTGGTGTGGTTATTGTTCGTAACGCTAAGATTCATTTGCAAATGATATATTTTGTTGATGCCTCCAGCCTGATGCAGAATTTCTTTTTTTGAGGAAATCTTGCTTGTGTTGGCGTACTTTTTTCCATATAAAAGTATAATATGGTGTTAATAGTAAGCAGAGCACTCGCGATGGCATCCAATGCCTCGACTTATTGGTTTGGGTTATCAAAATCCAGTTTAGGTCATGTTGATTTCGACATGCCTGATAATCTGGTAAGGTTATTAGAAGAAATACTGAGGATATATCGGCTGTACTTTTCATGATTGATGTTCTGACTTTATCACTTTCTTTTCTATGCAAGGTTGTAGTAAAACGCGTGATAAGGCTCTGGATGATCTTACACGGTGAGGCTGATGCCTGGAATTATTTATCTCGATAATGTGTTATTCTGCAATTCACGTTATTATTCTTTCCTGGTTTTTTATGTTTCAATATATTTTTATTGATGGTGATTTTGAGAGGAAATTATCAATAAAAATAAATTATCAGACGGGAAAAGTAAGCGCTGAATTGAGATAGAAATATGGTATTTTTGTTTTAAGGGGGAAATTATATCGTAATGTTAAAATAGGGATAATATCAGGCCTGACGTTACTGGCCTTAATCAAGGAGGTGTCAAAATGATTCATGGAATTGAATACGTAAAAATCACGTTATACATCGCATTGTTTCTCAGTATGCCGGGACCAACTAACACATTGCTTCTTTGCTCTGGTTATACTCAAGGTTTTGTTAAAAGTATAAAATTGACTTTATCAGAATGGCTTGGATATCTATTGGCTGTCACTGCATGGGGATTGCTGTTTAACTATTTGGCACAACATGGAAACCCGGTACTGAACATCATAAAGATATTATCGGCATGTTATGTCGTGTATTTAGCGGTGAAAGTGTGGAGGTTTTCTCTTCATCAAACCAGTGAGAAGATCACTTTCAGTACGGTTTTTATCACGACCTTACTCAACCCCAAGGCCTTTTTCTTCGCTGACTCCATCATCCCTCCATCAGCCTTCATATATCAAGACAGCTATATTCAGGCGATGCTTTGCCTGTTTTTGGCGTTGTTACCCATATCATGCATGTGGATTTACTCCGGTACGTTGATTAATCTCAGCCAAGCCTCAAGCCAGCCAAGACTAAAACCAACGGTGTTTTATCGTGGCGCTTCACTCGTTATCTCACTTTTTGCTGCTTCGATGTTTTATAAATCAGTGTCTATTATGTTTTAGTAAAGAGATTGGCTTGTTACCGTAATCCTGACATTGACGTTTTATTGCGTTTTTCTTCACTGCAAATAGTCAGGATATACACAGATCTATTGTATGCTGATTGAGATAGTTGTAAAAAACGATTTATTCATCAACGTTCTGATATTCAGTACGTCCGCATTTTCGCTGGGTGTACTGAATTATCTTAATTGCTGAATAACCTGGATATGTTTTGTCTGACCTCCGGTTGAAAAAAGGTTTTCTCATGCATGATGACTTCCTGTGCCGTGTACTCAGGTAGCTTACTCCGAAGGTACTGAGTCAGATGAGTCTTTAACGTGACAAGTGATGTTCGTGGTTTTTTGACCAGATCCCTGGCTCTGGACAATGCGGCCTCTACAACTTGTTCCCTTGGGTAAACCGGAAAGGGAATGCCTCGCTGCCTCAGCTCTTCACCTCGATAATTATTACCCAACATCAATATCTCTTGTCCCAGAGCCAATCCTAATTTCTCCGGTACGATCAGTGTTCCTCCCATACCGGGAGTAAAGCCGTATTTCATGAAATTGGCGGTATAAATGCTTTCCTGACTCATAATGACAAAGTCGGCAAACAGCCCCATCACCAAGCCACCTCCGACGGCGTGCCCTTGCATAGCGGAAATAACGGGAATCGGACATTCCAGAGGTAAGCTATAAATATTGGTATCAGTAAATTTTCCTTTTCCCTCTTGTAACGCGAACAGGTCTTCCTGCGTTCCCCCTGTAGCAAAATAGCTGTCGTAACCTGTCAGGATGACTGCTTTATAGTGGTCTGATGTTTCAATATGCTTAAATACCTGGATTAGCTCGTAGACCAATGCTCGGGAGAATGTATTTTTGTGGATTTTGTCCTGCATTTTTACATACACAATTCCCGGTTCTATTTCTTGAAAATCAACAACATTTGTGGCCATTGCTTTATTCCTCCCAAGGATATTTCCCCGTTTGGATATAACGGGAGATTTTATTGAGATTCTCTTGATCGGAAAAAATTTCCACATTCAAGGCGAGAGCTGCCGGTTTCTGATCGCGAGTGAGAGTAACCAGCTCGCTCATGTATGATTTGTAACGTGTAATGGCACGCTTCGATAAACAGTTAAGCCGTTGTATGTGCTTCTTGAGGATCAGGTCGCTGTCGTTACCATAATCGTCGACTAAACCCCAGCGGTAAGCTTGCTCTGCTGACACCGGTTTTGTCATTAGCGTCATGTAATGCGCTTTTTGTTTTCCTATTTTGTGCACCAGAAAAGGAAGTACACAGGCAGGCAGCAAACCGAACAACATTTCAGATAAACTGAACAGGGCCCGGGTGTCCGCAATAACGATATCGCTGGCGGCAACGAAACCGATTCCTCCTGCGTTGGCTTTGCCTCTGACATGGGCGATGCTGATGTAAGGCCCACTCATCATATCCTGCCAGACTTCATACAATATCTCTGGGTCCTGAGGGCGGCCACCACTGCTATTTCCGGCAATATTACCTTGTTCTATGGCGTGTAAATCGGCACCAAAGCAAAAGACTTCGGGTAATCCTTCAACGACTAATATGCTGATGCTATCGCGGTATTGCCGGATAACCTCCCGGCACTCTATCGCAAAGTTTTCATTGATGGTGTTATTGGCTTCAGGTCGATGTATCTGCAGGTATAGCACCGGACCTTCCTGCCTCAAGCGGATTGTTTGGTAAAATGCCATCGTCAGACCCACTCATATTCACGGTGAAATTCGTTGATTCGGCTTAGTACGAGATGATGGGTGTTCTGAGGGCCTGAATGGATTTGAGGAAAGAGACTCAGATCCAGCGTGACATTTTTAGTACCGAAGCGGACTCCATGGTTGCCGTAAAGCAACGCATCATATTCACCCATTGTGAGTTCACGACGTCTGTCAAGATGAGCGCCAATGTCCATTTGTCTGACACGCCGGCAGCCTTCAGGAGTCACGACACCGCTGAAAAACTCTGAGCAGCATCCCGAACCGTAGGAAAAGCACCCAATCCGTTGTGGTGACTGAATATCCGCATTGGATAAGGTACTGAGTAGAGAAAGGGCTAATGTTGCCCCCATGATATTGCCGACCCGTTGACAATAATTCAGACCGGGAGCCACGCGACGGTTAAAATCGGCTTCCGTATCCTGCGGCGTAGCGCGTACCATTTTACGCATCATGTTGCGGTGAGCGCCTTTGACCATTCCACCAAAAGGCGTATGAAATGCCAGATAACCAAAGGTATTGACATAATCAATGCCGGCAACGCGTTTTTCGTACTCCAGATAGGCTTTTTCACAACATTCCAGATAAGCCAGTAATGACAGGTCGGAATCACCGGTTTCTTTATCCGGGACTGGCCTACAGGTATCCATTACTTCATAACCGTAATAGCCGTTTGCCCCCGCATCGATCTGAAAAACGTGAGGGGTGTCGCTGACCAGCATGGCAATAGCGCCGGAGCCACCGCTTGGCTCGGCAAAAGACCAGTCCTGGCTGGTATGGTCGCTATTTTCTTCTTCCAGAATGAATCGCGTCATATCGGTGGCAATAACCAACGCTTTACTGCCGGGAGATGTCTGGGAGAGGATGGTATTGATAGCCATTTGCAAACCGGCGACGCCGGAGTAACAGGCTGTTTTCAGTTCGAACAACCGACAGTTTCGCTTTAGCCCCAGATAGTGGTGAACATAGGTACTGATTGACTTGCCGAAGTCGATTCCCGATTCTGTACAGGTGATCAACAATTCAATACTGTTTTTTTCCTGCTCACTTAGCGCATCCAGGAGGGGTTTTGCTGCATTGACGGCAAAGCTGACGGGATCTTCACAAGGCAAACTCACCGTTTTTTGCTTCATCAAGAGATTGTCAAAACGGGACATATCCAGCCGGCGGTGCTGCGCCAGCTCTCTGACATTAATGTAGCTTGTACCACAAAACGCGTTTATCGCTTCAATTCCAACGGAAATCATAAGGTCCCTCTTACGCTAAATTAGGTAAACGCTATTGGTTGACGTGCTCCCAAACAACACAGGTATTAATGCCGCCGAAACCGAAGGCGTTATTCAATGCGATGTTGATGTCCTGGCGTTGAGCATGTTGCCCGACAAAACGGCATTCATTGTTGATGGGGGTTTCCAGGTTCAGATTGGGATGGAGAAAGCGTTCTCTCATTTGAACCAATGTGGCTACCGCTTCTACCGCGGCGGCGGCGTACAGACAGTGCCCCGTGAGGCTTTTGGTTGAGTTAAGCCAAATCTGGCGATGATAAGGGCCAAAAACGTGCTTGATGGCGGCGATTTCAGTTTCATCTCCCATCAGTGAACTGGTGCCATGCGTATTGATATAGTCGACAGAATCATAGGCACAACCCGCAGCCTGCAATGCCTGTGCCATTACCCGGGATTCGCCTTCACAACTTGGATTGCTACCTCGATTGGCATCCAGACAGATACTGCCGCCGAGGATGCGTCCCCAAATTGGTGCGTGGCGTTTACGCGCGCTTTGTTCATTTTCCAGCAGCAGACAGGCACACCCCTGACCGTAAACAAACCCTTTTCGCTGTTGGTCAAAGGGGCGACAGAGCTGTGTTGGATCACCCGAATCGCTTTCAGCCAGCAAAGCGCCGCTGTTTTTGAATGCCTGTACCTCCGGGGGAGATAAATCCGCCATTGCTCCGACTACCAGGCAAGACTGAGTGATTCCCGATGCGACTTGTCGGTATGCCTGGATAATGCCGGCGTTTCCGCTGGCCGACGCGCCGCCAACGGTGCAGCCTTCTCCACGGATAGTGAAGAGCTCGCTGAGCAAACCTAACTGGTTGGTGTCCATGAAGTACAGTGCGTAGCTGGCAGGAACAAACTCAGGTTGGTCGGTGAAGGATTGCCGGACTTGATACTGATATTTTTGCTCGATGTTGTGTCCGGCAATGATGATGCCTCTTTGCTCTGGCGGGTAAGGACATTCGTCGGCAAAGGCAGAACGCCAGGCTTCAAGTGCCGTAGCGAGCGATATCTGGGCGCTCAGCGGTACTCTGGCACCCAGGCGTAAAGCATCGTTCAGCGTTTCCTGAGTGAGCGATAAAGACGTTAATGCGGCTTTATAGTTGTAATCAGACAGGCTTGCCTTGATTTCTGGGTATTCGCCGGCATGCCTGCTGATTCCACTGATACCTGTTTTCAATGATTGGGTAAAAGCGGGTATTCCGATTCCATTCGCCGCGGCTATGCCTAAGCCGGTCACAACGACATTGTGCATCATACGCATCCTGCTTTGATTCACTGAAAGGCCATCTTCGCCAGAAGATCTGCATAGTTTGGATGGCTACTGCGCTTTAGCGTGCAAGAAATCTACTAATTCTCCGATGTTTTTGAGATCGCCGGCTTCATGGAGAGGGAATATGAGATCGAGGGTTTCCATACTGGAGAGCAGAATATCCGCCCGGTCAATTGAATTGGCCCCCAAGTCCTTCATGCTCCGCTCCGGCGTAATGGTACTGGTATCCAGATAAGGGAGGATTTCCAGTAAGTTATGCACGATAATATTGAAAATATCTTCCTTACTCTTGTAGCTCATGTGGTGCTCCTTACTTGTGCATGACTGACTTAAATAAAAATAACTACAGATAGAAAAAATTATCTAAAAATAAAATCACTATTACCTAAAGAAAATTATCGACGAGTAATGAAACACAAAAGATTAACTGATTATTTTGATTGTTCGTCTCTGTGCTTATACCTGTCATGTTGCGATAAACAGAATCTGTTGGTTATTACTGATAACCTTATGTAATTACTTTATTAAACATTATAATTATAGAGAAGCTGTGTTACCGGGTTCCTGTAATCTAAATTACTTTTTATATGGCTATTTTCATTATAATAAATGAGCGTGACTTTATCTATTTAACTTATGTGTAACTTACGGGCAACTCTATATCAGTGAAGAAAGCGGTGTCAATCAGTGTTCTTGATAATAAAAGCGAGACGTTGATTTTTATAATTTTCGTACTCAACAATTCCTCATATCTTCATCTGCTCCTTACCGGGAAATAGGCCGATGGTTGCTGTAAAGTACTGAGCTTTTCGGTAGCTACAGGCTGTAGTAGCAACCCATAGCAGAAAATTCACGACAGATATGTCGTTGATGTGTAGTGATTTAATGTTATATCGGCATGTTTTTGTATTGGGCACCGTACGATGGAGAAGGTTTTGCGTGCCGTTCGGCATCACTCAGCCCGTCTGGAAATATATTTTTTGTGATGGCTAAAATTGTTCAATTCAGCTTGTTATACCCCGAATTTTATTGCTGTTTGTAGCCATTACTTCTCTGTTTTTTTTGATTAAAAACGATTTTTTTAATGGTTGAAATGATTTGAAATAATTTTCCTATTGAGAGTAAAACATATCTGTAACACGCTGATAACGGATGTATGTGCTTTGTATTTAATAACCTGTTGACTCGTTTCACACCCAGTTTTTCCTTTTTTTTCCGGGTTTTCTTTTGGTTTCCCAATATCGGAATTAATCTTTTCTTGGGGTGTGAATAGCTGGTTTTTTATTGTTGTTTATCAATAGCGAAACTTTCAGGGACGAAGATTTCGGGATTTAACCAAAATTGTTTAAGCATATTGGTGACAAGGAGGTCGTGATGTCGAAGTACATGTTAAATAATAGCCATCTTATTATTTCCGGGCACATAGTATCGAGTGAACCCATCCTGCCCGCGATGGGATACCTTCATTTTGTCGCAGCCTCGCTTCTGGATAACAAGCAAAGTCATCATCAGATTTCTCTTTATCCTTTGCAGGTAAAAGATGCGGTATGGTTTGCACCCCTTACGATTGCGGCGGGCGAATGTCAGGTTAATGTTCATCTGGATACCGAGGGAGAGGGCATAACCTATTGGGTCACATCCACGGTGCCGGGAAAAGCGACAAAACGTCATGCGACAGGTGTTGTTTTTTCAGGTTTAAACAATGGACCTGATTTAATTAAAAAACCGGCGACCCATCATGCCGAAGAACCTGTTTTTCGTCTTCCTGATACGTCATCTCACGCTTTCACTCACCGACTGAACCGCGATGAAATTTACCGTTTGTTTCTGGCCGGCGGAATCAACTATGGGGAACCGTTTCAGTGTCTGGACGCGTTTCACTATAGCCAGGATCTGTTTTGGGGGCGGATCGTGGCTGATGAGGCGAATCTGACGGATCTTCCTTCACCTTACATACTCGATGCTGCAATCCAAACAGTCTTGCTTGGCGCCAGGGAAAGCCGACTACCCAATCATCAACATCAGATTTATGTCCCTTTCTCGTTGGAAAATATCGTCATTCATACACAGTTAACGCCAACGTGCGACGTATTTGTCGTACCCAGACAGCCTGTTTCAGACACCACCGAGACGCGCGTTTTTGATGTGTTCTTAGCTAATGAGTCGGGAGAGATAGTGGTGGAAATGCATGGGGTACATATTCGCTCATATCAACGCGTCGGGTCGTATGAGCAGGCTGTAGGAGTAGAAAAAGTCGAACAACCGGCCGGCCAACCGAATATTGGTCAGCCAAATCAAACAACGCGTATCGCCGGGCAATCATGGGCTATTGCCGCAACCTTTACTGCGGAACCGATCGCAGAACCTTTGCAGGCATGGTTCTCTCGGCTGAACTGGCAGGATCAGATTCACTTTGCGCCATACAACCAGGTTTATCAGGCGCTTCTTGGCCAACAAAGTGTATTCGCTGCGAATACTGACGGCGTCAATGCGATTATCTGTCGGTTAGACGATCTGGTTGCTAACGGAACGAGAACAGCCCCTACCAGAAAAAATGGGTTACCTAAGGTTTCTTCGGCGCAAATTGAGCGGCATTTGACGGATTGTGAACGCTTTGTACTGCCTAACGGTATGGAGATAGCACATCTTAAATCGTATGAAACCAGCTATCTCTATGAAGAGATTTTCGTAGAGAAAACATACGTGAAGCACGGCATTTCTTTTGAGCCGGGAGAGGTGATAGTCGATATTGGCGGCAACATCGGCATGTTCTCTCTGTTTGCTGCCACTCAATGTCCTGATTTACGTATTTTTTCTTGCGAACCTTCGCCGATTTCTTACGAGATTCTCCGAAAGAACCTTGCATTGTATGCACCTCAGGCGAAAGCATTGCAAGCCGGTATTGCCGATAAGGACGGCGAAGCCGAGTTTGTTTTTTACCCGAACGCTTCGGTTTGGTCAGGGTTTCATACCGATGAAACAGAAGATGGCGAAGCGCTGAAAAAATCGATGGAAAATGAGGTAACCAAGCGTTTCAGCGATACCGATAGTGAAGCCATTCGGGATCATCTGGATGACATGATCGGTGATCGTCTGCAAAAACAAACCTATCAGGTCAGGATGCGCTCGTTAGCCAGTATTATGCAAGAGCATCATATTGAGACGATTGGTTTGCTGAAAGTGGATGCTGAAAAATGCGAATGGGACATTCTCAGTAGCATTACCGATGAAATATGGCCGAATATTCGTCAGGTTGTCGTTGAGGTTCATGATAAAGAAGGTACGACAGCGAATAAGATAGCCCAATTGCTGCGGGATAAAGGCTTTGAATTGGCGACGGTTGAAGAGGAGATGCTGAAGTCTTCAGGTTTAGCCAATTTTTATGCCAGGCGCCCTGTCGCCGATACGGATAATCAGCATCGCCTGACGTCATTTGAGCAGGCGATCAGCGATAACGTTAAGGAATTGCTGACGCTGGTCAGAGAAACGCAACATAGCCGCCGGGGGCCTACGCTCTTCGTGCTGTGCCCGCCGTCTCCTGAGATGAAAGTGCGGTTTTCTGCCGAGTTGCTCAACAACATACCTCAGATGATGCAACAAATTCTGGGGGATAAGACGGACATTATCGGCATTGATCTGAACAGCGAGTTGGCAGCCGCTTATGATGTCACCGAATATCACGATGCCGTTCGTGACGAGATGGGGCACATTCCTTATATACCCGCGTTTTTTGACGTCATCGCATCGGTGCTGGTTCGTCACATCCATGCCTTCCGGCGTTCCCCTTATAAAGTGATCGCCCTTGATTGCGATAACACGCTTTGGTCCGGCGTGGTGGGTGAACTGGGGGCCGAAGGCGTCGAAATCGATTCGAATTATCGTGCGTTGCAACAGTTCATGTTACGGCAGAAAGAGCAGGGCATGCTGTTATGTCTGGTGAGCAAGAATAATCATGAGGATGTCAGACACGTATTCGATAGTCGTGACGACATGATTTTGCAGTGGGATGATTTTGTTGATACCCAAATCAACTGGAATGCCAAGTCCGCTAATCTTCAACATCTGGCAAAAACACTCAACCTTGGCCTGGATAGCTTTGTTTTTCTTGATGATAGCCCGATCGAATGTGCAGAGGTCTCTGCCGGCTGCCCACAGGTATTAAGTTTACGCCTGCCTGATAATAGCGACGACATTCCGGGATTTCTTGCTCATGTCTGGGCCTTTGATCAGGGACGACACCGAACGAATGAAGACACGAAACGTACGCATATGTATCAGGAGCAGGTTCAGCGTGAAGCGTTTCGTCAGAGTGTATTCAGCATGGAAGCATTCATTCGTGGGCTGGCGCTTGACATTACCATCGAGCCGGCGACACCGGATCAGGCGGAAAGATTGTCTCAACTGACGCATCGCACCAATCAGTTTAACTTTGCCAAAGCGCCATACTCCGTTGCCGATATCGTTGCCAAAATTCAAAGTCCGGAACAGGGTTGTCTGAGCATTCGTGTCGCCGATCGATTCGGTGATTATGGTGTTTGCGGTTTGTGCTTGTTCTCCGAGCGGGAAACGGTGTTATCGGTTGATGGGGGATTGATCAGTTGCCGCGTACTGGGGCGTGGTGTTGAATATCAGATGTTGAATGCCCTTGGGCGACAAGCGCTGGAACGGAAGAAGGCGATCGTTGAAATCCGATTTGTGGCCAGTGATAAAAACAAGCCGGCTGAAAATTTCCTGCGCAGTATCAAGGCCATCACGTATGTACCTGAATCTTCCAGTGTAGGGATTTACACCATACCCGCTGCCGTCCTGGCCGAATTGGTTTTTACTCCATCATCACAACCTATTGATTCGACTGATCATGCTCAATCTGAATCTGAAGCGGCTCCGCAGCAATGGTTGCTGCCGGCAGACACGAGCCTGATGCAGCAAATCGCTGATCATCGCGGACGATTACCGGTTCTCCGGTCGGCGTCGGAGCAGGGTTCGGCAGCGTATCTACAGGCAGAACAAGAGAAAGTGTCGCAACCCGTCGTTACCGACGAAGACGCCATCCTGAATTATATCAACATCGTTGTCGTGAAGAATCTGCGGGAATGCCTGAAGAAAACGGTTGATATCGACGAAGCTAAAGCATTTTCCGAATATGGCGTTGACTCCTTCGCGGCAATTAATCTGGTGGTAAAACTGAACGGTGCGTTTGCGATAAAACTTCCCAGTACCGTGCTTTTCGATTATGGCTGCGTGAATGATTTACGCCGTTATCTGATGGCAAATTATCAGCATGACATTGTGACGCGTATGCAGTCGGAATGGCCGGTCGTTGATACGCCGGATGACGCGGCGCCAGGCAGAGAAGACAGCCCGACAAGACAGAGCGCGCACAAAACCGATGCGGCCCCCAAGATGGCACGGCACATCTATGAGGGGGATGTCTATGAGGGGGATATCGCCGTCATCGGTATGTCCGCACGTTTCCCCGGCGTGGCGAATGTTGATGCGTTCTGGTCTTTGTTGCTGGAGGGCGGCACCTGTATTTCCGACGTGCCGGCAACGCGCTGGAATATCGCCGACTATTTTGATGAAGACCGCACGAAACCCAATAAAACCTATGGCCGATGGGGCGGTTTTATTGAGGATATTGATCAGTTCGATGCGTCTTTTTTCGGTATTTCCGGCAAAGAAGCCCGGCAAATGGACCCTCAGCAACGTCTGTTTTTACAGGAAAGCTGGCACGCGCTGGAGGATGCAGGGTATGCCAACCGTGAAATAAAAGACAAAAAATGGGCTGTTTATGCCGGTGCCGATGCCGGCGACTATCAGGTTAATCTACGACAGCATGGTATCCCGCTGGATGCCTCCTCATTTATGGGGAACGATTCATCGATCCTGGCCGCCCGCATTGCCTATTTTATGGACATGAAAGGCCCGGCGATGGCGATCGATACCGCCTCTTCATCGTCCTTGGCAGCCGTACATTTGGCGTGTGAAAGCCTGAGAAACGGCGCTGTGGACATGGCTATTGCCGGGGGCGTATCAATCCATACTACCGCCAACTTCCACATTTTGTGCGCGAAAGCCGGGATGTTATCGGCCGATGGGCGTTGTAAGCCGTTTGATCACCGGGCTGATGGTTTTGTGCCGGGCGAGGCGGTGGGGATCGTGATCCTCAAGCGGTTGCAGGATGCCATTGACGATAAAGACCACATTTACAGTGTGATCAAAGGGTCGGCCATGAATCAGGACGGTAAGACGAACGGGATTACCGCGCCAAGCAGCCGTTCGCAGACCGATTTGATTTGCCAGGTATACGATGCGTTGCACCTCAGTGCTGATGAGTTGACCTATATTGAGGCGCACGGTACCGGTACGAAGCTGGGTGATCCCATCGAGATTACGGCTCTAACCGATGCCTTCCGCAGACAGACGCCGCGAACCGGTTTTTGTGCGATTGGATCGGTAAAAAGTAACATCGGCCATTGTGTCCATGCTTCCGGCGTCAGCGCGCTGATCAAACTGCTGTTGTCTTTCAAGCACCGCAAGCTGGCTCCCAGCGTGAACTTTGAAAAGCCGAATCCGCTGATTCCCTTTGAAGACACGCCCTTTGTCGTCAATACCCAGGTGCAGGACTGGCAACCGAACGCCCAGGGAAGACGAATAGCCGCAGTCAGCTCTTTTGGTTTTAGCGGCACCAATGTCCACATGGTGCTTGAAGAATTCCGGCCTGCAGACGTGTCGCCGGTGGGTGCTCCCCTGGAATCGAATGCTGAGCCGGCGTTATTACTGCTTTCTGCCAGAAGCGAGGCGCAATTGCATGACCTGGCCCGGCAACTCAACGCCTATATTCAGCAACACCCGCATCTGACCGGCAGTGAGTTAAAAGACATTGCTTATACGTTACAACTGGGGCGTGAATCTTTAGGCCATCGCCTGGCTATTGCCGGAAGAAGTGATGCAGAGATACTCACCGGGCTGAATGATTATCTGAACCGGAATACGTTTGCTCAAAGTTACCTTACCGGCACGGTTACACAAGGAGAGAAAAACAAGGGCAACAGCAAGCGGCAGCAGGCGGAAATCGAGGCTTTTATTCAGCAGCGTGATTTACGCGGGCTGGCGGGGCAATGGCTCGAAGGTCGGCAAATCGACTGGACTGCATGGTATCAGGCTCCGCGCCAACGTGTGGCAGGCTTGCCGCTTTATCCGTTCGAGCAAGAACGGTACTGGTTACCTGATGACAATGGCGATTCGACGCCGGTCAGCAGCAATCATGGCTCTGTCCCGTCTGTCCCGTCTGTCGCCGTGACGCCGACAAGCGCAACGTTATCCTCAACAAACGCAGCGGTCGGCCACACATCCGCGGAGCGCACCGAAGGCAAGCGGGTGCTGGCTTCTTTGCAGACATTCCAGGCGGAGTCATTTCAGGTTTCGAGCCTAAATGCGCCGCACTCTCCCTTTCATTTAACGGATGAAGGCCAGGGAATATTTTGTCTTCAACTGCATGACGCTGATGGCTACTTGCCGGAAGAGGAGGCTTCGGAAACGGCTCGGCTCAGTCAGCTTCTCCATCTATTCAATGAAATAAAAAGCAGAAAAGACATCAGCGTGTTGTTACTCAGCGGGGGAGAACACCGTTTTCTGCCCGCCCTTGAAGACGATGCCACGCTGTTTTGGCAACAAGCACTGTATCGTGCCGTTCTGGAATTGCCTTTTCCCGTGATTGCCTCTGTGCCCGGGGATTGCAAAGGCTACGCGTGGTTGTTTGTCTGCCTGTGCGATTTTGCCGTCTTGAGCACCACTGGCCGCTATCAGTATGTCAGCCGCAAACAAGTGGTATCGCAGCAGTTATATCATCTGCTGAGCGAGCGTTTTTCGCCCGCCGCGGCGCAGATATTGTTGACGGATTGGCGGGGAATTGAAGGGCGTCATCTGAAAGAACTGGGGGTGTTGATGCCGGTTTTCCCATCGGCGGAAGTGGCCGGGGAAAGTCTGAAGCTGGCGCAGGAGTTGGCGACGGTACCCAGAGAGGCGTTGGTTCAATTAAAGCGGCATTTAGCCGCCGGGTTGACTCGTCAGTCCGTTGCGCTGGCCGAAAGCCCCGTTGCTTTTGCCGTCGGGAATGCCGCACCCGAAACCGATGAATTCGTGGTTCTGACGGAAGACAAGTTACAGGCATTTGAGGCCGGGCAATTAGAGTTACCGCCGGGCGAGCCGCGCAAGGTGGCACTCAATTCTCCGGTTATCGATGCGGAAGTCTATGACAATGGCGTTTTGCTGGTTCGGCTATGTGAGCGGGAAAGTCGTAATAAGTTCTCGAAAGCGTTTGTTGCCGGTTTTGACGAGGTCTTTGCGCATATTCGCCACAATCAACGCTATAAGGTGGTCGTGCTGACCGGGTATGGCCACTATTTTGCCAGCGGCGGTACGCTGGAAACGTTGCAGGCGATCCAAAAGGGAAGCGCCAGGTTTACCGATGAGAAAATCTTTGCCTTACCGCTGGAGTGCGATATCCCGGTGATTGCCGCCATGCAGGGGCACGGTATTGGCCCTGGCTGGGCTGTGGGCATGTTCTGTGATGAGGCGGTTTTCAGTCAGGAAAGCGTCTATTACAGTCCTTATATGCGCTACGGATTCACGCCGGGAGCCGGGTCAACCCTGATTCTTCCCCGTCGTCTGGGGTTGGATCTCGCCAGAGAGGTTCTGTTTACCGCCAGAGAGTATAAGGGGGGCGAGCTTCAGGCTCGTGGGCTCAAAAACCCGGTTCTTGAACGAGCTCAGGTATTGCCATTCGCTCTGGCTGCGGCCAATGCGCTGGCGCGGATGCCTCGCGATGAGCTGGTTGCCTGGAAAACACAACGTGCACAGCACATCAGAAATCAGGTTGAAGCAAACTATGCGCTGGAACTGCAGATGCATGAGCATACATTTGTCGGCAATCAGGACGTGCTGGCGCGTATCCAGCAGCATTTTAATCAGGGGATGTCCGGTCACGTCAGTGCTCAGGATCCGGCCGACCGTCGGAAGGTATCTGTGGGTGAAAACACGAAAGCGGCGGGTTCAGTGGGGGCGGTGCAGCAAGAACATGGCAATAACGTGGTCTTTGAACAGGTTTACAGCCTGTTACGCCGTATGCTGGCGGATGAGTTGCAAATCAAAATTGAACACATTGACGGCGAACAGCCCTTTGTTGACCTGGGACTGGATTCCATCACCGGCGTCACCTGGATTAGAAAGATTAACGCGGAATACGGCCTGACACTCAATGCCGCCGAGGTGTACAGCTACCCTAATCTGAGCGTTTTTACCGGGCTGGTTGTTAGCGAAGCTGCGCGGCACACGGTAGCGGGTGACGGTCAAGCCGGCGGGGCGGAGAGGACTTCCGGTCTGGCCTTGGCTCCGGTAGCGGAAGTGGTCGGTAACGCCAGCGAAGCTCGGGAAGGCACGGCTGACTCTCGAAAAAACACCAACGCTCCCGCCGCGAGCATGTTGGCGTTTTTAAGCCAAACATTGTCTCAGGAACTGCAGATTAAACCTCAGGCGATCGATCCGACGGTGGCGTTTGTCGATTTAGGATTGGATTCGATAACCGGCGTCACCTGGATCAGAAAGATCAACCAACACTATGGGTTGAACCTGAATGCCGCCGACGTATACAGCTATCCGACGTTACAAGAATTCGCCGTGCTGGTTCAGCGTTATTCGAGAGAGGATAGCGCCTCGACGCCTGATTCTGAGGCAACTGGCGACGCCACCGTGACGTTGCCGGCGAATTCTGACGCGCAGGAGGGGGGAACCGGTCTGTATCAGACATCGGTCGCGAGCGCCGAACAGACGCCTTCGCCGGCCGCACGTGCCGAGCCGCAGGCAGCAGCAATTCCTGGTACCGCAAACATGCCCGGCATCGCAAACACCGAATCGGTGATAACCCCGTCCCCGGTGGGACGTCAGGCGATTGCTATCGTCGGTATGTCCGGTCAGTTTCCGAAAGCGAAGAATTTGCAGCAGTTCTGGAACAATTTGCGCAAAGGGGAAGATTGTATTTCGGAAGTTCCGCCGGAACGCTGGGCGATCGACGACTTTTTCGATCGTAATCGTAAAACACCCGGCAAAACCTATTCCAAATGGATGGGGGTGCTGGAAGATGCCGATAAATTCGATCCGCTGTTTTTTAATATTTCTCCCCGGGAAGCCGAGATGATGGATCCGCAGCAGCGGGTATTTCTTGAGGCGTGCTGGGGATGTATTGAGGACGCCGGCTACAATCCTGCCGATTTATCCGGCAGTCGATGCGGTGTTTTCGTCGGTTGCGGAGACGGTGACTACGAAGCGCGCTTTGGTATGGAACTCAATGCGCAAACCTTTATGGGAAATGCGATTTCCATTTTAGCGGCAAGAATTGCCTACCATCTGGATTTGCAGGGGCCGAGTCTGGCTATTGATACGGCTTGCTCGTCATCGTTGGTGGCGATTGCCTCGGCCTGCGATAGCCTGGTTCTGGGAAACAGCGATCTGGCGTTGGCCGGCGGGGTTTCCGTGTTGGCCGGCCCCAGTATGCACATCATGACCAGCAAGGCCGGAATGCTGTCGGAAGATGGGCGTTGCTTTACCTTTGATCAGCGAGCTAATGGCTTTGTTCCTGGGGAAGGCGTTGGTGTGGTGCTGTTAAAACGCCTGGAAGATGCGATTAATGATCAGGACGTCATCCACGGTGTGATCAAGGGGTGGGGGGTGAATCAGGATGGTAAAAGTAATGGCATTACCGCCCCGAATGGAAATGCGCAATCTCGCCTGGCGCAGACGGTATACACCGACTTTGGCATCGATCCGGCACAGATTCAGTATGTAGAGACACACGGAACCGGCACCAAACTGGGGGACCCGGTAGAAGTCGTCGGCCTGAAGCAGGCGTTCTCGCCTTTTACCCGAAAAGAAAACTACTGCGCATTGGGATCGGTGAAGAGCAACATCGGCCATACGTTGAGAGCCGCCGGCGTCGCTTCGGTGCTGAAAGTGTTGTTGGCGATGAAGCATCAACAGATTCCGCCCACGTTGCATCATCAGAATCTCAATGAGCACATTGCGCTGGACGGCACACCGTTTTATGTCAACCGGGAGCTCAAAGACTGGACGGTGGCGTCTGGTCAACGGCGTCTGGCGGCCATCAGTTCTTTCGGGTTCAGCGGAACCAATGCCCATATCGTTATTGAGCAATTTCCGGCAGAGGAGGCATCAGTCCGCGAATCCTCCGCTTGGGACATCGCTGCGGGAGAGGCGATGTCTCGCCATCCGGCACTGATCCTGTTATCGGCGAAAAATGATCAGCAGCTCAGACAAATGGCCGCGAATTTGTTGGCCCATGTGGGCGACTATGCGAAGCGGATAACGGCGCAAGGAGAGCGCGCATACCTTCATTCCCTGGCGTATACGCTGCAAACCGGACGTGAAGCGATGAGTGAGCGTCTGGGGTTGGTGGCCCACTCGCTTGATGAATTGCAACGTAAGCTGTCGGCTGTTCTGGCCGGTGAGCAACACACCGTTGACTTGTTCTATCAGGGAAAAAGTAAATCGCATCGTGAAGTGTTATCCGTATTCGATGTCGATGAGGATATGCATGAGCTGGTTCAGGCCTGGGCCAGTAAAGGTAAGTTTGCCAAGCTGCTGGAGATATGGGTAAAAGGCCTCAATATCGATTGGCGCATTCTCTATTCCGCTATGGCGCCGGCATTCAGGCCCAGACGGGTTTCGTTGCCGACATACCCTTTTGCTCGCGAGCGCTATTGGGTCGACCTGCCGAGTACGCCGACGGATCATTTCCGAATAACGTCGGATGAGACGGTTCTCGCTGCGACGACGACGGACGCTTCTGATGCAGCCGTTGCCATTGCCGGTCATCCCGCGTTTTCGCACGGCAATAGCGTGGTGACCGACGAAGCCGTCAACGAGCTGCAACAGACGATGCCGGTTCCGGCGTTAGTGAGTATTCCGGGCGATTTTTCTGCCTATGGGAACATGATGGCCACCGGTGTGATGGCTGCCCAGAAGCAACTCCCCGGACTGTTGTTGCTGGAGTCGGCACGACGTGCCTGGGAACAAGCCGCCCGGCAAAACCGGGCAGCCCCGCCACATGCGGTCGAGTTGAATTACATCCTGTGGGGGCAGCCCGCCCGCGTGCAGGATGCCCTGAACGGCCATATCCAGACGTATATTTCCCGGGAAGAGGATGGCCTCTATTTCCAGTGTGTCACTGAGCAGGCGGGGGAGTCCGTGACGCACAGTTTTGGGCAAATCGCCCTGAATGCCACGGCCGACGGCAGAAGTGACACGCTGGATATTCACACACTGGAAAAACAGCTGGATACGCCACGTAATCATCAGATAACGCATCAAATAAGGCGGATGTTCGATGAAGACGGGATGAGAAATCAGGCGTTGATCGAAAAAGTCGGTTTTGATGGCGAACAACTGCTGGTGACATTCACGTCACTTGCCGAATTGCCCGGTAATCCGAATGCCGCGACTTTCCGGCCGATCCTGTTGACGACCTGCTGGCAGTTACTCTCTGCACTAAACGATTATCGTCATTCCCAGACTGGGCACCACCTGTGGTATCCGTTCTCTCTGGATTCGATCATTGCCTGCGGGCCGGTCACAGGTAGCGTCACCGTACACCTCTCGCCCACACCGGCAGAGCAAGAGCCGTTGATTATCACCGGCGATATTCCAGGGTACGACCTGCGGGTGTACGACGAGTCGGGCGTGCTCGGCCTGTGGCTCAGGAACTTAAAAATAGTGAAAGAAGACGCGTTGCTCTCGCTTGAGCACTCGCAAGCGTGATCGCGCCCGGTGTTGCTGATCGAACAAATTGCTGATCGAACAAATAGTACGGATTGCCAGCACGTTAAAAGGATTTAATGAATGAATATACACGGAAAACGAGTATGCATTATCGGTGGCGGCCCTTACGGCGTGAGTCTCGGTAAGGAACTGAACCAGGCCGGTATTGACTACGATTTGTATGAAGCCGAAGCGGATTTCGGCGGCGTGTGGAATGCCGACAGCCGCTGTGGCCGTACCTATCCGTCGCTGCATCTGATTTCGCCGAAAGTGAATACCCAATATCCGGATTTTCCCATGCCGGAAGACTACCCGCATTATCCCAGCCACAAGCTGATGCATCAGTATGTTTGTGATTATGCGAGAGCGTTCGGGGTGTACGAAAAGGCGCATTTTAATGTTGCCGTTACCCGTATCGAGCCGCAGGACGATGGCTGGCAGGTTGAATTATCGACGGGGGAGCGGAAGTTTTATGCTTTCGTGCTGGTCAGCAACGGGATGCAACGTGAAGCCCGTTATCCCGAGCCGGCCTATCCCGGCCACTTTTCCGGCGATGTCATGCATTCTATCGATTACCGGACACCGGAGCGCATCAAGGGTAAACGGGTATTGATTATCGGCGCGGGTAATTCCGGCTGCGATATTGCGGTCGATGCGGTTCACCATTGTTCGGCGGTGTATCACAGTACTCGCCGAGGTTATTACTATCAGCCTAAATTTATTAATGGCATGCCGACGCCGAGGTGGATGGAAGGGCTGGGCAATAAATTCAACACCCGCGAAGAAACGCTGGCGTATATACAACAGGTTTTTAAGCTTGCCGGTTATGACGGTACGGATTACGGCTTGAAAAAACCGGATTACCCGTTGGATGCCTCCCATCCAATTATGAATTCGCAACTTTTATATTTTATTGGTCATGGCGATATTCACCCCAAAGGGGATGTGCGCGCTTTTTCAGGACAGACGGTGACCTTTGAAGACGGTTCACAGATTGACGTCGATACCATTATTTATGCGACGGGATATAACCGCCATTTTCCGTTTCTGGACAAGCAATATCTGGAAATGAAGCAAGGTATTCCCGATTGTTTCTTACATATTGTCCCCAAAAACTTCGATAACCTGTTGTTTGTTGGTTACATCAACTCCGCCACCGGGCTGGGTGTGTCAGCCCGTTCTCATGGTCTGTTTGTCGTGGACTATCTCAACGCTTATTTCTTACAGGCCAAAGGGCTGCGTGATTTCAGCCGAATGAAAAAAGAACAGCATCCTGACCTGGGCCAGAACTATTACATCGGCTCTTTCCGTCATCAATGGGAAGTTGATCTGTGGAAATTTCTCAAGTTATTGGCGCAGTACCGTGAAGTCCTCAATGGAAGGTAGGAAACGATGACAGGCAAAGAGAACAGAACCCGAGACTTACACGCGTCAGCCCGGAACATTCTGGAAGCTGAGCTGATGCAGTCTGCCATGGAACATTCGCAAGCGGTTTACACGACTAGCAGCGAAATCCCGTCGGGCCCGCTTGCTGACGTCAAAAGCGGCGATTATCGTGAGAAACTTCTGCAGGACATACTGGCTATTTTTTCTGCGATATTAAAGTTGCCGTCGGCAAAAATCGACAGAGAAGAAAAGATATCGACCTACGGCGTTGATTCGATTGTCATCACGGAAATCATGGGGCGTGTTGCCGATGCCTTGGAGGTATCGCTTTCCGCCGCTATTTTCTTTGAAGCCAGAAACATTGCCGAACTGACGGATATCATCATCAAGCGATTCGGCCCGGAAGTCGTGCGACGTTATGGTGACCAACCTGCCAACGATCATCGTCGGCCCGCCGGCGATGTGCAGTTAGATGCGCAGTTAGATGCACAGTTAAAAGATGTCCGGCAGCCGCCGGTTGTCGATTCATCAGCACCGCCGTTATCGTCTGATGCGCCATCGGCCAAACGGCTTCGCGAGCTCATGGCGACCAGTTACCGGCTCCATCAAAAGCGTAATCCGTCTCCCCCGTCGGGCGAGAAACGTCCGCAGGCCAGGAAAACCGACGTCAATCAGTTTGGCGGGAATGGCGGGAATAATGAGCCTATCGCCATTATCGGAATGGACGGGATGTTTGCCCGGTCTCCCTCGGTGGAGGCGTTGCAGCGTCATCTTTATCAGGGCCAGGACTGCATCACCGAGATTCCCCGTGAACGTTGGGATTGGCAGGCAATCTACGGTAATCCTAAAGACGGTGAATTCACCAATGTGAAATATGCCGGCTTTATTGACGATGTGGATAAGTTTGACCCGGCATTTTTTGGTATTTCTCCCCGCGAAGCCCAGACCATGGATCCCCAGCATCGACTGTTTCTGGAGTCGACCTGGCGGCTTATCGAATCGTCCGGCTATGCCCCGTCATCGCTGGCAGGCAAAAAGGTTGCCGTCTTTGCCGGCATCAATTTACAGGATTATGCCGAAACCGTCCTGAATGCCCAGTCCCGCGATATTGTGGAACTGACGGCGATTCCTCATATGTTCTGCCCGAACCGTATCTCTTATTTGCTGGATGTGCATGGTCCCAGCGAAATTATTGATACGGCGTGTTCAAGCTCTTTAGTGGCGATTCATCGTGCGGTGATGAGCATTCAGCACGGTGATTGTGACATGGCGATTGCCGGCGGCGCCAATCTGATCCTGAGTCCGAAAATGCATATTCTGTACAGTAAGGCAGAGATGATTTGTGAGGATGGGCGCTGCAAGACTTTCTCTGAACAGGCGAATGGTTATGCCCGAGGGGAAGGCGTGGGAGTCGTACTGCTGAAAAAGCTGAAAGATGCGCAGGCCGATAAAGACACTATTCTCGGCGTGATTATCGGCTCGGCAGAGAACCATGGCGGCGCAGCGACGTCTTTGATGGCGCCGAATCCGAATGCTCAGGCTCAGCTTGTCCGCGATGCGCATATGAAAGCCGGCGTCGATCCCCGCAGTATTTCCTATATTGAGTGTCATGGAACCGGCACGCCGTTAGGCGATCCTATTGAAGTCAATGGTTTGAAAATGGCGTTTCACGATCTTTATCAGGCGCATGGGCTTCATTCCGAGGCCGGCGCCGGGAAAGCCGTGGTGAAACACTGCGCGTTAGGCTCGGTTAAATCGAACATCGGGCATACGGAAACCGCCGCCGGTGTCGCCGGCGTCATCAAGGTTTTGCTGGCGATGCGGGATGAATATCTGCCCCAGTCACTGCACTGCCAGACGCTGAACCCCTTGCTGGAACTGGAGAATAGCCCGTTTTATGTACTCCAGCAGGGTCAGGCATGGCAGCGTCCGCTCGTCGACGATGTGTTGCAGCCGCTGCGTGCGGGGGTGAGTTCGTTTGGTGCGGGGGGGGCGAACGTTCATCTGGTCATTGAGGAATACCGTCGGGAACCTGAAGAGGCCGTGTCGTTCGGGCATGGCCCGGAAGTTATCGTTCTGTCAGCCAAAAACAGTGAAAGGTTGCAGGTTTATGCGCAACACCTGATGCAGTATGTCGCTGAAAATTCAGACTATGTAGCGAGAAATCTCAAGCAGTTCGCCTACACGCTGCAAACCGGACGAGATGCGATGGAAGCGAGGGCGTCGTTCGTTGCGGAAGATGTGGCATCGCTGTTGCGTCAACTGGCCATCATTGCCGGCGATCCGCTGGCCGCCGCCGGCGAGGGGGCGATTTTTGTCAATTGCGATGAATCCGGTCGTTTACCCAACCTTGATATTCAGGATATTACGCGCTGGTGGCAGAGCCGCCAGTGGACGAAAATCGCCCAGGCATGGGTGGAGACCAGAGCGGTTGACTGGCTGCAATTATATGCGGGTCAGCATTACTCTCGTCTGGCGCTGCCAACCTATCCGTTTGACCGCCAGCGTTACTGGATAAAAGCAACGCGGCGTCAACCCGAGCCGCAAAAAACGGTTAAACAGTCAACCACCGCTGGCGTCACGGCGAATCATGCCGGGAAAATGACGTTGCCGCCGCTGATGCTGAAAAGAGACATCGACCAGTCAGCCGTGCTGAACGGCGCGGCGGCAGCGCAACGGCCGGGCGACAAGACGGCTGTTCACCTCAGTCATGGCATCAATGGCCACGCTACATCTACGTCGACATCTACATTTACATCTACGTCGACATCGACGTCGACATCTACCCGGAATACCGCGGGCGGCGGAGAAATTAACGGGGTCAACCCAACACATACTAATGGCGCTCTTCATGCGGAACACCGGCATGGAGGTGTTTCTCTGGCGAGTGTTATCGAAAAATTACGGGTGAGTCTGGCCCAGGCGTTGTGTTCGCCGGAGGCGGATATTCATAGTGATCGCTCCTTTGCCGAGATGGGGCTCGATTCGATTGTCGGAGCTGAATGGGTTCATGACATCAATCGACAACTGGGCAGCTCGCTGTCCGCCACGCGACTTTATGATTACTCCAGCGTTCGTCAACTGGCGCAGTTTATTGTGCTCAATGGGAATCACAGCGACGCGGCGGATAACCCTTTGTCGGATAACCTTTTGTCGGATAACCCCTTGTCGGAAAGCCCCGAGGCTGACGCGCTGTTACGGCATGAAGATAAGAAGATAATAACGCAACTGCAAGGCGGTACGGCTGATTCACCCCAAATGGACCTTGCCCCCCAAGCGACTGACCGATCATCGGCTCAGCGTGAGCACGTTGGCGAGATAACCCGGTTACTGAAAACCAGTCTGGCCGATGCACTCTACATGACACCGGAAAAAATCGGCAACGATCGTGCATTCTCGGAGTTGGGATTGGATTCCATTATCGGTGCTGAATGGATCAATCAGATTAACAAGGGATTGGGCATCCATCTTTCTGCTACCCGCCTGTACGATTATCCGACTCTTCATGCTTTGGCTGAGTACATTGCCACCCGGCAGGATGGCGGCGGGTTGCCCCCAAAGCCGGTCACGGTCACATTAACCGATATCCCTGAACCGCCGAATTTGCCTCGGGATGCGCAAAATCTGGCCGTGCCGGCATCGGTATCGATACCCGAACATGATCGGGTGATTAACCCGACGACCGAGAAAATAGCCATTATCGGGATGTCGGGGCGCTACCCCGATGCAGACAATCTGGACCAATACTGGAATAACTTAACGGATGGACATAACGCGATTCGTGAAGTGCCTAAAACGCGTTGGGATGTCGATCACTATTTCGATCCTGACCGTAGCAAAGACGGCAAAATATATTGCAAGTGGCTCGGGGCATTAAGCGATATCGACCGTTTTGACCCGCTATTTTTCTCGATCTCCCCCGCAGAAGCAGAGGGAATGGACCCTCAGCATCGGATCTTCCTGCAGGAAGGGTATAAAGCGTTTGAAGATGCCGGTTACAGCCCTGAAGAACTGAGCCATAAGAAGTGCGGCGTTTATATGGGGATTATGAGTTATGAATATGCCCATATGATGCTCAATTCCGCTACGCCGCTGTCCGGGACCGGTAACAGTTTTGCGATCGGTGCAGCGCGGATTCCGTATTTCCTGAACCTGAAAGGACCGGCCATTCCTGTCGATACGGCGTGTTCCTCGTCTCTGGTTACCACGCACCTGGCTATTCAGGCGCTGCAAAATGGTGAAATCGATCTGGCATTGGTCGGCGGGGTTAGCCTGTATCTGATGCCGGAAACGTATATCGGCATGTGTTCTGCCGGTATGTTGTCTCCCGAAGGTCAGTGTAAAGCGTTTGATAATACGGCGGATGGTTTTGTACCCGGCGAAGGGGCCGGGTGTCTGGTACTGAAACGCTTGTCGCAGGCTGAACAGGATGGCGACCATATTTATGGCGTCATCATTGGTTCGGGCATTAATCAAGACGGTAAGACGAATGGGATCACGGCACCCAGCGTCAACAGCCAGATAGAACTGGAAAGAGAGATTTACCGGAAATACCAGATTGACCCGGATTCAATCAGTTACGTTGAAACACACGGAACCGGCACCAAACTGGGCGATCCGATTGAGCTTGAAGCGTTGGCCTCGGTGTTCAGAGAACGGACTTCGCGCAAAAACTTCTGCGGTCTGGGATCGGTAAAAAGCAATATTGGCCATACGTCGGCAGCGTCTGGCATGGCGAGCGTGCAGAAGGTGTTGCTGTCGATGAAACACCGGCAACTGGTGCCGTCGCTGCACTTTCGTACGCCGAACCCACACTTTGACTTCGATGACTCGCCTTTCTACGTCAATACCCAACTTAAGCCGTGGCAGCATGATGAAAGGCAACCGCGAAGAGCGGCAGTGAGCTCCTTTGGTTACAGCGGTACCAATGCCCACCTGGTGATTGAAGAGTATCTGGCGCCGGCGGTTGAAACCGTTCCGGCGGCCAGACCGGTGTTGATCGTGCTCTCGGCAATGCGAGCCGATCGTTTGCCGTTGATGGCGGAAAATCTGCTGGCCTGGCTCCAGCGGGAACAGACCGATGGGCATGACGTCGACTTGCAGCAACTGGCTTATACCTTGCAGCGTGGACGCCAGCCGATGGAGGAGCGTCTCGCTTTTGTTACGGGCTCGGCCAGTGAACTGCAAGCAACATTAACCCAATGCATTCACGGCGATATTTCCGCTCCGCCGCTGTTTAGAGGCCGGGTGAATTACAACGCGCCTTCTTATAAAGCGTTTGTCGATACCCCCGAGTTCGGCGCAGTTATTGAACAATGGGCACATCAGCAAAACCTGAATCAGCTCGCGGGATTATGGGTGACGGGTCTGGATATTCCGTGGGATTTACTCTACCCCGAGGCCAGGGCTGCGGGGCAGTCCGCCGGCCGTCGTTTCCCGGGAAGAATCAGCCTGCCGACTTATCCGTTTTTCAAACAATCGTGCTGGTTTGAAGAAAAAGCCGCGTCGGCGGTGACGGCGGCGCAGAGTCTGCCGTGTTTGCCGCAAGATGCAGCGAAAACGCCGGTGGTTGAAACCGGAGAAACCCACTGGCTGCGAGCTACAGAGACGTGGGTCGAGGTAACGGAACATGAAGGTAACCAATGGGTTGAGCGGATCAAGGCCAGCCGCGATCGGCAAATTCTGGTCCTCAGCCAGACCCCTTCTGATTGCCGGGATATCGAGCAGGTTTGTCAACAGATTCAACATATTGCTGATATGCCGCCGTCTATCTGGGATGTGCGGAATATCACGTTGCAGCACCATGTGTTACAGGCGCCAACGGGGATTAATGCGCTGAAATCCGCACTCTCGGCGGCAGTCACCGATGCGGGTAAACCACTGGTGGTTTTTCTGTTCTTACCTCAGGGCGCAGACGCCGAAACCGGGTATGGCCTGCAGCTTGCGTACCTGTGTGTTCAGGCTGTGCAGGCGGTTGCCCGGCTGAACCCGGTACAGTTCTATTGCTGCCATCGGGCGGATTATGAGCAAAGCCTGACGATGACGGATGTACAACATGAAGCGCTTTGCGGATTGTTCCGGTCTGCGATCCTGGAAACCGTCGGGCATCGCTATCGGAGCGTCATTGTCGAGACTCAGGCAACGGCGCAGGATGTCGCGCTGCAATTGATGCAAACCTGGCTGGGCGATGAGATACCGCTTTCTGAACCGGGAAAACATACTCATGCCGTCAATACTCCGACTCTCCGTTTCAGCCGTGGCCGCCGCTATGAGCTCCGTGTCGGCGAAACCGATGAACATCCGGCGCCTGAAACGCGCTTTCGCACCGGGGCGACCTACTTAATGGTCGGCGCGCTGGGCGAGACGGGGGAGCAGGTGTGTCAGGTGTTAGCCTGCCACTATCAGGCACGGTTGGTGATTTTTTCCCGTCGTCCGGAACATCAGGTCGCCCCGATTTTGGCGCGTATCCGGGCGTCCGGCGCTCAGGTGATTTACCGTGCCGTCGATATTCTGGATATCGATGGCCTTAACCAGGCGATGCAGTCCCTGAAATCGGCAGGCATCACCCTGCATGGGGTGATACATCTGGCCCGGCAGGTGAATGACGGTTCGATTCTGGATAAACCCTGGGATACGTTCCGGCAGGTGATGGCGGCGAAAGTATCGGGAACCCTGAACATTGATGCGGCAACCGCGAATGAGCCGCTGGAGTTCTTCCTGATGTTTTCCTCCGTTGCGGCGTTTGGCCTTCAGGGTTCTTCTGATTATGCCTATTCCGCCGCATTCCAGAATGCGTTTGCCCGATACCGCCAACGGCGGGTTTCTCTCAGGCAAAGGCAGGGACGGGTTTCTTCGATTTGCTGGGGACAATGGAACGTCGATGGCGCTGTTGACGGTTCGCGGCTGGCCGAGCGGTTAGCGTTTTTGGCGCAACAGGGCATGGGAAGTATTGATGCCGTGGCGGCGGTGCAGGCGCTGCAAACAGCAGGGAATGACGAGGTCACGGCGCTGGTTGCCGTCACGGACAGACAAAAAGCCAAAGCGTTACTGGGCCTTGGCGATGATCAGACCGTGTCGCCGTCTGTCAGCCCCAGCCGTTCCATCGCCGATGCGGTTCGACAAAAAATCCATCTTTTCAGCGCCGGGCGGTTATCGACGGCAGAATTTGCAGATTATCTCTCGTCGCTGTCGTTAGCCGACTTACCCGCCGAACTACGGCAAGAAGTGGAAAGCGTGATAACCACCGCCCGGCCGGTGCCGCCGCCGCTGGCGACTCAACGTTCCGTATTCCAATCCACCCAGCCTGAGGCGGCGGTCGCGCCTGACGCCACCCCCCCGGCTGAACGTGATGGAGAGCTTCGTCGCGTGTTGGCGGCCGGAATTGAAAAGGTTATGAAACTGGGCAGCAGTCTTGACTGGGACAAACCCCTGCAAGACTACGGAATGGACTCGATTATTGCGATGCAATTGAGCACCACGCTGGAAAAACAGATGAAAGTTCCCGTGCAGCCGAATTGGCTGATCGAACATCCGACGCCCAATCTATTGATGGATAAATTGCGGCAACAGGTGGAGACAGGAGACATCCGGCTATGACGACGATAAATCAAAAACTGGACGATTTTTTCTCCGGCAACCGCAGCCTGGGGGCGACGGCAAAGGCCGGTGAATCCGGTGCCGGCATCTCTTTTAGCTATCTGTTTTTTTCGGATGTTCGAAAAGATGTCTCAGACCGGGATAAATACCGCTTTGCCCGTGAACTGGTCGAGTTTGCCGATCAGGCAGGTTTTGAAGCGGTTTGCTTTCCTGAGCGCCATTTTTATGAGTTCGGCTCTATTTACGCCAATAACAGCATCGCTGCCGCCTACTTTGCGCCGCTAACCAAAAACGTGCGGTTACGTTCGGCAGCGGTGACGAACACGCTGCATCATCCGGTCGAAATTGTCGAAAACTGGGCGATGGTGGATATCCTCTCTGACGGCCGGGTTGACCTGGGGGTGGGGAGCGGCTGGAACAAAGCGGATTTTATCCTGTCGCCGGAAACTTATGAGGACCGGGCAACAATACGCGATCAGCGGATTCCGGTGATACAGAAACTATGGCGAGGGGAAACGGTGGATTTTCCCGGTCCCGGCGGAGAGATTTTTCCGACGGTGGTTTATCCGCGCCCCATTCAGAAAGAGATAAATATCTGGTATTTCAGCCTTTCCGAACAGGGGTTTCGGCATGCGGGCCTGCAGGGTTATAACGTATTCGGCATGTTGCATGGTATCGACCTGCACGAGTTCAGAAAATACGTAGATGTTTACCGCGCCGCCCGGGCGGAAGCCGGGCTGGACCCGCAAAGCGGTCGGGTCACCCTGATGATGCACGCCTTTGTTCATCCGGATCGGGAGTGGGTACAGCAGGTGGTGCGCGAGCCCTTCAAAGCGTATATCCGCAGCAGCATTATTCCGCAGATGAAAGCCCGGGATAAGCATTTCGACAACAGCCAGATTGACCACATTCTTGATTATGCCTATGCCCGTTACTTCAAAACCGGAGGCATCTTTGGCCCGCTTGAGGAGTGCCAGAAACAGATTGATTTAGCCATCGCGTCTGGCGTCGATGAAATTGCCTTCCTTCAGGACTTTGGCATCGACTACGCCGCAGTCCGCAATGCTTTTGGTTATTTACAGCAATTAGTTGAATTCAATCTCAAGCGGGAGAAGGTGGCTTATGCATGATCAATCAGAACACCTGTCTTTCCTTGAACAGTGGATTCAACACCATAAAACGACCACATCGGATTCGCTATTGGATGTGTCCGCGACGCATGTAAACAATGCGCCGCTGGCGATTACGGGGCTGGCCGGGTATTTCCCGCAATGTATGAGTGTGGCTGAGTTATGGCGACATCTGGATGCGGATGACGCCTTAATCACCGAACTACCGGCACAGCGCCAGGCATGGTATCGACAGGGGGAAAACGGGGGCGATGATCAATGGTCTGTGTTGTCGGGGGGATTTATTCCTGACATCGCGTCATTTGCGCCAGAAGTGTTCGGTATTTTACCGATAGAGGCCGAAGAGCTGGATCCCAGGCAACGCCTGTTGTTGATGTCAACCTATCACATGCTGAAAGATGCCGGCATTGCTGCCGAATCTCTGCGAAAAACGCAGACCGGGGTGTTTATCGGCTGTGAGTCCAATGAGTACGCGGCGCTGATGGCGCGCCACGGCTATCGACCTGAGTTCGGCCTGTCGCAGGCCGACAGCATGATTGCGAACCGGATTTCTTACCAGTTTGATTTAGCCGGGCCCAGCGAATTAATCAATGCAACCTGTGCCGGGTTTGCCGTGGCACTGCACAGAGCGACGCTGGCGCTCAGAGCCGGTGTGATTGACCGTGCCATTGTCGGTGCCGCTAATGTGATGCTGATGCCGGATGTCACTAACCGCTTGAACGATTCCAATCAATTGACCCACGGGAAAACGGTACGCTCTTTCGGTAAAGACGGGGATGGGTTCATTCGCTCAGAAGGGGTCGGCACCATTCTGCTCGAGCGTCTGGCGGATGCTGAAGCCGCCGGCCGACGAGTCTATGCCGTCATCAAACACACCCGGGTTAACTTCAATGGTCAGGGTGGTATTTCAATGGCATCACCGAATACGGATGCGCATTGTGAACTGATCAAGGACTGTTACCGGGAAGCGGGGATCGACCCGCGGCGGGTGTCTTACATTGAGGCGCAGGGCATGGGGCTGCCTGTCGCGGATATTGCGGAATGGACCGCGATAAACCGGGCGTTACGCCAGCTATGCGATGAACAAGGGCTGACATTCGAGCCCGGTTACTGCCGGGTGAGTAGTCTAAAGCCGCTGTTGGGGCACATGCACTCCGCGTCCTCTCTGGGGGCGTTGCTGAAAGTGATCCGCAGTCTTCAGACCGATAAAATTCATAAAATTCCGGACTTTGAGCAAGCGAATGAATATTGCGATACGCATGATGTTCCCTGTCGTTTGGCGACTGAAACGCAGGCATGGCCGGCGGATGATCACCCCCGACTTGCGGCGATTCATAGCTATGGCTCAGGCGGCAACAATGCCCATATCGTGATTGAAGAATATCGGGGCGCTCAGGTCGCTGGCGCCGATTTCCCGCGGGCTCATGAGCCGTTGGCGGGTGAGTACTACTGGTTTCACCCCCCAGTCTCTCAAACCTCAGTCTCTCAACCCTCCGTCTCTCAAACATTGCCGATTGATGATAAGCCGTTTAGCCCTGAGAAAAACCGGGCCGGCGATTCGGCTGCAGAGGCCAGCGCGGAGCTACGAGCGACAATAGGCCGTTTGCTGGGGCTGAAAGGTGCAAGTGAAGACACAGACCATCAGGCATTTACCGATCTTGGCCTGGATTCTGTTTCTGTTGCGGCTTTCGTCAAACGGCTGGCGGCGGCCTATCCGATTACGTTACGGCGTTCGGATCTATTCAGCTACAGCACGCCGGCGGCGTTAGCCGACATGCTGGCCGCACAAATGCGCGACAGCGGTTCGGCCAACAGGCGCCGCTACGATGCGGCTCCCTCGCAAAACAGCCATCATGATGATGATATCGCCATTATCGGCATCGATATTAACGTTGCCGGCGCCGACAACGCCGCGGAATTCTGGCAAGTGTTACGGGAAGGTCGGTGTCCTATCGGCCCGGTGCCTGATGATCGGCTGGCCCGCAGTGATCTTCAGATGAAAACCACCCGGGGTGGTTTTATGACGCACATCGACCGCTTTGATCCGCTGTTTTTCAAGATCTCTCCGCGAGAAGCGCGTTACATGGATCCGCACCATCGCTTGCTACTGCAATCGGCGTGGCGGGCGATTGAAGATGCAGGCTATGACCCGCATGACTGGTATGGGCAAAAGCATGGCATCTTCGTCGGTATGGAGGAGTCTGATTATCCGCTGACCGACGCGTCTGCCATTACCTCGGTGCATACGGGAACCGCACCGGCTCGCATTGGTTATTTCCTTGATACCAAAGGTCCGTTGCTTTCTATCGGGACAGCCTGCTCCTCATCGCTGGTTGCCGTACATTACGCTTGTCAGAGCATTTTAAGCGGTGAAAGCGAATTAGCACTTGCCGGCGGTTGTAACCTGATCTGCCAGCCGGAGCGGCTGTTACATGCCTTGTCCCGTATGGGCGACATGCTTTCGCCAGACGGCACGTGCTACGCGTTTGATGACCGCGCCAACGGTATGGTGGTCGGTGAAGGCTGTGCGACGGTCGTGTTAAAGCGTTATAGCGAAGCACGGCGAGAGGGTGATGATATTTATGCCGTCATTAAAGGTAGCGGGATTAACTATGATGGTAAAACCAACGGCCTGACCGCGCCCAACGGTGCCCGACAGCGTGAGCTTTACACCCAGATTCACCAGAAAAGCGGTGTTTCTCCCGACCAGATAGGCTATGTCGTCAGCCACGGTACCGGCACCATGTTAGGCGACCCGATCGAATGCAATGCACTGATTGATGCGTTTCGTGCCGGTACGGATAAAAAGCAGTACTGCGCATTGACCTCGCCAAAGACCAACATCGGCCATACGCAAGCCGCTTCCGGCATCGTGAATGTGATTACGGCGGCGCTGGCGTTGAAAAACCGGGAAATCCCGCCGTCGCTCAATTATGTCCGGCCAAATGAAGATATTAACTTTGCCGACAGCCCTTTTTATGTCAATACCGAACTCAAACGCTGGGAACAGGAACGGCGTTTTGCCGCCGTCAGCGCTTTCGGACATTCGGGAACCAATGCGCATTTGGTGTTGCAAAACGCGGATGAACAAGAGGGACGTCAGGATGCGCCGTCAGATACCGACGAGCCGTTCCTGGTAGTCTTGTCTGCGAAAAGCGAACCGCAGTTAAAGCAGATGGCCGCAAACCTGATGGCCGGGGATGAACCGGAAAACATGAGGGATTTGGCGTATACCCTGCAATGCGGGCGAACGGCGATGTCTCATCGTCTGGCGTGGATTGCCGACAGCTGGTCAGCCTTACGGGAGAGCGTGGAACGTTATCTTACGGCTGAAGAGGGATTCCGGTCATGTCCCGATCTGTATTATGCCGATGTGCCCGCCGCGACCTATTCCAACGCCGCCGAAGCGTTACTTAGCGAAGGTGAAAGGCCCGGCGTAACCTCTGCGCGGATTGGCGGGCAGTTGGCGTGTTGGCTTCGGGGAGAGCCGACAGATTGGCGGGTGTTATATCCGGGGCAGGCGCCACGCAGGCTGCACTTGCCAACCTACCCGTTCGAACAGGAAAGTTATTGGATCCCAGCGGCGGATAACCCCGTAACGACTACGCCTGCCGCAACGCTATCCGCACCGGGTCAGCAGAGCCGAAAAGCCGAGCAGGCTTTGCGTCATGTACCGATTGAGCCGGATAAGGCAACCGCCCCGGAACAGGATGATGTCGTGCTGGTCTATCGCGAACAGTGGCGACAGCAACCGTTGCCGGATGCGCCGCATCGCGCTGAACGTCAGATAACGCGCTTGCTTTGCGTCGCGCCCGCAGCGGCTCAGACCACGCTACAGCGTGGTATCAGGCAGATTGCCGGTGAGACAACGACGGAATTTTTTACCCCGGATGACTTATCGGCTACCGATGTCGGTGCCTATCGCCGCTATTTTACTCAGGTACAGGCTGGCCAGCGGACGCAGAGCGAGCCGGGAGCGGTAGACGCATTGCTGTGCTTTGTTGAACCTGAATCCGGTATGAATCAATTAGTGCCGCTGTTTCAGGGGCTGCTATCCAGCGGATTGGCTGTAGGCCGTGTTTTGGTGGTCAGCGCGTTTACCGGCAGGCTGGCGCGTTGCTATGCCGATGCGTTAGTCGCGTTCGGCACCTCGTTACGTTTTGTGCTGCCGGCAACACAAGTCACGTTTGCCGCAGTTGAACTGACCGAGGCCGCCGAGACAGATCAATGGCTTTGGGTCAGCGGATGTTTGTCCGACATCTGGGCGGAGCTACAAAGTGAACCGGTTCACGGTGTGCGGTATAGCCAGGGCAAGCGCCATGTATTGACTTTCGAATCGGCCCGGTTGGGACACGACGGTTTAGAAAATGACGGTTTAGAAAGCGACGATATTTTAAACGCCGACGCGTCCTTAAACGCGAATGGTGTTTCAAAACCCGATGACAGGTTAAAAACAGAGAGCGCGTTAAAAATTGGCGGATGTTACCTGATTACCGGTGGGCTCGGCGGGTTAGGGCAAATATTCGCGCGCTATCTGTGCGAGCACTTTATGGCGAAGGTGCTTCTGGTTGGCCGCTCCCCGCTGGATGCAGAAAAACAGGCGAGTTTACGGGCAATTGAGCGGCACGGCGGCCAGGCGATTTATCTTCAGGCGGACGTCAGTGAATTGTCTCAAATGCAATCGCTGTTCGCCGATTGCCAGCGTCAGGGCATCAAGATCAACGGCATATTGCATACCGCCGGCGTTCAAACCACACGGACATTGGCAGAAAAAGATCGTGATGAAGTGCGTCAGGTACTGGCGCCCAAAATTCAGGGGACGCTGGTTCTGGATCAGGCATGGCAAAACGTGTTCGGTACGCAAGAGATAGTGGACTTTGTTGCCTATTTTTCTTCCAGCGCGGCGGTTTTCGGCGATTTTGGCGGCTGTGATTATGCCGTAGCGAACCGTTTTCAAACCGCTTATGCCAACAGCCGCAACAGCCAGACAGGCGCTGGCGAACAGGCACCCTCGCCGACAGGAAAGACCATCGCGATCAGTTGGCCGGTTTGGCAGGACGGAGGCATGACGCAACGTTCGACTGAGCGAGAGCAGGCCACATCCCTTTACTTAAAAACCAGTGGGCAACGTGCGTTACGCAGTGAAGAAGGGGTGAGGGTGTTTGAGCAACTGCTCGTCAGTGACGCCGGTTCGTCACTGGTGATGGTCGGGCAACCTGCCGGTATTCAGCGTTTACTGGGTAACGGCTTACCGGGTGAATCCGCTGTGCGTCAGGATAGCGCGCCGCAGCGCTCAGCCACGGCAGCAGCAACAGCCATCGCATCTCTTCGTCGTCCGGAAATGCAGGGGCTGACGGTTGAGCAATGTGTGCTGTGGCAATTGCAGCAGACGGTGGGGCAGATTTTAGCGATTGATCGACACCGCCTGCATCATGACATGAACCTGGCCGATTTCGGGTTTGATTCGATAAGCCTGGCTGAATTTGCATCCAGCCTTGGCAAGCACTGGAACATCACGGTTTCACCGGCCCTGTTCTTCGGGCATGCCACCTTGTCGCAACTCTGCCGGTACTTTATGTCGACGTACGGTGAGTTGATGCAGGCCTATTACCGCGGATTGGGCAACGCAGACGAGGTGTCTGACCCGAACGCCGAATCGGCTCGAGCGGATGCTCCTCATGGTATCCGCCCGGCGGTTGGGGAAGCGGCTCGCCACGATGCGCAGGACACCTCATTCGATGGTGAAGAGCCGATTGCGATTATCGGCATGAGCGGTCGTTTTCCCGGTGCCCGCGATATCGATGAGATGTGGCAGTATCTGGCCGAGGGGAAATCGTCTGTCAGCCGGGTGAGTGCCGAGTACCTGCGCGGCCGGGACGAATCCTGTCGTGATGGCGATACCTCGACGGAGCAGGGGTTATGGTGCGGCGTGATACCGGGCGCGGCCGAGTTTGACCCGCTGTTTTTTGAAATTTCGCCCCGCGAAGCACAAAACATGGACCCCAGTCAGCGCCAGCTGTTACAGGAAGCCTGGAAAGCGCTGGAGCACGCCGGTTACGGCGCGCAAACGGTGCGGCAGCATCACATCGGTACGTTCGTGGGTGTGGAAGAGGGAGCATACGGGCGTTTCGCATCGACCGAACACGTTGAAATTACTGCCAATCACAATGGTATTCTGGCTTCACGGCTGGCCTATTTTCTTGACCTGCACGGCCCGGTGCTGGCAGTCAATACGGCCTGTTCATCCGGGTTGGTCGCGGCGCATCTGGCGTGCGCCAGTCTGCGTAACCGGGAATGCGATACCGCACTGGCGGCCGGCGTGAGCCTGCAACTCTCGACGGAAGGTTTCGACATCATGACGCGCTCAGGGATGATCTCTGAAGATGGCGTTTGTTATACCTTCGATCAGCGCGCTAACGGCATGGTGCCGGGTGAAGCGGTGGTGGTGCTGGTGCTGAAACGTTTGTCGCAGGCGCAAGCCGATGGCGATCTGATCCATGGCCTGATTCGCGCCAGCGGTATCAATTATGACGGTAAAACGAATGGGATCACCGCGCCGAACGGCGTTGCGCAGACCGAGTTGCTCAACAGCGTGTATCAGCGTGCGCATATCAATCCCGAGCAGATCGACTATATCGTGACGCACGGAACAGGGACCCGCCTTGGCGACCCGGTCGAAATTAATGCGCTGAATGATGCATTCGGCGCGTATACCGATAAACAGGCTTTTTGCGCCCTGACGTCGACAAAAACCAATTTCGGCCATACGTTTGCCGCCTCGGGACTGGTGAGCGCCGTCAGCCTGATTCAGGCGCTAAATCAGCAAATCATCCCCGCAAGCCTGCACTGCCAACAGGAAAATGACTACATTACCTGGGCGGAGAGCCCGTTTTATGTCAATAAAACCGCCAAAGCCTGGCCGATAAGGTCGGACCGGTCGAGAATGGGGGCCGTGAGCGCTTTCGGCATGAGTGGAACCAACGCTCATCTGGTGATGCAGGAATACCCGCAGCCGGTTTCGGCGCCGGGGCCGACGCGCAGCCACTATCTTCTCTGCCTGTCGGCCAAAACCGACGAGGCGTTATACCGTAAAGTCGATGATCTGATTGCGCACGTGCAGAAACCGCAGACCAGCGATCAGGGATTGGCGGCGATCAGTTATACCCTGCTGCGGGGACGAGGACATTTCCAATACCGTCTCGCGCTGGTGGTTGAAGATCGGGAAGGCGTCATCGTCAGTTTACGGCAGGCGGCGCATTCGTCACGTCCGAATCTGTTTCGCGGCAAAGTCCCGCTGAACTTCAGCGGGCAGAAAACCATTCGGCAACATGTCGATGCGTTATTACACCAGTCGCAACACGCGAAGGGACAGGAATATCAGGAAATCCTGTCCGCGCTGGCGGATTATTATTGTCAGGGGTATGAGCTGGACGGGGCCGCGTTATTGCCGGATGTGCCGCGGTGCGTCGTCTTACCGACCTATCCATTCGCCAGAGAACATTACTGGATAGAAGACGCCACGGCGTTCTCTTCATCGCCGGAGCGAAGCGCCGAAACCGGGGCGCTACATCCGCTGCTGAAAGAGAATGCGTCAACGCTGGCTGAGCTTCGTTTTCGCGCTGCGTTCAGCGGCGAGGAGTTTTTCCTTGCCGATCATCAAATTCATGGGCAGAAGGTGCTGCCGGGCGTCAGCTATCTGGAAATGGCCCGGGCGGCATACGCGTATGCCGCTGCTCCCGTTATGCCCGTTGCGCACTCGCCGTATTTCCGCCTAAAGCAGGTGCTCTGGCTTCAACCGGTGGTAGCCGAACAACAGACCACCACGCTCTATCTGGGGCTCAGCGAGCAGGATAATGGCCTCATTGACTACCAGATTTATTCGCAAGACGACCGTCAGCAACGCACGGTTCATGGGCAGGGAATCATTGCTCCGCCCTTCGATGACGCCGCCGCAGGAGGGCCGGCATCAGAGCCGCACTACCTGGATCTCAACCAATTGCAGCAACAGATGACAGGCCCGGAATATCAGGCTGAACACTGTTATCAAACGTTTCTCGACATGGGGTTGAATTATGGTGAAACCTTTCAGGGCATAGAACGGTTGCTGACCGGGGAGCGTCAGGTATTGGCGCGAATTGCGCTGCCGGACGCCGCGATATCCTCAGCATTCGTGCTGCACCCGAGCCTGATAGATGCGGCCTTGCAAACCAGCCTCGGGCTGAATCGCGCGGGCGCGTTGTCTGGCGCAGCGTATGTGCCTTTTGCGCTGGAACAACTGGATGTTTTCGGTGAGATCGACTCTCGTCTCTGGGTGTGGCTGCGACTGGCGTCAACCGCAAGCCCGGCGGATGAGCAGGTACAGAAAATGGATATCGACCTCTGCGACGATCATGGCCGTATCTGCGTCAGTATGCGGGGGTTCTCAACGCGAATTTTACCGCTACCCCATCGAGCGGATGTGCACACAACGCATAACGCTACGCCTCAGCGGCCAGCGGCTACCGTTGAGGCGGCGCTGGGCACGGCACCGGTCGTCAATCGCACGAGTAAAGTGTTAAACGGCAGCGAGTATTTTTTGCAGGATCACGGTGGCTTGCTTCCCGGCATGTTGTCGCTGGAATGGATGAGAGAACTGGCGGTATCGCACCTTCCGGCAAGCCATTGTGAAGCGGTGGTCGGCCTTAGCGATGTGGTCTGGCGCCAACCGGTGACGGTGGGTGAACAGGGCGCGGATATCGATCTGTGCCTGCATCAGGACGAGCAGGGTTATTACTGCGTAATCAGTCGGCAGGGACAGGTTCATGCGCAAGGACGGGTGATGACCGGGCGTACAGACGCAACGGCGCCCCAACCTCTGCAACTCGACGATATTGCGCAACGCTGTCGCCAGAGGCGTTCTCATCATGACTGCGCCGAATTTTTCGGCGCCGCCATTGGCCCCAGATTGCTTGGCATCACCGACTATAAGCAAGGGCATCAGGAAGCGCTGGCGACGCTGGCGGTGCATCCGGATTGCATCGGTGCACAAGAAGAACAGGGATTACCCCCGGCACTGATGAATGGCGCTGTGTTGGCCGGCATTCTGCTGGCCGTCGGCGGCGAACGGCAAGGCGCTCACCCACTGATGCCGTTTAGCATGGATGCGCTACGCGTCTATCAGCCATTACCTGCCAGTGTCCGGGCTTATCTTCGCCAAACACAGTCCGAAACGGGGGCTGAACATCGGGTCGTACGTTGCGACATCTGGCTTACCGATGAGCGCGGGCATATTTTGGTTGAGATGAAAGGGCTGAGCATGGTCAGCGCGTCGGCTTCACCACGTGCGGAGCTGGTTTTTGCCCGGCCTCAGTGGGTCTCGCAGGATAGAGGCACCGCGCCGGAATATGGCGATGATTCAGCGCTGCCGCCGCCGTGTTTTATTCTGGCGGATGAAAACACGGCGCTGCAAACCGCGTTACAACATAGCTGGCCCGATTGCCAGGTGGTGAACTTGTCTGTCGGGCAGGGCGATGCGCCACAGCAATTTACGCATTGTTTGCAACAGCTGTTTGCCCACATCAAAGAAAGCATACGTGCTTGCCGCGCAACATCCCGTCGGCAGTCCATATTGTTGCTGGCGTCGGAACCGGTAAATGAAGCGTGGTTATCCGCTGTTTCAGGGGTGCTCAAAACGGCCCGGCAAGAACACGCCGGCATCAATGGAAAAGTGATCCGATACCACGACTCCACAGAAGCGGTGTCATTGCTGCTGACGCAGTTGCCGTGCGAAATGCATGATGTGAATGACGCTACCGAGATTTATTACGATGGCGCGGGCAAGCGCTCCGTGAAGGCGTGGCGCCGGATAACGCAGTCAGACATGGCGGAAGACGCACTGCCGGTGTCTTCCGGCGGCGTCATTTGGATTACCGGCGGTTTGGGGGGGATTGGCTATCAGGTTGCCCGTGAGCTGGGGACGAGATATCAGGCTCGTTTGGTGCTCAGTGGTCGTTCTGCCCTGAATGCACAAGGTGAACAGCGCCTGGTGGCGTTACGGCAACAAGGGATTGAGGTGACTTACCTGCAAGGGGATGTGACCGATCCGGTACAAACCCGGCAGATGGTACGGCAGATCCTGCAAAAAGAAGGTCAACTGAACGGCGTTATTCATAGCGCGGGCATCATTCGTGACGCGTTGATTGTGAATAAAACGGAGACGGAATTCCTTGATGTTTTAGCCCCGAAAGTGGCGGGAACGCTGGCTCTTGACGAGGCAACCCAGGACTGCAATCTGGATTTTATGGTGCTGTTCTCTTCACTGAGCAGCGCTTTTGGTAATGCGGGTCAGGCGGATTATGCCGGCGCCAATGGGTTTATGGATGGGTTCGCCGTCCGGCGTAATCAGCAGGTCGCCGCCGGTCTGCGTCGGGGGAAAACCCTGGCGATAAACTGGCCGTTGTGGCGCGACGGCGGTATGGGGATTTCAGCCCCGGATGAAGTACTGCTCAGGCAGCAGACCGGGTTGATGCCGATGCCCACCGATGCGGGGATCCGGGCATTGATTCGGGGGCTGCACAGTCAGGAGTCCCAGCTTGGCGTGATATATGGCGACGCAGAAAAAATCCAGGCCAGGCTCTATGGCGGGCACGCGCAGTCGCATTCATCACCGGTGCATTCAGCGGCTATCGATAAGCCGACCACAGCCGGTAGCGCGGTTAAGGTTGGGCAGGTTTGCGCTGTGTTGGTCAGTATGGTCGCACAACTGCAAAAGCTTGATGAGAAAAAGATAGAGCTGGATATGGAGTTATCCAAATACGGTTTCAACTCTATCGATTTCACCGAATTCGCCGGCCGTCTCAATAAAACCTATGGGCTGGCACTGATGCCGACGGTTTTCTTTGAGCATTCAACCCTGAGGGCGATGGGAAACTATCTGGCGGGCACTTACCCTGACGCTTTTGCGGATAAAACCGCCGCATTCCCCATCACCGCCGGAGCCGTATCCGGTATGGCGGCGGTACGCCCGCCTCAGCTTACCGTCACCGGCACAACGAAAGTGGGTGAGGGCAGAAAAGCCGTTGGCCGATGGACGTCATCGCAAAGCCAGCCGTCGGCAGCAGCGATGATCGCGCCCTTTGACGACGCCGCGTCCGACCAGGCTGCATCAGGCGTTCCGTCTTCCCGCGGGATAACCGCCGGGGCGAGCGCGTTACCCACATCCGACGCGATAGCGATTATCGGGATGAGCGGCCGGTTTCCTCAATCCCGCAATCTGGACGAATTCTGGCAACAGTTAGAGGCGAATCGCGACTTGATCAGCCCGGTGCCGGCAGATCGCTGGAACTGGCGGGAATATTATGGCGATCCGCATGAAACCCCCGGCAAAACCAAAGTGAATTGCGGCGGCTTCATGCAGGATGTCGATTGTTTCGACCCGCTGTTTTTCGGGATTTCTCCGCGTGAGGCGCAATCACTGGACCCGCAATTCAGGGTTTTTCTGGAAACGGTATGGGCTACGATCGAGGATGCCGGTTATTGCGCCAGTGATTTATCGGGCAGCAATACCGGGGTTTTTGTCGGCGTATCAACGTCTGAGTATAAAGACGCCTGGCTGAAGTACTCTCACGATAAATTCGGGATCGGTGACCCGCCCTGGCTGTCTCACTTCGCGCTGGCAAACCGTGTTTCTTATGTATTGAACCTGCGCGGCCCCAGCGAGCCTATCGATACGGCGTGCTCCAGTTCACTGGTCGCCATTCACCGTGCGATAGAGGCGATTCGCTCCGGTAGCTGTGATCGGGCGATTGTGGGGGGCGTCAACATTATCGCCAACCCAGGGATCACGATTACCGCCGGGGAGGCCGGTATTCTGAGTGAGGACGGTCGCTGCAAAACATTTGATATCAGCGCCGATGGCTATGGTCGTGGTGAAGGGGTCGGAGCCATTATGCTCAAACCCCTCAGTCAGGCGAAAGCCGATGGCGATCGTATTCACGGCCTGATTCGCGGCAGTGCCGAGAATCATGGCGGTAAAGCCACCTCGCCGACGGCGCCGAATCCGCTGGCACAGCAAGAACTGCTGGTTCAGGCTTATCGTCGTAGCGGCATTGATCCCGAGACGGTCGGCTATATCGAAGCCCACGGTACGGGAACGAAACTGGGCGACCCGATTGAAATCAATGGGTTGAAAAAAGCGTTTGAAACCCTCTACCGGGAACAGAATAAGCCGATGCCCCAACAGGCATATTGTGGTCTGGGATCGGTGAAAACCAATATCGGGCATCTGGAAGCGGCCGCCGGCATTTCCGGTGTGCTGAAGATTCTGCTGATGTTCCGCCACCGGAAAATTCCCGGCAATGTGCACCTTAAGACGGCAAACCCCTATCTGGAGCTGGCCGGTAGCCCGTTCTATCTGGTCAGGGAGACACAAGCCTGGCCTGCCGGGGAAGATGCGGCCGGTCGGCCGGTGCCGAGACGCGCCGGTGTCAGTAGCTTTGGTATCGGTGGGGCGAATGCACATATTGTTCTCGAAGAGTATGCGCCGGAGTCTGACGTCGGCCATGCGTCGTCTGCGCTTCCGGCGGCTATTTCTGTCGCTCCGGCCGCACCGGTAGCAATTGTGCTGTCGGCCAAAAAGGCGGTGCGGCTGGATGACGTGGTGCAAGGCCTGGCCGCATTTCTGGATTCCGCCGCGTATGCAGACCAGCAGCCTAGCCTGACGGAGATCGCTTACACCCTGCAAGTGGGGCGCGAAGCGATGGAGGAACGCCTGGCCTTTGTCGTTCGTTCAGTGCAGGAGTTGAAACACACCCTGGCCGCCTACCTTGCCGGCGCAGACATGCCGCCAGGGGTCTATCGCGGCAGTGTTAAAGCCGGTAAAGAATCGTTGTCGATGCTGGCTGATGAAGAGACCTGGCAAGCGATGGTCGGAACATGGTTACAACAAGGCCGCTACGACAAACTACTCGATTTTTGGGTGAAAGGCGGACAGGTTGACTGGAAGCAATGGTATCCGGCCGCGGCAAAACCTCGCCGCCTCGGTTTGCCGACGTATCCGTTCGCACGCGATCGCTTCTGGCTGAAGATCAAGACGCCGGAGCGTGATCGACAAGACACGATGGTGCCCGCTGTCAAAACCAGTCCGCATCGTCTGCATCCGTTGGTGCATCGCAACACGTCGGATATTCATGGGCTCAGCTTTACCTCCTGGTTTGACGGTCATGAGTTTTTTCTGGCCGACCATCGGGTTAACGGGAAAAAGCTGTTGCCCGGCGTGGCTTATCTCGAAATGGCGCGTGCCGCCGTTGAGCAAGTTGTCGGTGCCGGGCTGCATCTGCAATTGACGCAGATTGTGTGGGTGCGTCCGTTCATTGCCGAACCTCCGCAGCCATCTGCGGTTGCCGATGGGATTTACCCGTTAACGGTTAAATTGTCGCCGCAGTCAACGAAGGTGATGCGGTTTGAAATCTGTTCTCTGACGGCGGATGGTCAAACCCAGACGCATTGTCAGGGAAATGTGCGTGTCATGGACCCGCTGTCGGATGACCGGGAAACACTCGACTTGTCTGTCGCGATGGCCGGGCATCAGGACGGCAGCATGGATAATTATGAGTGTTACCAGGCTTTTCGTCGGTTGGGGATCATCTACGGGCCAGGACATCAGGGCATTGAAAGGCTGTATCTGGCGAAAGGACGCGTTCTGGCGCGGCTGGTATTGCCTGAGGCGTACCATGACACACTGGACGAGTATGTCCTGCACCCTGGCCTGATGGATTCGGCATTACAGGCGACGCTGGGGTTGTCCCGCGAGCATCGGCTGGGATTGCCTTTTGATATGGAGTCGATAGATATATTGCATCGCTGCACACCCGCCATGTGGGCCAGTATTTCCTATGACGGTGGCGTGCAGCCGGATCCCCAGGCAAAAGTGCAAAGACTGACCATCACGTTGTACGACGATGCCGGCGTGTTGTGTGTTTCCCTGCGCGGCTTTAGCGCTCGCACGCCTGAGCCGACGCCGACGCCGGAGAAGGGGACGCTCCTGCTGGTACCGCAGTGGCGTCGTAAACCGGCTCCGGTCAATACCGTTGTTCCGCATTCATACGCGAGCCGCCAAATCTTATTGTGTGGTGACCCCGCTAGCGCCACCGAGCGTGGCCTGACGGGCGACGTCGTGTTACCGGGAATGAACCGGGACGATATCGCCCTGAGCTTTCATCAGAATGCGTTGGCGCTGTTTGCGCATGTAAAAACGATGTTAGCCGACCAGCCCAAACAGGCGATATTCCTGCAACTGGTGGTGGTGGGTGATTTCCCGGCTCGGTTACTGGCCGCACTCGGCGGGGTGTTAAAAACGGCATGTTTAGAGAATCCCCATGTTATCGGTCAATTGATTGAGCTGGATGAGTCGGTCAGCGCCGATATGGTGGGCGAGATGCTGCGTGAAAGTCGCCTTGTGCCGGACGAACGTCATATTCGCTATGGCCGTGAAGGGCGGCAAGTGCTGTTCTGGCAGGAAGTCGGCGTGATGACCAGTACGCTGGCGCACCCTACTGCCGACGCCTCGTCTGCGCTGCCCACGCTCCCCCGTATGCCGTGGAAAGAGCAGGGGGTTTATTTGATTACCGGCGGCGCCGGAGGGCTGGGGCTTGTTTTCGCCACGGAGATTGCGCGTCAGACCCGACATGCCCGGTTGATTTTAACCGGACGCTCCGCCATGAACGCCCGCATTCAGACATCGCTCAGCCGGTTGGCTGCGTTGGGCGCACAGGTCGATTACCACAGCCTTGATGTGTGTGATCGGCAAGGGGTTGACGCACTGATAGCGACCCTGACGGCGCAGTATGGGACGCTCAACGGCGTGCTGCATTGCGCCGGCGTGCTGCGTGACGGCTACATGCTGAAAAAGTCCGAGGCGGATTTTCAGGCGGTGTTGGCCCCCAAAGTGCAGGGAACCGTGAATCTGGATCAGGCTCTGGCACAGCATCCGCTGGATTTCTTTATTCTGTTTTCCTCAACGGCAGCAGGATTGGGTAATCCGGGGCAGGCCGACTATGTTACAGCCAATAGTTTCATGGATGCCTACGCCCACTATCGTCAACAACAGGTGGCTGCGCAGTTGCGGATGGGAAGAACCCTTGCGATCAATTGGCCACTCTGGCAAGAGGGCGGGATGCAGGTTGATGACGCGGTCGAAACCATGATGTACCAAAGTACCGGCATGGTGGCGATATCTACGGATGCCGGCCTGCAGGCTTTTTATCAGGCTCTTGAGCGGGAAGACAATCAGGTGTTGGTCATTGCCGGCGACGTTGAAAAATTACGCCGAACGCTCCGAGGGCGGCAGCAGGTACAAGATGAAAAGCGCAGTGACGAGGCGGTAGCAGCAGAACAGGCAAAAGGATTTGGCCCTATGACGGCAACCGGGATTGATAAGCAAGAGTTGGCAGGTGTAGTACAGCAACGTTTGATGCGAGAAGTATCGGCATTACTTGATGTCGACGCTACAGACATTGATGCGGATCTTGAGTTGACGGAATTGGGCTTTGACTCAATTCTGACCACTGGGTTTGCCAACAAGTTGAACCGTCAGTACGGGCTTGATGTGTTGCCGACGGTCTTTTTTGAATACCCGACCCTTTCAGCATTAAGTGGTTACCTGGCCGACACGTATCAGGCGGTGTTGGCGGCGAAATTCGCCGATGTCTTGCATCAGGCCGGCGCGCGTGACGCGTTTGTTCATCATGAGCGCGTTGACCCGTCTCAGGCGTATCATGCCGAACCCGTTATGACCCGTTTTCGGCCAGACGAGGCCACCGAGGCGCGCCATACCGAGACGGACAGGCAGGCGTTGCATGAGGTGATTGCGTCGTTGCTGGTGCAGGAAGTCTCCACGTTGTTGCATGTGGAGACGGCCGACATTGATATCGATAGCGAGCTGAATGAACTGGGCTTCGACTCGATTCTGACGACCGGGTTTGCCAATAAGCTAAACCGGCAATACACGCTGGAGCTGCTCCCGACCGTGTTTTTTGAATACCCGACCATTGCCGGGTTGACCCACTACCTGACCGAGCACTATCAGGACCACTTCAGTCGCTTGTTTGCCGCAAAAGTGATGCGGCAATCACCGCTATCCAGCCATCCGTCGGCAGATGACGCCGCACCACGGCATGACGTTCACACCTCGCAGGAAGATGCACGCCGCGGCGTGCAGGCCGCCGGTAACCTGCCCCGGCGTGATGAACACGACGCGATTGCGATTGTAGGAATGAGCGGTAGTTTCCCTATGGCTGCGGATCTTGAAACGTACTGGGAAAACCTGCTTCAGGGGAAAGACTGTATCAGCGAAGTGCCGCCGGCGCGTTGGAATTGGCGGGACTACCTGCAAGCGGTGCATGGCGCTGAAAATCGCGACAGTATTCGTTGGGGGGGATTTATCCAGGATATGGCGGAATTCGATCCGCTGTTTTTCGGCATTTCTCCTCGTGAAGCTGAACTAATGGATCCACAACAACGTTTGTTGATGACCCATGCCTGGAAAGTGATTGAAGACGCCGGTTATTCCGCGGCTTCTCTGTCCGGCAGCACGCTGGGTATTTACGTTGGAACGGGGAACACCGGTTATTCCGGTCTGATTGTTGATGCGAAGCTGCCGGCGGAAGGTTTCACCGCCACGGGAGTCGTGCCGTCTGTCGGGCCGAACCGCATGAGCTATTTTCTCAATGTCCACGGTCCAAGCGAGCCGATTGAAACAGCATGTTCATCCTCGTTGATCGCTATCCACCGTGGGGTATCGGCCCTGCGTCATGAAGGTTGCGACATGGTGATTGTCGGTGGGGTTAATACGCTGGTCACGCCGGATACGTTTGTCAGCTTCTGCAAAGCCGGCATGCTTGCTGCCGATGGCCGCTGTAAAACCTTCTCCAGCCAGGCGGACGGTTATGTCAGAGGCGAAGGGGTCGGGATGTTGTTGCTAAAACGCTTAGCGGCGGCAGAAGCGGACGGTGATCACATCTATGGTGTGATCCGCGGCAGTGCGCAGAATCACGGCGGTCGAGCCAGCTCGTTGACGGCGCCGAATCCGAAGGCTCAGGTGGCCTTGCTGGAAAGCGCCTACCGGAATGCCGGCATTGACCCCGGCAGCGTCAGTTATATCGAAGCCCACGGTACGGGAACGAAACTCGGTGATCCGATAGAAATCAATAGTCTGAAAGCCGCATTTAACGCCGGAAAAGCCACCTCGCCGCAGCAGGGAGACCACCACGTCGGCTGTGGTATCGGTTCGGTAAAAACCAATATCGGACATCTGGAAATGGCGGCGGGTATTGCCGGCGTGATTAAAGTGCTGCTGCAAATGAAGCACCAAACCCTGGTAAAGAGCCTGCACTGTGAGGCGCTGAACCCCTACATCGATTTCACCGGCACGCCGTTCTATATCGTTAGCGAAAATCGCCCCTGGCAAGCGCTGAAAAATGCGCAGGGCGAGCCGCTGCCGCGCCGGGCCGGCGTCAGTTCTTTTGGTTTCGGGGGCACCAACGCGCACGTGGTCATTGAAGAATATCGTGATACCCGCCCGGTATCGCAGGCGGTAGCGGATCGGTATGTGATTGTGTTGTCTGCCAAAGACGAGGTGCGTTTACGGTCGGTTGCCCGGAATCTCAGGCAGTATCTGGAGCGACATCAAGGCGATGCCGAACTGACGTTGACCAACCTGGCTTATACGCTGCAAGTCGGGCGCGATGCCATGGATGAACGTTTGGGATGGATCGTCACGTCATTCCACGACCTGATGGCGAAGATCGACGATTTTCTACAAGGTACCGCCAACCCTGACGACACATACCGGGGCCAACGCGGCGCGCATAAAAGCCTGATGGCCCAGTTCTCGGCGGACGAAGAGTTGCGCGAAGCCGTTGCCAAATGGGCCGAGCGCGGCAAGTACGCCAGGTTGTTGAATCTGTGGTGCCAGGGGCTGGCGTTCGACTGGTCGGTTCTGTATCGGGGGCTGCGCCCGCGCCGCCTCAGCCTGCCGACGTATCCCTTCGATCGTCAGACCTTCTGGCTGCCGGCGAGTCAGGAGAAAAACGGCGTTGTCAGGCACGTAGCTGAGAGCCGTGCCGCCCACCCGGTGCCGGACGTGTCGGCTGAGATGCCGCCGTCGTTATCGCAAGACGCAGGGGCTGAGAGCGACAGCGCTGGGGTTAATCTTGAAACCTATCTGAAACAGCTCATCAGTCGGCAGCTCAAAGTCGCCGAAGAGATGATTAGCCCGGATCGCGCGCTCGATGAACTGGGGATGGATTCCGTCGTCTCCGTCGCGTTGTTGAACACCATCCGGGAAACATTCCCTGATGTGTCTCGCTCGCTGTTTATGGAATACCACACCCTGGGGGACATTCAGCAGCATCTGCGTAGCCATCTCGGCGGGCGACGGATGATGCCGGGCCGCCCAACCGCGGCGGCAGAACGCGTGGTTCACGCCAACCCGGCGAGCGCCGATAGCGCGCCGGCCCAAGACGAACCGGGGCGGAATGTCAGTATTATCGGCATGGCCGGTATTTTCCCTCAGGCAGAGCAGATCGCCGAATTTTGGGAAAACCTGAATGCCGGCCGTACGACGCTTTCTGTGTTGAGCGACAAGCGCAAATATCTGATGGCGTTGCAGGCGCGAGACAGCGGCTACAGCCGTATTGGCGGTTATCTCGACGGGGTGGAGTATTTCGATCATAAGCTGTTCAAAATTCCGCACAAAGAGGCGCAAAAGCTGGATCCTCAGCTACGCAAATTGCTCGAAGTTATCTGGCAGGCGGTAGCGGATGCCGGGTATACCCTCAGTCAGTTCCGTGAAAAACGCACCGGACTGTTTGTCGCGACACGGGGACATTCCGGTTATCAGGATATTCCCGCCAGACTGGACCCGGCCCAGACGGCACAGTGGCGCTTTCAGGCAGAGCAGATATCCGCTTATGCCAACCGTATCTCCAATATCCTGAACCTGGCAGGGTTAAGCGAAATCGTTGAAACCGGCTGTGCCAGCTTTCTGGTGGCAATCCGGCACGCCATGTGCGCCATCAAGGAAGGCCGCTGCCAGCAGGCGATTGTCGCCACGGCGGAGTTGGGGCTCTCTCCTTTTGTGCAGAATCGTACGGATGATCAGGCTTTATATAGCTCTCATCCCGTCACGAAAAGTTTTGCCAATGACTCAGACGGTTATGTGAAAAGCGAAGTGATCGGCGCCATTATCCTGAAAGCAGAGGAGATGGCACTGGCGCAAGGCGATGCCATTTATGCCAATGTGAAGGCCGTCGGGGTCAGCCACGGCGGCAAAGCACCGCTGAAGTGGTACAGCCCGAATATCGAAGGGCAGAAATCAGCCATTGAGGCCGCGCTCAGCGAGGCCGGCATTGATCCGGCCACCGTGTCTTATATCGAACCGGAAGCCAACGGTTCCCAGTTGGGGGACGCGTCTGAATTGGTTGCTATTCAGGCGGTGTATGGTCCGTATTTGCAGGAGAAGCCGTCGTCGATTGCCATCGGGTCGCTGAAGCCGCTGACCGGGCACGCGGAAACGGCATCGACCTTTCCGGTACTGGTGAAAATGGTGTTGTCGATGTACTACCGCCGTCTGGCAAAAATCGACGGATTGGGAGAACTGAACGAAGGCATCACGCTGGCTGATGGGTTTGAGCTGATCAGAGAGGACCGCACCTGGGAGAAACAGGGCGATGTACCCCGGCGAGGCGCGATTCATTCCATGAGTATCGGCGGGGTGAATGCGCACCTGTTGCTGGAAGAGTTTGAGGTTAAGCCGCAGGCCATTCACGGCGAGGGGGGCTTTCAGCCGTCCGCCGGGCAGGCGAACCCACCTTTTGTTTCCTGTTTTCCGAAACCGATGACGCCGGGTTACATACCCTGGTGGGCGACTACCTGGATTTCTTGCCCCGCATCCAGGCCGATATTGCTGCGGGTCGGTGGCGGGCGCCCGCGCCGGCGGCGGAAACGCAACCTGCGCGTGAGGCGGCCTATCTGGCGCAACTCGAATACACCCTGCAACAGGGGCGGGAACACCGGGCGGTGCGGCTGGCGGTTTGCGCCGCAAACATGGCGCAGTTGCAAGCGCGTTTACAGCGCTGGCACGCCCATGCGGGCCATCCCCCCGAGATTGATGATAACCGACAGCCATCACCGGATATTGCCGGCGAATTGTCCGATTGCGGCAATGCCATACGGCAAGCGGTGATGGATTGGCTGGCGGGGCAGTCGGTGGATTGGATGACGTTGCGTCAGGCTGAAGGCCGGGGGAGAACGCGACAAAAACTCCATCTGCCGGCTAATCCATTGCGAAAGGTTTTTTGCTGGCATGAGGGTTTCGACGATATCAATACATTTGATGAAAGTAATGATGAAAGTAATGATGAAAGTCATTCAGTATCGACAGACGTGAAGCCGCGCTCTGTTGTGGCGTAAACATGGAGTGAGTACATATCCAAAATAATTCGAGTTGCGGGACAACCGGCTGGCGTGTTGAACAACGCAACGCGTTGGCCCTTTAGGGCGAGGCCCATTGATGGGCCGAGTCACGCAGCCAACACGCCGGCAACGTGAAGTATGACGGGTATAGTTATTTCTGGATGAAATAGAGGTGAATAATGAATGAGTTAGATGAAGCGTTGTCAGGCTATCTGGTTGCATTGGCCGCCAGGATACTGAAATGTGAACAAGCGAATATCGAGTGGGAAAGCGATATTGATGAATATGGTTTTGAGTCGATGGAAGTGAATCAATATTGTGCTGAGTTGAACACGTTTTTTTCTATCAAGTTAACGCCGGTGGTTTTTCTGGAAGTTAATTCGCTTCAGGGGTTGAGTGACTATTTGAAAAAGCATCATTTCAATAACCTTGAAACCGCTCTTCTCTGAGTCTGAATCCAAAAGGAAGATATTTATGGAAAAATATGACATCCAAAGCGAAACGCAACGGAAAGTGTTTGAAATGATGCCGTCCTTCTTTCTCTCTCAGGAAGAACAGGCAAATTTTCACTTTATGATGCATATGCGTCTGCTATTGAAATCCCCCGATTTTATGGATACGTTCGAACGTGATTTATTCGAGAAAAAATTGGCGGATTTACAGGCGGCGTATCCTGATTTGGCCGATACGGACTGTGCCGATACGTTTATTAAAATGAAGTCTTACGATTTTTCAGATATGGATCGCACGACTTTTCAGAAAATGATCAATGATGCCAGTACGCCGCCGATTATTGCCAAAGGCTTTCTCAATGATACGAAAGCCGTTCAGGAGTGGAGCCATGATTATTTGATTGAGCACTATAAAGATACGGAGATTATTGCCGTCGGCTATGATGAGAAGGGAAACAGTTTGAAAAAACTCAAACTGGAGAAAATACTCCGTTCTCAATTGGACAAAGATTCCAGAGTCAGTTATTACATTAACAACTCGGCGGAAATTTTTAATGACTACCCTGACCTGATTGATGAAGTGGGCGCGGGAAAAATTCTTGATCTGTTTCATGGTCACTCAGCGAATAGTTTTAGTCAGTTATTTGTGGGTAATTTGCGAACCTGGGGAACTAACTGGCATCAGGGGAATGATATTTCCTGTGCGTTGATGATAAGCGGGGTAAAACGTTGGTACTTTGTCGATCCCCGGTTGGGGTATATCTTGCGCCCATTCCTTGATGGGGCTAATGGAATGTCAGCGAAAATGGATGCGCGTCTGGATATCAACTTTCATAAAATTCACAACCCACTTTATGCTTATGCGCCCAAGTTTTATGTCGATTTGGAACCGGGCGATGTGCTCTTTTTCACCAAATACTGGCCTCATGCCGTCATCAATACGACGCCGCTGCAGATCATGGCGAATATGCGGATGACGGAAGTGAATCTGGAAACCATGACAAAAGGCAAAGATGTCCCCACGCTGATGCCGGTGTATGACAATATCCTGAATTCTGATCCATCCTTTATCAAATTCAAATTCGATATTTTCAATAGTCTGGGTAAAAAATCCAAAACTATCGGAGATGAGAACTATTTTTCTGCCTACAACACCACCAGTGATGTTCTGAGTAAGGAAGATTAATGATGAGCGAGTATCTGATAAATTCCGGAAACTTTAATATGATTATTTGTCCGGCGGATAAAGCCTACTATATTCTGAATGATGATCAGGTATCGGCAGAGACGATAAAGGAGTTTCTGGCAGGAGGCAAAGTCCAGTATAGTCGGCTTAAGCCTCTCTGGTTTCGCTATCGGGCGGATGAATCGTGGCAGGATTTTGATAAAAAAGAATACCGTTTAGGGCAGGAGCTTTCTGAAGCAGAACTGATCGACCGTTTTGTATTGAAGAAATTTAACTTTGGCAGTCTGGTCGCGGTCAGGGATTCTCAGGCCGGGACCGTCAAAGTATTTAAGCGGGACAAATTGCAATTGTCGGCGAATTAGCGAACTGTTCGTCTGAAGAGAAAAGGAATGTACGCCATCGTTTGATTCCCGGTCGCTGCACTCAGTACGAAACACCGTGTGCAGCGACCGGGTAACGGCGTCAGATAAGGCAATTGGAGGCTTGAACGTGACGAAGCAGAATAACGACAATAAAGAGGCTGCGGTATTAACGGTGATACAGGATGAGGTGGCTAATAACGCATCCTGGGCTAATGATCTTTTTTCGGTTTACGAAAAAGAAGCCGTGGCGATTATCGGCGTAGGCGGCTTTTTTCCCGGCTCTGATTCTATCGAAGATTTTTGCCGGAAGCTGGATCAACAAGAGTCGCTGTTTTCTCTCGTGCCGAAGAATCATTTTCCGGGGCCGGAGATGCAAACCCGGTATGGGGCATTTCTGAATGATATCGCCGGATTCGATCCTGAGCTGTTCAATATGGGGCCGATGGAAGCCGAATATATGGACCCCCGGACCCGCTTATTGTTGATGTCCGCCTGGCACACGCTGGAGGATGCCTGTTATTTGCCTCAGCAGTTACGGGAGGCGAAAGTCGATGTGTATATTGCTTCCGAAGGTGCTGCTTATACGCCTTTTCTCGCCAAAGCCGACCTGACCAGTTATTCCATCCTGGGCATGATGTCCTGGTCTTTGCCGAATTACCTCTCCCATGCTTTTCGTTTCAACGGTAAAAGCCTTTATATCGATACCGCCTGCTCCGGTGCGAGTGTTGCTTTGCATCAGGCGAAAGAGGCATTACTGCGCGGTGAAGCCGATTACGCGCTGGTGGGGGCGGCCAACCTTTTATTCGGCGATGCGCTGGCCGGTTCGTATTTAGGGCAAGAGTCTTTAGGGATTCTCGGCGGCGCGACGGCCTGTTTCCCTTTTCAGGCCAATGCGCAGGGCTTTTTGCCCGCCGAAGCCGCAGCGACCGTTTTGCTTAAACGCTTATCGCAGGCCATTGCCGATCAAGACAATATTCATGGGGTGATTTTAGGTTCGGATGTCAACCACACCGGAGGCTATGGCAGCCTGACGATGCCTTCAGCGGAATCGCAGGCGAAGGTGATGGTGAACGCATACCGCCAGGCCGGCATTGATGCGGATACCGTTACGTATGTCGAGGCTCACGGCGCGTCGTCGCTGCTGGCTGATGCCGAAGAAATTAAAGGGTTGAAACATGCCGATGCGCAACTCACGACGCAGGCGGAACCGTCAAAGAGAACCCCATGTAAAATCAGTACGCTCAAGCCTAATATGGGGCACGCTAACTCGGCTTCCGGGATGGTCGCGCTGGTTCGCGTACTGCATGCATTTAAAACGCGAAAGAAACCGGGGATTAAAGATTTTTCAGTCTGTAGCGACAAAATCAGGCTGGATGGCTCACGCTTTTATATCAATGACAGCACAGAAGAGTGGTCGCCCCTGCAGGATGAGCACGGCAGAGACATTCCCCGCCGGGCCGCGATGAATAACTTTGGCGCCGGAGGCGTCAATGCTCATTTGCTGCTGGAGGAATATCCCCGCGCCGCTGATGTTCCGGCACACGAGAATGCCGTTGACGAGGCAATGAAGCCGCAGGAGGGCGTCTATTTTCTGGCGCTGTCGGTCATGCATGAATGGCAGTGGATTCATTACGCTAAATCCATGCTGGCCTTTTTGCAGCAATCTCATGATATTCACCCCGCTGCGCTGGAATATTTCTATCTGACGGCAAGAAACAAGTTTGAGCGGCGGGTGGTGTTCCGTTACACCAGCATCGACAATTTACAGGAAAAACTGACTCAGTTTATTGCTGCAAATGGACAGAAATCGTACTACCTGAGAACCGGGCAACACGATGAAAATAAAGCCCTCGACATCTTTACCCGCCATAACCGATTGTCTGATTTGCTAAAAACGCTTAGCTGGGAAAATGACAAAAGTGTGCTGATGGAACTTTGGATCAGGGGTGTCGATGTCCCGCTGACCGAGTTCGCCGGGACAGCGGGTTTTAATAAGATCTCGTTGCCTCGCTATCCTTTCCACCTCGAGCCCTACTGGAGTCCCGCCGGGACCGCGGCATTATCGATGCCGGAGCCTCGTGAACAGCGGATGTGGCGAGAGATTCACCCGCTTGTGCAGCAAAACACGTCGGATTTCAGCATTCAGCGTTACCGCAGTTTTTTCAGCGGGCTCGAGTTCTTTCTGGCCGACCATATCGTTAAAGGGCAGAAGGTGTTGCCCGGGGTGGCCTATCTGGAATTGGCCAGAGCGGCGATAGCGGATGCGGCCGGCCATTCTCAGTCGGTGATGCTGAAAAATGTGAGTTGGTTGAGGCCGATGATCGTTCAGGAGGCAGGATTGCATGTGTCCGTCGACCTGCATCCTGAAGACAACGGTGATATCAGTTTTGAGATATACAGCGAGGAAACGCCTGCTGGCGGCACCGACCGCGTCACGCATTGCCGGGGCATGGCTCAGATGGCGGCGTCGCCTGATGGCGATGCGTCGCTTGCGACTCCGGCTACATCATCCATCGTCGATATCGCCGCGTTGCAGGCCCAGTGCACCGCCAGACATCTCGACAGCGCCGCGTGTTATCGCGCTTATAGCGCGATGGACATCCTGCATGGGCCGGCTTATCAAGGTGTGATATCGATTGATGAAGGCGCTAGTCAGGCTATTGCCAGAATTGTATTACCCGACTGTGTGGCGGATACCCGACATCAGTTTTTTTTGCATCCCAGTGTGATGGATTCAGCATTACAGATAGCGGCCGGCTTACTGGTGGATGCTGAACACCCTCAGTTTGCCTTGCCGTTTGCGTTGGAAAGTCTGGCGATGTCCCCTTGGGATACGGCGACGGCGTTGCCTGAGACTCTTTGGGTGTGGGCGCGTTTTACCCCCGGTTCATCGAAAACCGACCGAGTCAGAAAAATGGACTATGACTTATGCGATGAGCGCGGTTATGTCTGGGTCAGGCTCCGTGGTTTTTCATCCAGAGTGGTTGACGAGGCGACGAAAGGAACCGCGGCATCGACGATATCCGCCGATGCCGATACGCATTCAGTGATGCGGGCGGAGCCTGAAACCAATGAAACGACCGCCGCAGGGAAGGCGTTGGCGGACGCAGCCCCGACGACGAGTACAACGACAGGGGCGCTGCGAGACACGTTGATCCCGCTGATGCAAAAATCACTGGCAAGGCTACGTAAGCTGGAGCCGGGTAAGATCAGTCTTAATACTGAGCTGTCGCAGTTTGGTCTGGACTCGATTTTGCTGACGGAGTTTAGCAACCAGTTGAATCGCCAATATCATCTGTCGCTGACGCCAACGGTATTTTTTGAATACCCGACTTTGGGCGAGTTTGTTGATTATCTGGCGGCGACGCACCCGGCGGCATTCACAACGCTGCATCCGGAGCATCCATCACGTTTGCCGTCGGCGTTAACCACGGTATCAACGCCGACCAGGGCCGCAGAGCCGGCGGCGATAGATGAACGCACCTTAAACGCTGTCCCTGCTCAGCGTGACGTTCCCCAACGCGCAACATTCCGCTCCCCGGGGCGTGTAAATCCGGTTTTACCATCGCTACCGTCTGATAAAAACACATCCGCTATAAAAACAACCGCTCCTGCCAGTGAGCCGATAGCGATTGTCGGCATGAGCGGTCGTTTCCCGATGGCCCGGGATTTAGACGCCTTTTGGGACAATCTGGTCAGCGGAAAAGATTGTATTCAGGAGATCCCGAAACAGCGGTGGGACTGGCAGGCGTTGTATGGCGATCCGGTTCGCGAAGTCAATAAATCCAATGTGAAATGGGGAGGATTCATTGAGGGTGTTGATGAATTCGATCCGCTGTTTTTTGGGATTTCGCCGAAAGAAGCCGAGTTGATGGACCCTCAGCAACGGTTGCTGATGACTTACATATGGAGTGCCATTGAAGACGCCGGTTACAGTGCCGGTGAAATTTCCGGCACCGAGACGGCGATTTTCGTGGGAACCGGCATGAGCGGTTACGGCGCGCTGCTCAGTGAAGCCCGGCTGCCGATTGAAGGTTATTCCCTGACCGGGATCGTTCCGTCGGTCGGACCGAACCGAATGAGCTTTTTCCTGAATATCCACGGCCCCAGCGAGCCGATAGAAACGGCATGTTCGTCATCCCTGATTGCGATTCACCGGGCTGTTCAGTCCATCGCCGCCGGCGAATGTGAGCAAGCTATTGTCGGTGGCGTGAACACGCTGGTGACTCCCGATGGTTATATCAGCTTTAGCAAAGCCGGCATGTTGTGCCAGGACGGTCGTTGCAAAACCTTCTCCAGTGCGGCCAACGGGTATGTTCGCGGGGAAGGGGTCGGGATGCTCTTTCTTCGCAAGCTCAGTGTTGCAGAAGCCGCAGGCGATCACATTTATGGTGTGATCCGGGCCAGTGCTGAAAACCACGGCGGCCGAGCCAACTCATTAACCGCGCCGAATCCGAGAGCGCAAACGGCCTTGTTGAAGCGAGCCTACACCGACGCCGGGATCGATCCGCGCAGCGTCGGATACATTGAGGCCCACGGTACCGGGACGCCGCTTGGCGACCCGATAGAAATTGATGGGCTGAAAAGCGCGTTTCAGGATCTCTATCGTCACACGCCAGCCACGACGACGCTGGAAAACTCGCCGCAACATTGCGGTCTGGGATCGGTTAAGACGAATGTCGGCCACCTGGAGATGGCCGCCGGTATTGCCGGGGTCATTAAAGTCTTACTGCAGTTTCAGCATAAAACGCTGGTGAAAAGCCTGCATTCTGAACAACTTAATCCTTACATCCGGCTGGACGATTCCCCGTTTTATGTGGTGCAGGAGAACCGGCCCTGGGCCGCGCCTGTGGACAGCCAGGGGCAGGCGCTGCCTCGCCGGGCCGGCGTCAGTTCTTTCGGTTTTGGCGGTGCCAATGCGCACGTCGTGCTCGAGGAGTATACCGGAGGACAGAACGCGCCGGATGTCGGCCGGCAGGCAGGGAAACCGGAAGCCGTCATGGTCATACTGTCGGCAAAAAATGCGGATCGTCTGATGGCGGCAGCGGGAAATCTTTTGGCCCGGATTACGGCGGAAAATAAACCACAACCGGCACTGAGCGAACTGGCTTATACCCTGCAAGTCGGGCGGGACGCGATGGAACAGCGTCTGGGGATCCTTACCTCGTCTATTGATTTTCTGGCTGAAAAGCTGAGGGAATTTCTGGCGGGAGAAGACATCATTGATGATTTATTTCTCGGTAATATCAGGCAAAACAAAGAAATACTGGACATATTCGCAACCGATGAAGACATGATATCCACGCTTGATCAGTGGTTCCATAAACGTAAATACGCCAGAATTCTGGCGTTATGGGTCAAGGGAATGCCGGTTGACTGGTATCGGTTATACCCGCAATCGCGCCCAAAAAGAATCAGCCTGCCGACTTACCCGTTCGCCACCGACCGATACTGGATCGGCAATCCCCACCATGCCGCGATGACCGCGCCGCCTGATGCCACGATAGACGCTCCAGCCACGCCGCGAGCTCTCGCTGAGGTACCGGCCATCAACCGGGCTGATGAGTACTTCAGCTATGTTGCGCGGTGGGAATCGGATGAAAGCCCTCACGTCAGAACCGCGGCGACGGGCAGGGCGGATAACGTGCTGGTGGTCGGGAGCCGACAGGAAAACGAACTGGAAGATGCGTTAGTCGCTAAACTGGCCGGTCAGTCCGGGCGCCTGCTGCGTCTCTCGCTGAGCAGCCAGACCGGTCAAAGCCAGGCCGGTCAAAAAGTGTATCGGGTCGGGCCGGATCACTGGGGATGTGATATTGAGGATGCAAACGCGATCCACGATTGTCTGGATGAGATAGGCGCGGTACAGCAGGTCTTTTTTATTGCCGCCGCCGTCGGGCCGTCGCTGGCCGACGCGCAAGCGATCACGGATAGCCTGAAACAGAACGAGCTGCAACTGCTGCGTCTGGTGAAGTCGCTACAACAGCGGTCGGCAAAAGAGACCACGATAGACTTTACCGTGGTAACGCAGGATAACCATCCCTCTTCTTCCCGGGAAATTCGTTATCACGGTGCCGGAGTCAGCGGGCTGGCTTACTCGGTTGCGCAGGGGGACCACCGTTTCAGAGTCAGAAATCTGGATGTGTCCAGCCGCGATTTACAGACGCCGGAGCGGCGAGAAAAACTGATGCAGCAGATCGTCGGCGAGCGGATGAGCGAGCGGGGCGAACAGATTCGGTTGCTCAGTGGACGCCGCTACCGGCAGACCTTCTTTCGCCTGGACTCGCAGAGTTTCAGTAATGAGAATGGCGTCAAGCATGGCGGCGTCTACCTGATTCTGGGAGGCAGCGGCACTGTTGGCCGTGTGGTGAGCCGGCAGTTGCTGGAGCATTATCAGGCAACGGTTATCTGGCTGGGGCGCCAGCCGGCGTCCAGTCCCGCCGTTCAGAACGCGTTGGCGGCGGTGGCAACCGCCGGTATCCGGCCGGATTATGTTCAGGCAGATGCAACGGACCCCGCCTCTTTGCAGGCGGCGATGGCTCAGATCAAGCAGCAATATTCCCGCATTAACGGCGCAATATTCGCCGGTCTGGTCTTTGATGCCGAAAATGCCGTCAGCCAGACAACAGAAGAGACATTCTGGCGGATACTTCAGGTCAAGGCGTCGGGGAGTTTTAATTTCTACCAGGCGCTTCGGCACGAAGCACTGGATTTTCTGGTCTATTTCTCCTCCTGCCAGGCTTTCTCTTTCTCGGGTGCCGCGACGCTATCGGCTTATGCCGCAGGGATTACTTTCTCTGATACGTTGGTGCGGGCTTTACAGCATTACGCCGATTTTCCCGTAGGGATTATCAATTGGGGATTCTGGCAAGCTTCTCTTGCCGGGTTACCCGCCAGTCAAAGCATTTCTGCTCTGAGCGATGCAGAGGGTTTTGCCTGTTTTGAACGTTTTGTCACGTTGTTACAGCAAGGACGCCTGCAACAACTGGTGTGCCTGAATGCTTCTGCACCGGTACAGCAACTGATGAACCTGCATCCGCAGGAGTCCATTCTGTTGAGCCATCAACGCCAATCATCATCCACGCCATCTTCATCGGATAAACGCAGCAGGAGGCTGACCAATGCATAATATCTCTGACAATCAATGGGATGAAGAGGCCGACGCACTGCTGCAATCCCATCATCCTGATGCCATTAATCAGTGGTTGGTGAAACTGCTTTATGTACAGCTTGACGGGCTTGGCGTTTTTTCGGCGTCGCTGGATGCCGCGGATTTTTCTTCGCTTGCCGGCCGTATTGGGCTGGAACATCAGTTCCGCGCCTGGTGGGCGGAGTCAATGGCGCAGTTAGGCGAGGCGGGATATCTAACCCGGCAGGGCGAGGCGTTGATTCGCCGACAGCCGTCGGCGGAGTCGCCGGAGGCGGTATGGCAGGCGTGGGAGGCCTATCGTGACCGTTATCGTCATGATCTCGCCCGTATGACGCAGATGAACCTTGTCGAGAGCTGCCTGCGCCATTTGCCCCAGATTCTGACGGGGCAGGTGCAGGCAACGGAAGTGCTGTTCCCCAATGCCTCGATGGAGAAAGTCGAAGGGATTTATAAAAATAATCCGGTCTCTGATTTTTTTAATCGGGTGTTGACGGCTACGGTGAGCGACTACGTGCATGAAGTCTTGCAGTTTGATCATGATGCGTCGTTGCGCCTGGTTGAAATCGGTGCCGGTACCGGTGGAACCACGGCCATGGTTTTGCCCGAGCTGATGAAATATCGGCACAATATTCAGGAATATCTGTATACGGATCTCTCTCAGGCGTTTTTGATGCACGCCCGCCGTCACTATGGTCCGACGTGCCCGTTTCTTGGCTATGCATTGTGGGACATTGAACAACCGCTGGCGACACAGCCGATTGCGCAGGGATCGTTTGACGTGGCGATTGCGACGAATGTACTGCACGCCACCCAAGATATTCGGACCACGCTGCGGCATTGCAAAGCGGCCCTGCGCCGCGGGGGAATGGTGGTCATTAATGAGCTGAGCGATAAGTCTGTTTTTACTCATTTAACGTTCGGGTTACTCAAAGGATGGTGGTTACATCAGGACACGGCGTTACGCATCGTCGGTAGCCCGGCCATCGCGCCTGAAACCTGGCGGGAGATACTGGAAGAAGAAGGGTTCTTGGCGGTTGAGTTCCCGGCGCAACGTGCACATGCACTGGGGCAAACCGTTATTGTCGCCAGAAGCGACGGAATGATTCGCCAGCCAAGGCAACCCGCCGTGCAGCCGCAGCCGGCAGAGGCGTCGCCAGCGGTTGCGTTGGTTACGCGTTCATCGGCGGCGGCCACGCTCACGGCACCGATAACCGACGATCACGTCACCGACGAGCACATTGCAGAACATGTCCATAATGCCATCGTGTCTGCTTTGGCGCAGGAGGTTAATCTGTCGGCTGCGCAAATCGATGCGGACATCGCTTTTTCCGAATACGGAATCGATTCTATTTTAAGTGTCAACTTTGTAAATAAAATCAATGAAATACTCGGCATTCACCTGAATCCCGCCATCCTGTATGACTACAGCTCGGCCACCGCGTTGAGCCGCCATATCGTCCTTACTGCGCCGCGTGACGTGCTTTCTGTCGGTGCGCGCGAGACGCTGTCTGCCGCCCCGGCCCGCCAGGCGTATGACGCCGGGCGAGCCAATACGCATGATGAAACTGTACATGATGAAACTGCACATAATGAAACGACACATAATGAAACTGCACATAATGAAACTACGCGGGAATCTATCACGCGCCGTGTCATCAAGGCGTTAGCCCGTTCAGTTAATTTACCGCCTGAGCAGATTGATGAGCAGCGGGCGTTTTCCGATTTTGGTATTGATTCGATTCTTAGCGTTAACTTTATCAATCAGGTCAACCAATCGCTGGGGGTCACGCTAAATCCGGCGTTGCTCTATGATTATTCGACGGTCGAAACATTAAGTGCGCATATCGCGCTGACCTGTGCCGAGCAGAGCGTTATCCCGCAGGCGTCGTCTCCATCACGGCAACCCACGTCGCCACAGTGGCAAGCGCCACCCCAGCAGGAACCCACGCCGTCGCCGTCGGCGACCTCCCCGTCTGCGAACTCCCCGTCTGCCGCACAGCCGATGCCCCACCAGGATTCAGGGCTAACGCCAGAGAGACAACCGGCCGAGCCGGTGGCGATTGCCGTGATTGGACTGTCGGGGCAATTTCCCGGCGCCGAGAATACCCAGCGTTTCTGGGAGAACCTGATTGCCAACCGCTCAGGAATAGAAGAGTTACCTGAGGATTATCTGGATCAAGCCAGATATTTTGTCGAGACGAACAGCAGCGATACAGGCGCAAAAGACGCAACGCAGAGCGGAAAAACCTATTGCAAATGGGGCGGGATCGTCAAAGACCGATACTGTTTTGACGCGACCTTCTTCCGGATTACCGAGCAGGATGCGTTGTCGATGAGCCCGCATCAGCGCCTGATATTGCAGGAAAGCTGGAAAGCACTGGAAGACGCGGGCTATAACCCCAAAGCGCTGGCCGGTAGTCATACGGGCGTTTTTATCGGCGCTGAACCATCGAATTATCATCATGGCTCTTTTGTCGGGTCGTCTGAGGCGATTATTGCATCACGTGTGTCTTACTTTCTGGATATGAAAGGCCCGGCATTGGTGGTGAATACCGGTTGTTCCTCTTCTGCGGTGGCGATACATCTGGCGTGTGAAAGCCTGCGTCGTGGTGAAACCGATCTGGCGCTGGCCGGCGGTGTCTTCGCCGCATTGGATGCCGGCGCGTTGGCCAGTTTGTCCGGTATCGGCATGTTGTCTCACCGCGCAGAGTGCCCGGTTTTTGAGCAGATGGCCGACGGTATGCTGCTCTCGGAAGGGGTCGGGATCGTTGCATTGAAACGTCTGGATCAGGCCATCGCGCAGGGGGATCCTATCCACGGAGTGATTCGTGCTTCCGGTATCAATCAGGATGGGGCGAGTAACGGTATTACCGCGCCGAGCGGTACGGCTCAGCAACAATTACTGGAGCAGGTCTACCGGCAATATCACATCAATCCTGAAGAGATCAGTTACGTTGAAGCCCATGCCACCGGCGGTAAATTGGGCGATACCATTGAGGTCAATGCCCTGGCGCGAACATTTAAGGCGTTAACCGACAAACGACATTACTGTGCTTTGGGCAGCGTGAAATCGCATATCGGCCATACTTCGGCGGCATCCGGGGTGATCGGCCTCATCAAGATATTGTTGTCGATGCGTCATGGTCAGCTACCGGGTTTAAGGCATTATCAGCAGGCAAATCCGCTATTTGAGCTGCAGGATTCCGCTTTTTACATTCAAAACGCGACGTCGGCCTGGAAAAGCCATGCCGGCAGACCACGGCTGGCGGCCCTGAACTCTTTCGGTCACAGCGGCACCAATGCCCATTTGGTTATCGAAGAGTATTTACCGCAGCAGGTTGCGGTTGCTGAGCCCGCTACCGCCGGGTGGATCATTCCGTTATCGGCGAAAACGACGCAAAGTCTGCACGCTCAGATTCAGGCGCTGAGCCGCTATCTTGCAGACGCTGAGCGACCTGATGATGGCTTGTCCTTCATCCAGTCAATGGCCTATACGTTGCAGGTTGGACGGGAAGCGATGCCGGAACGCTTTTTCCTGATTGCGACGGACAAGCACGACTGCTGGCAGCAGTTACAGGCATTCTGCCGTCAGCCTGTCGCGCCGAGTCACGCTTTCGGTCAGGCTCCGGCGGCGGGGAAAAAACAACCGCCTCTGACTGCCGCTGCTTATCAACACCGTGGTCTGCATCAACTCTCCCGACCGGAACTGGAGGCGATTGGGCTCGCCTGGCTACAGGGTAAACCGGTTGACTGGCAAAGTTTCTATCCGCAGCCGCCAACGCGAATTCATCTGCCCGGTTATGTCTTTGCGAAAGACGTTTTTCGGGCGCAATTACCGGCATCAGCAACCCGCACGGCTGAAAACATCGCTGCTGACGGCAACCGCATTGGCGAAGGGCGTTATCCTATCGGTCGTGCCGGGTTTTTCGCGGAAAATCATCCGTGGAGTCAACCGTTTAACCACCATCATCGCATTTTGCGTAACCATCAGGCCTTCGGCCAATCGCTGTTGCCCGGACTGGCGTATATCGATCTGCTCTTTCAGTTTTTCCATCGGCAGGGGATGGATTACCGGCAACTGGAAATGCGGAACCTCACCATTCATTACCCTTTTACCATCGGTGATGACTATGGCGTGGAGGCACAAATCAGCTGCCAAAAGCAGGCGCAAGGATACTGGCAGTTGAAAGTGGAAGGCAGTGAAGTGTCGGATGAACACTCGCCGTCCGGAGTGAAGTTGTATATGAGTGCGGAAATGCACCCGGTTGCGGCGTCGGTATTTCATGAAACACTCGATCTTGACGCGCTGAAAAAGGCGGCGGTCAGTCAGCTCCGGTTACAGGATGCGTATGCGGAATTTGGTGGCGATGACATCCGCCACCGCGGGCCGATGGTCGGTGACGGCGTTATCTATCACCTGCCTTCGGCGAATCTGATTGATATTGCCGTTCCTGACGATGCGCTGTTTGGTGCGGAACAGTATCTGTTTCACCCGGTTTTGATTGACGGGAGCGCTATCGGGTCAGGGGATCTGTTTCTGGAACAAAACCACCAGCAAGATATCTTTTTACCGCTTTATTATGAGTCCTTCCGCGCATCAGAACCGTTGTCAGGGCGTTGTATTACCCGCGTCAGCCGTGACTCGCTCAAGCAAACCAGCCAACTCTCTTACCTGACCATGGAGTTTTTTAAGCCAGGCGGTGAAAAGATCGGCGAATTGAAAAATTTCACCTGTAAGCGCGTGCGCGATCCCGCGGCGATCAACGCATCGCGAACCCCGGCGGCGCCAACCCAGGCTGGTGAACCCATCGCGGCGTCCGTCAAACCGGTTGCGCCGATGAAACATGACGCCGGACCTGTGGCGTCAGCGGCTTCGGCTATCGCGGCGAGTGAGAATGCCTCGGCATTGGAACAGGCTGAGAATACGGTGAAAAAGATACTGGCCGAGACGCTGGCGAAAAGTACGACGGAAATCGAGAGCGATATCGGTTATTACGAGTTGGGGTTGGATTCGGCGGGGCTGTTGCAAATGGTGCAGTCACTGGAACAGTCGCTCAAGGTTAAGTTGAATCCGACGTTGCTGTTTGAATATGCCACGGTCGGCGCACTGGCGGAGTATTTGCTGGAGCGCTACCCGGACTCATTCGGTGCGCCTGCCGACGTCGCGACCGATATCGCCGTCGCCGCCGGGCAGGATGAGGCGCATCGGGTGGCATCGGAAACGTTATCGGATGCGGGTGGCGTGTCCGCCGGCGTTACTCAGGCCGGTACGGCGCAGATCAACGCCAGTCAGTCGGCTTCTCATGCCGCTTCGAGCAGCCAGACGGCATCGGAAAGCGAAGATATTGCCGTGATCGGCATGTCGGGCCGTTATCCCGGTGCGAAACAGATGGCGGAGTTTTGGGATAATCTCAAAGCCGGTAAAGATTGCGTCACCGAAATTCCGCATTCGAGATGGCAGAAAAGCGTACTGGATGGCATTACGTCGCCGTCAGGTCGGCCGATTCCTCAATGGGGCGGATTTATTGAGGATGTGGACTGTTTTGATGCCCAGTTTTTCCGGGTCTCCCCCAGAGAAGCACAGTGGCTTGATCCTCAGGAACGGTTATTTCTGGAAACCTGCTGGGCGGCAATCGAAGATGCGGGCTACACCCCGGAAACGCTGGTCGCAGAACAGGGACCGAGCAAGCGTCGCGATGTCGGGGTTTTTGTTGGGGTCATGCACAATGATTACGCCTTGATCGCATCTGAAATCGTCAATCGTGGTCAGATAGTGCCGCTGTCAATGAATTATGCCCCGATTGCTAACCGGGTATCGTACTTCTGCGGCTTTCATGGCCCTTCTTTTGCCGTAGATACGGTGTGTTCTTCCTCTCTGACCGCGTTGCATCTGGCTCTGGAAAGCGTGCACCGAGGAGAAAGTAAAGTTGCCTTAGCCGGCGGGGTAAACCTGTCGTTACATCCCTATAAGTATATGACTTATGGGCTGGCGGACATGTATTCCACGGATGGTCGTTGCCGAACGTTCGGCGACGGCGGCAATGGCTTTGTCTCCGGCGAAGGGGTCGGAGCGGTGTTGCTCAAACCGTTGTCGCAGGCGATCAAAGATCAGGACAATATTTATGCGGTGATCAAGGGCAGCGCCATCAACCACGTCGGGCAGGTGAGCGGAATTACGGTGCCAAGCCCGGTTGCGCAGGCCGATTTGATGTTGCGCTGTTACGAAAAAACCGGGATTGATCCACGCACCATCAGTTATATCGAAGCGCACGGCACCGGCACGGCATTGGGTGATCCGATCGAAGTTCAGGGTCTGGTGAAGGCCTTCAGGCAATACACGAAAGACAACCAGTTTTGCGCGATCGGGTCGGTCAAATCGAACATCGGCCATGCCGAGTCGGCGGCCGGCATCAGCGGGTTAAGTAAAGTTATTCTCCAGTTGCATCATAAGACGCTGGTTCCGTCGCTGTTGCATGCCGAGCAGGTTAACCCTTATCTGGAACTGGAGCATTCACCTTTCTATATCCAGCGTGAAACCCAGCACTGGGAGCAACCTACGGTCAATCACGACGGTGAACAGATCACCGTTCCGCGGCGGGCGGGGATCAGCTCGTTTGGCGCTACCGGATCGAATGCCCATGTGATCGTCGAAGAATTTCTGCCGCCGAACGTCAGGCAGGCGGGTAACCGCCAGCAACAGAATACGCCGCTGATTGTTCCGTTATCAGCGAAAACGGAAGAGCGGCTTCAGGAGATGGCCAGAAATCTGGCGCAGTTTCTGGCGATGCATCCGGATATTGACGGCATTCACCCTGCTGATCTGGCTTTCACGCTGCAAGTTGGACGGCGGACGCTGGAGGAACGGGTGGTTTTTGTCGTGCAGGATCTCAGCGAGTTGCAGAACAAACTGACTGCGTTTGCCGACGATGACGCCTTACCGGAGCGCTGCTGGCGAGGCGCCGGTAGCGGTGCTAAGGAAACCGGCCGGGATACCGGGTTTATGTCGGCTGAGGATAGCCGCACACTGCTTCAGCGCTGGGTGGAACAACGCGCTTTTCACAAAATAGCCCGATTCTGGGTGGAAGGCTTCCACGTGGACTGGTATTCGCTCTATTCGATAGAAACGCCGCGCCGCATCAGCCTGCCGGGTTATCCGTTCGCCCGGGAGCGGCATTGGCTTGAGGCGCCGGATGATCTGGGGCGGATCGGCCGGAATGCATCATCTGGCGAGACATCGCCCCAGGCGGTATCGACGCAGGAATCAGCACCGCAGGAAGAACGCGAAGCACTGATGCTGTTTACCGAATCCTGGCAGAAGATGCCCCATCCGGCCGCATCCTCGCAGGACCCTCGATTTAACACCGTGATCTGCTTTTTGTCGGAACCGGAAAACCAGCGTTTGCTGCAATCGCAGATGGCGGTGCTGGCGCCACAGACGGAGATTGTGTTTGTCTCCCGGCATCCGCTGGCGGATGGGGTGAACGGCGTTCAACTGTCGCCCGGCGAAACGGAGCAGGAAAATACCGAAAGTTATCAACGCTGTTTTGCACAACTGAAATCCGCCCGGATAGAACCTCGGCACAGTGCAATTTTATACTTATGGCCACTGGAGGATCGTCGTCATCTACAAGATGCCGCTGCGCTGCACGCGTTGTTGTCGTCGATGGTGGCGGCGAATATGGCACCGGCGCGCTTATTGCTGGCCGGTGTGAGCAATCACTCACTGGAGCGCGCTTACCTGGAATCATGGATCGGCATCGAACGTTCCCTGACGCCGGCCTTACCCGGCACGCAATGCGCGGTTGCCATCAGCGTTGCGCCAGCGGTGGGTACGGCGGGAGCGACAACGGCTGTTACCGTGCAACCGGCCTTCAGCGAGCACTATATCGCAATGCTTTATCAGGAGTTGACGGGGCAACATTTCGACAGTGTCTGCTATGAAGGCGCGGAGCGATATGTCCTGAAGGTGCAGCCCAGCCCGGTCTCGTTGACGCATGAAACGACGTCGCAAGCGGCGATTAAACAGGGAGGAACCTACCTGATCACCGGTGGATTCGGTGGCCTGGGGCTGATTTTCGCCCGGTATCTGGCACAGCACTATTGCGCCAGACTGATTCTGACCGGGCGTTCTGCGATGGATGCTGAGCGCCAGGCGCTGGCCGAGGAACTGACTCGCCTGGGCGGGCAGGTACATTATATTCAGGCCGATGTCTGCGATGTCGGCACGATGCGTTTTAATCTGGTGCAGGCCAGACACGTGATGGGCCCGATCCTCGGTGTTATCCACGCGGCAGGTTTGGAAGCCAGCGAGCCGGTATTCGAGAAATCCCGCCGGGCGTTTGATGCCATCCTCCGCCCGAAAGTCGACGGAACGCAATTATTAGACGAACTGCTGATGCAGGATCCGTTGGATTTTGTCTGTTATTTCTCCTCCAGTGCTGCGTTATTAGGGGACTTTGGTTCTTGTGACTACGCCATGGGGAACCGTTTCCAGATGGGGTATGGCAAGCACCGCATGGCGCAGGTTCGGCAGGGTACGCTGCGTGGTAAGACGCTGGTGATTAACTGGCCCTTCTGGAAAGAGGGAAAAATGGGCGTTCGTGACAGGGATAGCACCGAGTTTTATCTCAGGTCCAGCGGTCAGCGAGCGCTGGAAAGCGACGAAGGGGTGCGAGTCTTTGAGCAATTGCTGCGGCAAAGTGAAGGTCAGCATCTGGTGATAGCGGGAAAACCCAGCCGTGTCGCCCGCTTTCTGAAGTTGGCCGCGCCTTTGGCTGACGAACGCAACGAACATCATCCGGTAAGCGGCAAGGCGGATATCGCCAATCAAGCGGCTATTCGTGCCACGGGGCAAAAACACCCTCAGGAGATGGCGTCGCGCTCCGGAGCGCTCAGTGTATCGCTGCCCGCCGATGTCACAGACCGGCGGACTGCAGTGAGCCACATTCTGAAAACGCAGATTAGCCGGTTACTGGGCACGCCGGTTGAACGTATCGGGTTGAATAGCAGTTTTGCTGATTTTGGCTTTGATTCGATTACGCTGGCGTCATTTTCCCGCGAGTTGAGTCACTATTTTGACGTTGAAATCACACCGGCGGTGCTGTTCGGTCACGCCTCGGTTAAGCGGCTGACGGAATATTTTTGTCGTGAACACGCACAGGCGTTGGATGCGCTGTTTTCGCGTCAGGCGTTGGCGGAGGCGAAAGCGAAAGCGGAGGTGAAAGCAAGCCACGTATCCTCGGTGGCAGACCATGAGCCATTGACCGCCGGGCAGGAAGAGGCTAATCCGGCCTTGGGCCACGACAGCGGGAAGACAAACACAACGACCGTGTTTCACCCGCCGGCTGTGGCGACGGCGAGTACGGTTGCCGGCGACGTCATGGATGAGCCCATCGCCGTGATCGGGATGAGCGGGCGTTTTCCGCAGGCGGATAGTATTGATGACTTCTGGGATACGTTGATTCAGGGAGAAAGCTGTATCGGCGAGATGTCCGGCGCGCGCTGGGATTGGCCGTCTGTCAGCGATAACCCGTCGTCGGGATCGCCAGACGGTCAGGGCAAGCATAACACGCTGCCGCAGTGGGGCGCGTTCATGACGGATATTATGCAGTTCGACGCCGCATTCTTTGATATTGCGCCGAAAGAAGCGATGGAGATGGATCCCAGACAGCGTCTCTTCCTGCAGGAGGCCTGGCACACATTTGAAGATGCCGGCTATATGGGGCAACGCATTCAGGGAATGTCCTGTGGGGTGTATGTCGGGGCGGAAGAGAGTGATTACGGCGCCATTGTTGGCGATCAGGGGTCGATAAATGGCAATCAGAATGCGACCCTGGCCGCGCGTATTTCTTATGCGCTCGATCTGAAAGGCCCGAATATGGCCCTTACAGCCGCGTGTGCATCGGGGCTGGTGGCTGTTCATCAGGCTTGTCAGGCGCTGCGTCAGGGGGATTGCGAGATGGCACTGGCCGGGGGAATCAACCTGTTGATGACGCCGTGGGTGTATCAGAGTATGCATCGGACGGGAATGCTGTCTCCCGACGGCAAAGCCAGCGTGTTTGATCAACGCGCCAACGGGTTGGTGCCGGGGGAAGCCGTGGCCGTGGTGTTACTCAAACCCTTGTCAAAAGCCAAAGCCGATGGCGATCGAATCTATGGGTGTATCAAAGCCAGCGGGGTGAACTACGATGGAAAAACCAATGGCATTACGGCACCGAACCCGGTTCGCCAGGCTGAACTCCTGAAAAATATTTATGACCGATACCGAATCGACCCGGGGAATATTCAATATGTGATTTCCCACAGTACCGGTTCTCAATTGGGCGACCCGATCGAGGTTCAGGCGCTCGCCGATGCCTTTGCCGGACGATGCAGCGATTCGCATCGCTGCGTTTTAGGCTCGATTAAGCCCGTCATCGGCCATACCTTCGCTGCGTCCGGCGTTGTGAGTCTGATAGCGATGCTCAAGGCTATGGCGCATCAGACGATTCCGGCAACCCAGGGATTTGAGACGTGTAACCGCTACATTAAATTAGAGCGGACTCCCTTTACGATTCAGCAGCAGAATCAACCCTGGTTGCGTCAGGGCCGGCAACCGAGGGTCGGCGCCATCAGCGCGACGGGGATCAGCGGTACTAATGCGCACGCGGTGATTGAGGAATACATTGCCGATGACCCCGAATCGTTCACCGGAACGGAAAGCTATTCGCCGGGAGAGGGTGCCCGGCGTCCGTTGGGCACCGCCGCCCGTCCGGCGATTGTTCCGCTATCGGCGAAAACCACTACCGCCCTGCAAGCCTATGCCCAGGCCCTGGGGCAATTTTTGCAGCGTTATCCGGCAACGCGACTTGATCAACTGGCCTATAGCCTGCAAACCGGGCGAGAGGCGATGACCCAACGCGTGGCTTTTGTGGTCTCCGATATCACGGAGTTGCGCGAAAAATTAGCGCTGTTTATTACCGCAACGGCGTCTCCCGGCGTGTATTACCTTGGCGAATCACCAGGCGATGATGCCGAATGGGCAAGAGAGCATACATGGGATGATGGATACGCGGCGGCACAGCGTGTGCAGCGTCAGGAGTGGATCGCATCGGAACAATGGCAGGAATTGGCGCGAGCCTGGGTTAATAACGACGTCGAGGTGGATTGGTTTGATTTATATCGTGGGGCCCCATTGCCGCAACGGATCAGTCTGCCGGGTTACCCGTTTCAGGGCCGGCGTTACTGGGCCACGCCGGCCCTGACCCCGACTTCGCTAACCGCGCAGGCTCGGGCGGACGGCGCATCTGTGGTTAGTGGCGAGAAAAAGGGCGTGACGCCGGAGGATGGCGCGAGGCGTCAAGGCGATACCGTGCCGCGTGAGGGCATCGTCCGTCAGCTTCGCGCCTTACTGATGCAAACCCTCTATTTTGAAGAGAGCGAAATTGAGAACCATCAACCGTTTACCGAATTGGGACTCAACTCAATCAACGCGGTTGGCTTTATTGACGCGGTGAATCGGGCGTTTGCGTCCAGGCTGACGATCAAGGCCATTTTTGACCACCCCACGATTGAGGCACTGTCGTTGTATCTTGATGACCCGATGCCGTCTTCGGTGCCCGGCTCAAAGGATAATACCGTTGCATCGGTGCCGGTGAGCGCGGGTGACGCACTTGTCCAGAAAGCGGCGAATGATTCGCTCAGGGCATCGGGTGAAACCGTCGCGGCATCGCAGGGCCGGCCTGCGGTTAATGCGTGGTTGAAACACTATCCGGAGTGTATTCCGCTGAGCGCGCGATTGCGTCAGGTCGGGATTACCGATCAACCGAAGCCCGAAAGTGCCCAGTTCTGGATTCATCCGCTCACCGGCTCGACCGGGCTATATCTGAAGATCGCCGACAATCTGGGCGATGAATATGCCATCTGGGGTATTCAGTCGCGCGGATTCCTTACCCGGTTCCAGCCGCTGGAAAGCATCGAAAGCATGGCGCGTTACTATATTGAAATCATTCAGGCTGCCGATGCGACCGGGCCGTACGCGCTGGCCGGTTATTCGATGGGCGGCATTATCGCCTATGAAATGGCCAGACAACTGCAACTGGCCGGCTATCGGGTATCGAGCCTGATTCTGTTAGAGCCGCCGTTTCCACAGCCGGACAATCATCCTGTCTCGTCACCATTCTGTTACCGCGACGCGCTGCTGATGAGTGCAAACTTCTTCTTGCATTACAGCCTGAGCGACGTGCTGGCATCCGGTCGAGTCAGGTTTGAAAGCATCGCCTACACCGAACAAGAATTACTGTGTGTGGATGCCGATGAACAACTGGCGTGGCTGGCTGAAGGGTGCCTAAAAAAAGGGGTAACGCAGCCGCTAGCGGTAGTGAAGGACAAAATTGAAAACATGGCGCAGATCCTGACGCGTAACCGCGAAGCCATGGCGGCTTATTCAGTAAACGCGTTACCGAATGCCCATGAGATTGACCTGCACTATATCACCATCACGTCATCACTCGATGACGGGTCACACCGCCGGGACAGGTTATCGGCACTGGCTGAGAATAATCGTCACGTGTTGGGTGACGCGTTGACCCATGATGAAAGCCATTGCCAGCGCTGGCTGCGTTATTTGCCGGGCGCTCAGGTATTTCGCACCCACGCCAGAGATCATTTTCATCTGTTGTCTGAACGCGAGAGCGTTGACATGATTTCTGAGCATTGTCGGGAGATTTATCAGCGCGGAGCGGCAGGGAACACCACGGCGCATGAACCGCGTCGCCGGGCCGAACCGCAGCAGAGCGAGGGCCGGAATTCCATCGCGATTATCGGCATGTCCGGGCAATTTCCCGGGGCGAAAACCCCCGACGACTTTTGGCACCGGCTTGAACAAGGTCAATCCGCGTTTACCACGCCGCCGGATAGCCGCGGGTGGTCGATAGCCCCGGCGAGTGAGGGCGAGTATGCCGGTTATGGCGGTTTTCTCTCAGATATTGAACACTTCGACCCGCTGTTTTTTCAGATATCGCCACACGAAGCATCCATGCTGGATCCCTGTGAGCGTCTGTTTTTACAGGAGAGCTGGAAAGCCATTGAAGATGCGGGGATTGTTCCTGAATCGTTGTCTGGCAAGCGTTGGGGCGTGTTTTGCGGCAGTGCCGGCGACTATTCGCTGCGTTTTGCCGAGGGCGAGCATTTTGCGCCGAATATTACCTTGTCTCAGGTTCCGGGGCGCGTCTCTTACACGCTGAATCTGACGGGGCCTTGCCAGACGGTCGAAGCGGGGTGCGCATCATCTCTGTTGGCTGTCGCACAGGCTTGCGATCAACTGGTGCTGGGGCAGTGTGAGGTGGCGATTGCCGGCGGAGCGATGATTTATTCCACGCCGAATATGTTGCGCAGTGCCTCTCGCCTTGGGTTGTTGTCTTCGTCCGATCGTGGCGGTGCATTTTCGGCACAGGCCGACGGCATGATGCCCGGCGAGTCCGTAGGGGTGGTGGTGCTAAAGCCATTGCAGCTGGCGCTGGCGGATGGCGACAGAATTCATGGTGTGATCGAAGCCTGGGGCAGTAATCACAACGGTAAAACCAATGGGATCATGGCGCCGAGCGCCGGTGCACAGGAAGCGCTGCTCTCTGATGTCTACCAACGGTTTGATATCCAGCCGGAGAGTATTACGTTGGTCGAAGCACATGCTACCGGGATGCCGGCGGCGGATGCCGCAGAAGTCGAGGCTCTGACAAACGTCTTTCGGCCGCATCGCCGGGAAGCGCGTTCAGGTCAGCCTGCACGCTGTGCGTTAGGGAGTGTTGAGAATAACGTCGGCCATGCTTTCCACAGTGCGGGGATGAACCATCTATTCAAGGTGTTGTTAGCGCTCAGGCATCGGAAAATTCCCGGAACGCCAAATACGCAAGACCGGGCCTCTTTGTTGGCGCACGATCAGAGTGCCTTTTATATCAACCCGGAAACCGTTCCCTGGCATGTGGAGCCCGGTGAGAAACGCCGGGCGGCGATCAGCTCGTTAGGGGCGACGGGGATCAATGTGCATATGGTTGTCGCGCAGCCTCATGAACACGAGGGGCAGCGTCAGGGGGCGCCGGAAACAATAGCCGGGCCTGGATCGCCACAAACAGGCGCATCGTCGGAGCATGGCGGTCAACAGCCGGTATGTATTGTGTTGTCTGGAAAAAGCCTCGGCGCGTTGCAGCAACGCTGTCGGGATCTGCAACAGAGTGTGCAGACCGGACAAACGTTGAATTTGAAACAACTGGCGGCAAACTTGTTGTTGCGCCGGAGTCATTTCTCCTATCGGTGCGCCTGTGTCGTTTCTGACGTCAACGCGTTGCACACGTTTCTGGCGCGGGTGATCGCCGGTGCGGCATTGATACCGCAGGACAACGGCTATCAGGGGAAAGTCGGCACTGGCCGTCAGGCACCGGCTGAGGGGGATTTGTCCGCCGCTGAACGGGTCCGCCAGGCCGTTCTGGCGCCGGCAGATAGCGATAATTTGCTGGCGCTGGCGCGGCTGTACGTCAGCGGCGTTGATTTTTTCTCGCCGGACTTCAACGCTGATACCCGAATCGAGGTCGCATTTTCTCCGGCGGAAAAATTCCCGTTATCGTTGCCGGGGTATCCTTTCGACAAACGTTGGTGTTGGTCCGGCACCGTGCAGAGTAACCCGGTCGGCGACGCTCCAGATTATACGGCGAAGCAACCCGCGCAAGTACAACAGGTCGCGCAACGACTGACGGGGATTTTGGCGGAGCTCGCGGGTTTGTCCGTCACGGAAATTGATCTGGATGAACCGGCAGCCAGCTACGGTATCGATTCACTGTTGGGGCTGCGTTTGTTAAACAGGATCAATGCCGCTTTCGCGACTGAGTTTGATGCTTACCTGCTAACGAAAGAATCGCTTCGGTCTGTTGCGGTGGAGATTGCCGCGCATGTTGCGGATAGCCCGCGCCATGTCGCGCACGCGGCATCGTCTTCAGCCGATGCCGAGGTATCAGCGCTTGTCTCTGGCAACTCAATAGCAGGGAGACGCCCGGCGTTTATTCAGTCGGTTTCGCTGGCGTTACCGTTGGCGGCGACCCCAACTGACGATCCGACGCTGGGGCGCGCCGAGTTAAGCCGGTTATTACAACAAGGCATCGGCGTCTGGAAAGATGCAACCGGCCTGCATTTTGAGTTTTACCAGCAGGTTCACCGTGCCGAAGAGGTGCTCGATCGCGTGCAGCGGCCTGCGTGCTTGTGGTCGTGTTTAGCCGAAGGCGTTCGCTACTATCCGGTCAGCCATATTCAGGCATTTATTCTGCATGAGACCGAGGTGAAAAAGCGGTCGACCTTTAATATCGGTCAGGGATTCTGGATTGAAATGCCGGTCGATCTGCCGTTGTTGAATCAGGCGTTGAACGAGATGGTGCGCCACCATGCCATTCTGAGAACCGGCGCTGAATGGGTCGGGCAACACTGGGTGCAGGTCGTTCACGACGAGGTAATACGGCAATGCCGGGAAATCTGTTGGCCCCATCTCTCTGACAAAGCGGCGTTTGAGCAAACCGTCGCCGGTTTTCAGAAAACGACCAATATGAAGCTGTTTCAGGCAGACCGGATGCCGATGTTTGAACTGTATCTTGTTCATAACGGCGCAGACCTGGGCGTGGTTTACTTTGTTACGCACCATTTCCATGCCGATGGGTTTACGTTATTCCTGTTTTTGCAGGAGCTGTATCACCGCTATCACGCTTTGTGCAACGGTACGCATTTTTCGTGCTCCGCACCGACAGCCGAATATGCACATTTTGCCTTGAGCCAGTTCGGCGAACATCAGGAGACGGCGACCCGATATTGGTTGAGCCAATTACATGATAAGCGGACGTCTTTTACGCTGCGGGATCAGCAGATTCACCGCCCGGAGGCAGACAACGCGCAGCCGGAAAAAGCAGGGGCCTATGATCTGAATATCTCTGATGAGAGGCTTGAGCGGTTGCAATTATCGAATCGTCGCCAAAATACCACGCTCACACAGCTGGTTACCTGTGCTCTTGCCGCGTTGGTGTATCGCATCACCGGGAAAAATATGCCGATCCAAATGGCATATAACCTCAGAGACCGCTATGAATTTGAATCCGTTTACGGTGACTTCTCTTCATCGCTTCCGCTGGTGCTAACGCTTCAGCCGCATTTTAGCTTACGGCAAGTCTGGCGCATCTATGACGACGCCGTATTACGGCTACAGAAATATAAACACGTTGATTTTGTTGCGCTGCACCAACAGCTTGCTCCTGAAGGGCAAGATGCGCACGACCATACGTTGTTAGGTAGCCTGGCGGTTGACAGTAATGACCGCGATACCTTCGTTGAGGTGACGGCGTTCGCCCACAAATTGCTGCCGATGGTGCTGGAAGACCGGGAAGCTGTCGCGCCACTGTGGGTGGGGTTATTGAAAACGCACGGCAAATTAAGTCTGCCGTTTATATATGACCGCCGTTATTTTTCACCGGAGGTGATCTCAATACTTGCCGATCACGTATTGGTCTTATTGGACCTGATGGTGGAACAGCCGGATCTGACCATTGACGACATTCCCGTTCCGGAAATACTGCTGGAACGTTTGTCGCCGGAAGATATATCGACCTTGACGGTGTTGGATGTTTAACATCCGGAAGTCTTAGGGAACGACAAAGCCATTGATAACCGGTTTGCCGGTTATCAGTGAAAAACAACAAGGAGCTTCTATGCAGTTACGTACATTTAAACGAAAAGCCGCCGCCATCGCCGTTTTCTCTATGGCCTTGATGACATTTAATACGCACGCCGGCGAGCGGTTACCTAAACCTATGGGATTTAAGCAGGTACTGGTTTTTATGGGAACCGGCTCGCTCAATATTACGAATACTGAACCCTTCCCCGGCATATCCGGATGTCAGGGAACGTTATGCAGCAGTGATTATTTCTACACCCAGATTATGGGGCTGAATCAGAGTGAATTAGCACAAAAAAGAGAAGAGGCGATTGCTTATTTTAATCGGGAATTCGGTATTGATGTTGAGGCGCTGGTGGCGCAAAAACGTATTGAGCTGAAAACATATACCGGCAACCCGGATGGTCATTATCGGCTGTATTCGATGGCCGGGACTATCTTACCTTCCGAAGGTTGGATTGCCCGTGACGGCGGTTTCTATATTTCGGTACTGGATAGTAATGGCATTCCTCTGGCCGGCAATCATAGCGGTGAAACGGCAACACCGCTGAATCAGATGTATTACGGGAGCTATAACATTCTGGTGACCAGTGATTTCAATAAATCGCGAGAGATCATTATTAATTATGAGTCGAATGAGATGGCGGTAATATCTCCGGACCGTCTGCGAACGACGTTTAATACCAGAACGTACAGCAAACTCTGGGGCGAAGGGCAAAGTTACGTCAGTTATGAGTTTGAATTGCGTGGCGGTAATACCGTGTTGACCAATGGCCGTGAGGTGATGACTTTCAGTAAGTACCCGTCGACGACCGATTTTCCTGCTTATCCCCCCTTTGATATGAAAGGCGACGCTTTCTGAACAGGTTAAACGGGGAGAGCGCGATGATGACACATATTGGGCAAACGAGGCCGGCTGAACGCCGGGAAGGTCTTCCCCCTCAGGGGGGAGACCGCCGACAAGAACCGCGTGTTCAGGCCGAACAATTGGGCAGTGCGGCATTTCGTCAGGATTATGGGATTAAGTATGCCTATGTCAGTGGTGCCATGTATCAGGGGATTGCTTCCCGCGAACTGGTTGTCGCGATGGCCCGAGCCGGCATGATGAGCTTTTTCGGTTCAGGAGGGGTGAGTCTTCATGCGCTGGAAGAGGCGATTTTAGGGATTCAATCTGATTTGAGCGGGGAATCTTTCGGCATGAATATGCTGGCGGATTACGATTTCCCGGAAAAGGAAATGCAGCGGATTGAACTGTTTCTGACCCATGGCATTCGTTTTATCGAAGCGGCCGCTTATATCACGATGACGCCGGCATTAGTCCGTTATCGGTTGAGTGGGATTCATCGGGGAGAGGATCAGCGGTTAGTGATCCCCAATACGCTGATGGCGAAAGTGTCACGCCCCGAAGTTGCCGATATTTTTGCTCACCCGGCGCCGCCTGAGCTGGTCGCTCATTTATATCAGCAAGGGTTGATTAGTGCTCAGGAGGCTGAACTGGCGCCACGGGTGCCGATGGCGCAGGATATCTGCGTCGAATCGGATTCGGCAGGCCACACCGATCAGGGGAATGCGTATGTGCTGTTCCCGGCCATCGCCCGGCTTTGCCGGGAGATTTCGGCCCGACAGCACTATCCCCGGTCTATCAGAGTCGGCGCTGCGGGCGGTATCGGTACGCCGGAAGCCGTAATGGCGGCTTTTATGCTAGGTGCTGATTTTGTTGTCACCGGTTCGGTCAATCAATGTTCGGTTGAAGCGGCCACCAGCGATGAAGTGAAAGATCTCCTGCAACGTATCAATATTCAGGATACCGACTATGCGCCTGCCGGCGATATGTTTGAACAGGGCGCTAAAGTTCAGGTGCTAAAGCGCGGTGTATTTTTCCCTTTGCGAGCGAATCGGCTTTATCAGCTCTATCAACAATATGCTTCGTTAGAGGCCATTCCGCCGGAGGTTAAACGGCAGCTTGAAGACAAGTACTTTAAGCGCCCGTTATCCGATGTCTGGAACGATGTCAGGCAATATTATCAGGCTAATCGTTCTCAGATGCTGGCGCAAATCGAAGCGAATCCCAAGCGTAAAATGGCAGCCATCTTTCGCTGGTATTTTGCCTATAGCTCGCGGCTGGCGCTGGCCGGCGATCCGCAGAACAAAGTGGATTATCAGGTGCATTGCGGGCCGGCTTTAGGCGCGTTTAATCAGTGGGTGAAAGGCACGGTTTATGAAAGCTGGCGCGCTCGTCACGTCGATGAAATCGGGAAAATGTTGATGCAGGAAGCGGCTTCCCTGTTATCACGACAAATCGGCTCACTGGAAAACCACATGTAAAACCACACGTTATCTGCGTAGCAACGCGCGGCTAACGGCTCGACGGTCTGACGGCGATGGCCTGACAGAATAGTACAGCGGGGAAACTTATGAAGACAGTCTATACCTTTCCAGGGCAGGGATCGCAATATCGTACGATGGGCTATGACCTATTTGAGCACTATCCGGATCTGGTCGAACAGGCAAATCAGGTGCTGGGCTATGACATCGCCAACCTGTGTGTGAAAGATCCTAAGCGGGTGTTAAATCAGACGCAGTATACCCAACCGGCATTGTACACCGTGAATGCGCTGAGCTATTTAGAGCGTAAGGCACGTGGAATGACGCCGCCTGATTTTCTCGCCGGACACAGTCTGGGGGAATACAACGCGTTGTTTGCTGCCGGCGCTTTTGACTTTGTCACCGGGCTTCGGCTGGTGCAAAAACGTGGTCAGTTGATGAGCCAGGCCCCCAAGGGGGCTATGGTCGCATTGCTGGAGATTAATCTGGATGATATTGAGCGTATTCTGGCCGATAGCGGCTTTCAACATGTGGATATCGCCAATATTAACTCCCGGCGGCAGTGCATTATCTCGGGGAACTATGACGAAGTCTTGTCGCCAACGCTTGAGCAGCGTTTTCTGGATGCCGGAGCCCGTTTTGTCCAATTGAACGTCAGTGCGGCGTTCCATTCTCGCTGTATGGTGGATATTGAGCGGGAGTTCGCCGATTTCCTGTCTACATTCACTTTTCATCCTTTGGCTGTTCCTGTGATGTCGAATGTAACAGCCAGGGCTTATCCCGCGACGGGATATCAGACACTGTTGACCCGGCAAATTTCCAGCCCGGTTCGCTGGTATGAGTCTATCTCCTGGTTGCTGGCGCAAGGCTATGATGATTTCACGGAAGTGGGTCCTGGTGATGTATTGACGAAACTCCATCAGCGTATTGTCGAAGACCCGATGCCGATCGGTGAAACGCGTTCAGCCCCTGTCGTCTCGTCGGCCTCGATGCCGATTCAGAAGCCAGGCGGGCCGATAGCGGCAACACCGCACCCGTGCGTTTTCATGTATGCAGGCCAGGGCAGCCAGTATTACCAGATGGGGCGTGTTTTTTACCATAACGATGAGCACTTCCGGCAGACGATGGACAGCCTTTGTGACAAAGTCTATCAGCTGAGCGGTATCAATCTGCTGGAAAAACTCTACGGAGAAGGTCATTCCGGCGAGGCGTTTGATGATATTCGTTACACGCATCCGGCACTGTTTTGTCTGGGCTATAGCCTGACTCAGATGTTGATTGCCCGTGGTATCCAGCCCTCGGCGGTGGTCGGCCATAGCTTGGGTGAGTACATCGCCGCCGTTGTGGCCGGTATGCTGCGGCTGGATGATGCGCTTAAGCTGGTTGTTGAACAGGCCCGGTTGCTGGTTCAGTATGCGCCGGAGGGGGGACTGGTCGTGGTACTGGCTCCGACGCAGACGTTCTATAGCAACGCAGACATTTTTTCACGGTGTACGCTGGCTGGCGTGAATTTTGATAATAACTTCTTCATTTCCGGAGATAAAACAGCCATCACAGAAGCGAAACGGAAACTGTCTGATAAAGGCATCCTGTCTGTTGCGCTGCCGGTACGCTATGGCTTTCATTCGAATGAGATTGAAGCGATCAAACCGGAATATCAGCCACTACTGCGTCAGACACCGGTTTTTACTCCGACTCTTCCCCTTTATTCATCCGTGCTGGGGCGGGCTGTCGGTGAGTTATCACACGCTGATGCTCAGGCTTACTTATGGCAAATAATCAGAAGTAAAGTCGATTTTTCTGCTCTCGTCAGTTCAACCTTCACCGTAATGAAGGACCCCTTTTTTATTGATGTATCGGCTACGGGGAGCTTGTCCAATTTTCTGAAGTATTCGAAAGATATCGAATGTCGGCATGGCTATGTATTGAACCAGTTCGGTGACGGAATGAAATCGCTTGATTATCTGTTATCGCAATTGAATGCGTAACGGGGAGCTTGTTAAACAGGCAATTACGCAAAGATAGCTAATAAAATCTATTCAAAGGAGTGAACCATCATGTCAATTCAGGTTTATATGTTCCCTGGACAAGGATCTCAACGGCGAGGAATGGGGGAGGGGTTATTTAGACGATTTGCCGATTTAACCCGTATCGCCGACGATATTCTGGGTTATTCCATTGAAACACTCTGCCTTGATGATCCCGACGGCAATCTAAATCGGACGCAATATACCCAACCCGCAATCTATGTCGTTAATGCGCTGTCTTATTTTATGACGCTGGAGGAAACCGGTACACGTCCGGATTTCGTTTTAGGTCATAGTTTAGGGGAGTTTAATGCATTACTGGCCGCCGAGTGTTTTGATTTTGCCACCGGGTTGAAGCTGGTGAAAAGACGCGGCGAACTGATGGGGCAGGCCGACGGCGGCGGTATGGCTGCGGTACTGGGAGCAAGCGAAGCACAGATACGCGAGTTATTGCAAATCAAAAGATTGGAAAGTATTGATTTGGCTAATTTTAATACGCCATCGCAAATTGTGATCTCGGGGCCTCGTAGCGATATTATGAACGCCGTAGAGGCATTTGAAGAGAGTAATATCAGATGTGTTCCTTTAAATACCAGTGGGGCTTTTCACTCCCGATTGATGCAGGAGGCAATGGAGCAATTTGAAAAATACTTGCAGAGCTTTCAATTCTCGGCGTTGAAAATCCCGGTTATCGCCAATAAAACGGCGCGACCCTATCAAGACGAGACGCTATTAACTTGCCTTGCCCAACAAATTGCCAGCCCGGTACGTTGGACCGAAAGTATTCAATATCTGATGAGTCTGGGAACGGTGACGTTTACGGAACTGGGGCAGGGTAACGTTGTCGGTGGGCTGGTCGAAAAAATAAAGGCAGAGACGACAGAAGCCGAACTACAGGCCATTCGGTCACACCCTGAGGCCAATGATGTGAAGGGGGGGGCGGAATCGACAAACCGGTCGATGCATAGCAGAGCATTAGCGGCAGCCCGGAAGGTGGAACAATGGAATAGTCGATTCCGGATCGGGCAAAAGGTTTACTCCAGTATTTTGAACACCGAGGTGGAAACCCGCACAGACGCCGTTCTGCTGTTTCAGCATCGTGCGGCGATCTATCTGAAAGGTTACAACGGTTATTTCGAACTGGATGAACTGAAGCCGGTATAAAGTGGATAGGCCGGGCATGACGGCAACAAGGATTGAACGATGTTTTTTCAGGAAAATCAGTCTGGTGATTGGTTTGATACCGACGTTGAACTTTATCATTGTATGTTTGCCAGGGAGCACTATCACGATAGCTTGTTCCAACTGTATCAGATAGAGAACGCCGGGTATGTGAGTCGTGCGGTAGTCAAAAGGCGCGCCGAGTATTTGGCTGGCCGCTTCTGTGCCGTACAGGCGTTAAAAAAATGGGGAATTCATGTGCGGCATATCGGCCGGGGCGAGCATGGCGAGCCGCTCTGGCCGCAAGGCATGACAGGCTCGATTAGTCATTGCCATAACCGAGCGGTGGCGCTGGTTGGCCATGCTGCGGGGAGAATCGGTGTCGGCATTGATGTTGAAGATGAAATCAGCCATGAGGTGATTGGCAATGTACTGACTCAAACTCTTGATGAGCATGAAATTGACGTAATTTCTGTCAATCCGGCGTTGTATCAGGCGTGCTTTACCTTATTCTTTTCCCTCAAAGAAAGTTTTTTTAAGGCGGCTTACAGCCATGTCGGCCGCTATTTTGGTTTTGAGGCAATGTCAATATTCAAGATTGATTTTACCCATCAGAGCATGGATTTTGTCTTAAAAAAGACACTGAGCCCGCAGCTTGTCAAAGGTAAAATCTTACGCGGTTATTTTAGGGTATTGCCTGAGCAGCAATATGTAACCATTGTTGATTTAACCGACGGCCGCCCCGCAATATTCACCGAATGATGCACAATGCTTAGTCAAACACCGAAAAGAGAGTAAGCCGCTCAAGCGTATGCAGCGGCAACGTCTATTGTGATACGGGAGGCCTTCCCAATGCTTGCGGCATAGCGGCTTGTCTTCCCGTTGTGGGCGACCGTATACGAGAGGTGGGGGGCGAAAAGGTGAGAAAGCGGTTAGTCATGCAGTCTCGGGGCTTATAAGAAAAAATTGCATAAAGGGTCTTGCCATAGACCCAGAGTTAGTCCATAATGCCGTCCATCCTGTAAGGCAGGGTGCTAAAACGATTTGAAAACAAAGAGTTATGAGTCAAATTATCGTCTCTTAGCTTGCTGGAAATGAGTTTAGTGGTAGTTTTGAAGTAAGGCGCGTTGGCAGAGTGGCCATGCAGCGGATTGCAAATCCGTCCACCTCGGTTCGACTCCGGGACGCGCCTCCAAATTCTGAGCCCAGATGGTGGAATCGGTAGACACAAGGGATTTAAAATCCCTCGGCGTTCGCGCTGTGCGGGTTCAAGTCCCGCTCTGGGCACCATGTGTTAACGCCTTGTAATATAAGAAAATAATTAAAAGAACATGACCGCCACGAGGCGGTTTTTTTGTGCCTGAGAATCCCTTTTCCTAATCTGTTTTTATGCGCTAATAAGCAACATCCTCAGTGCTTAATATTTCTCCAAATCATGCGTATCATAAAATTCTATGCAAAGAACCGGCAGTATTATGGGCGCTTTAGATTACTGTGTAATGGTTGCCATTTTTATCTGTGGCATTGTTATGCTGGTAGAGTCTATCGCTTATGTTCGTCGCGGTGTTTATACAAAGACATTCAAGGGTACCAGCCGTTGTGAATATATACACAGAAGTGAAAGGCCTGGTGTTTACTGGTTTAATGTGGCGATGCATTTCAGCACCGGCATCGCGATGCTCTATTTGGTATTATGGATTTTACAGTCGTTTGCTCTATAGCGGTATTAACTGTTGGTGATTATATCGCGATTCGCAGGAGATAGGATCTTTGCTACCGGTGAAAGCAAAATGTACCCAAGACTTGAAAAGTCTGAAGAAAGTAGTATTAATAACGCCACTATCTCTTTGAAGAAGATCAGGATTGTCGGCGGAAAATTAACCGATGCTGGCAAGTGGTGCGTTGATAGCACACTTCTTGATGATTCTGTCGCTAAACCTGCCTTCATTGAGAAAGGGAATAATGCCTGGATTGCTGATATGGCCGTAACACAAGTGAGTAATGGTCGCGGGTTATTAGATATTGACGGTGATGTTGATGTGTATGACGTTGCCTGTATCCCCGGCAATCGGATCCAGGTCTCTGGGAGTGCCACCAAATTTGAATGCTCGCTAGATGATGTAAAAGGCGTTGAACGGGTGGTTATTACTTTTTAACGAGATGTTTAATATCCCGCCCTAAAATTCGGATATAAATAGAGGATGAAATGAGTACAGGAGCTTTTTTTTTACTAACTATTTTAGTTTTATCACCGATTTTTCTGTTTTTATGGATAAAAGAGATTAAGAAGAGAAAAATTTACAAGAAAGAAGTTGATGACTTAAAGATACAATCCCAAGAAGATAGTCGCCGAGCCTTAGCTCTAGTTCAAGCTTTAGAAGAAAAATCCCAAGAGTTGTCAGATATAACTAAAAGAGCTGAACCTCTTTGGCAATATCAAGATCTTCATGATGCTGTTATTAATTATGAGGATAAAATAAGAGCAGCCGATAGTTCGGCAAAGGATATAATTAACAATGCTATGTCAACAGCTGAAAAGATAATGTCTGATGCTAATCATCAAGCAGAGTTGACTATTAGCAATGCATCTGCTGAAGCCATTTCAATTACTAGAGATGCAAGAGATGCTCGTTTAAAAGCAAAAGAAAAATTAGATTTAGCCAACGAAAAGGCCAATGAAATAATTAACAATGCACATGATAATGCAACATCATTAATTCAATCTGCAGAAAATAAAGCAAAGGAAATAGCTGGTGCTGCGTATGAGGCCAGAGAGTTTGCTGAGAAGTTTAAAGATGTTGCACAATCAATGAAAAATAAAATACATGGCTATGGTGATGAATGGATTATTCCAAATCAAAGTGTTTTGGATGAACTTGCCGAAGCGTATGAATTTTCAGATTCAGGGCGAGAGTTAATTAAAGCAAGACAATTAACTAAATCGTTAATTCAATCAATTAAAGCTGCTGACTGTGACTATGTTGAACCATTAAGAAAAAATACTGCAATTAAATTTGTACTTGATGCATTTAACGGAAAAGTAGATACAGTATTATCTAAGGTTAAAAATAATAACTATGGTAAACTAGCTCAAGAAATCAAAGATGCCTTTAACCTTGTAAATTATAATGGTGCTGCTTTCCGATCTGCCAGAATAACGGATACATTCCTTCAGGCAAGACTTAATGAGTTAAAATGGGCTGTAGCTGTACACGAAATCATGCTTCAAGAAAAAGAAGAGCAAAGAAGGATAAAAGAACAACTTAGAGAAGAAGAGAAAGCCAGGCGAGAATATGAGAAAGCCATAAAGGAGGCGGAGAAAGAAGAAAAAGCAATAAAGCAAGCCATTGAAAAAGCAACAAAAGAAATGCTTGATGCGAGTGAGGAACAACGTTTGACTCTTGAGAAAAAACTTCAGGAATTACAACGTAAATACGATGAGGCTGAAGCGAAAAATCAACGGGCTATTTCAATGGCTCAGCAGACAAGATCAGGGCATGTTTATGTCATTAGTAATATTGGTTCTTTTGGTGAGGATGTATTTAAAATCGGTATGACTCGTAGACTTGAACCATTAGAGCGTATTTATGAACTCAGTGATGCGAGTGTTCCATTTGCTTTCGATGTTCATGCTATGATTTATAGTGAAGATGCTCCTTCACTAGAGAATAGTTTACATAAAGTATTTAAAGGAAATCAGTTAAATAAAATGAATAATAGAAAGGAATTTTTTAATGTAACGTTAAAGGAAATAAAATCTGCGATTGATAGAATGAATATTAATGCACACTGGACTATTTTTGCAGAAGCGAAGGAATATAGAGAGTCTCTCGCGCTTGAGAGAGAAAAGGCTAGCTCTAGTGAAAATGAACAAGATAAGCTAGTAGTTGCATAACCAGAATGGCCTGATGAAGACGTTTATTTTTGCCCGCCGAATAAGTCAGCGTTTATTAACGGCCATCAAGCTGGGTGCTGCCGTATCTTCCGCGACCAGATTCTCAGCATGGGCTTTTCCTGGAATGGGGAGTTTATGGCGGTCGCAACATCCAGCAATGTCACTGTTTGGCAACGATATTCAACCTGATGTGGGGAGCGGACTGGGTACATTGCCAATCTGGTTTTTTTTCTCTTTTCTTCAACAGCCGGCCCTTGTGGCCGGTGGCGGTTGACCAAACACTCCTTGTTGTGCTGCTCCCTTACTCCCAGGCAGTGCGCCCGCGGCTTGGCTTAAGTCGCGGACTCCATCACTCTTCTTTTGATGGCCTGGCTAGTCGGCTAGCCGGCACAGCAACTGTGGAATCAGTGGCGCTGCTTTTTGTCTGACAATCGATAACCATGTCCACCTGGTCGGCACACATTGCTAGTGCCGCTTCGGTTTCGTCCAACAGGACGTTGAGTTCACCGTTGGTTTGCGGGTTAGCGGTTGGAAACCGGCAAGGAGTCAGTCTGGGACAGCCATTCACGGTAAGCACGGCCACCGGAGAGGGCGGGGCGCTGACGCAGCCGGATAATGTCAGCAGGCAGATCAGTATCAGCCCAGCGTTTAAGCGTTTCATTTTCATGTTGTAATCTCGCTACTATTTTTTGCCGTTCGGAGAGTGCTGCCTGGGTATCGGCGGCCATGTCGCGTAGACGTGCTTGCTCAACGTTGTTGCGTTCAGCTTGTTCAGTCAGCGTTTTTAGTTGAGTTGATTTTTCATTCAACGCCGTTTGCTGTAGCGACAGGGTTTGCGCTTGCTGCTCTGCCAGTTGATGGGTGGCGTGCAGCCGCCAGGACTGCACACCGACGCCGACGATAAGTAGCATTATGATGGCAGCGATGATCATGCCGCTTTTCATGCCAGCTCCCCGCCTGCTTGTTGATATATATCGAGCAGACGCGCTGTATTGTGCTCGCGTTGGCCGTAACCTGCGCCCGGTAATGAGGCCCAGATGTTGTTGCATCGGTTAATAGCGTTGGCAATGCGGCCTTGCCTAATGTCTTCCAGTGCATTTCGTTCTCTGATCAACTGAATAGCCAGTGTGTCTTGAGAATCGGGGCCGAAATCCTGCAGTTTTAACTGTGTTTTGTATGCCGGCCAATAACGATAGAGCTGTTGATAGCGCCCGGCTGCGGTGGAGCGTTGCCCTTGTTTGTTGAAGATTTTACCTGGGCGACCATTAGCGAACGGATGATCATGATAGTCAGTGAAAATCTCCGGTTTACCATCAATACCCGTCACAATGACGTCGTAACCGCGGTTACGGGTTAAAGGGTGCGTTGCGGTGCCTTCGGAAAAAGCCAGCATGTCCAGAAACGCAATCAGGTTGGGGGAATTATTGAGCATCGTCGCTTTTCTCCGATTTGGCTTGTTTATCCAGTTGCCGCACACGACGTTGGATGAGCAGTTCAATAGTCTGATAACCTGCGATGCCGAGTGCGGCGCCGATACCGTTGATAGCGACGGGCGATAGGTCAGGAAATTGAACCAGTGCGATACCGGCCATCATTGAGACAAACCCACCCAGCATCACACGACCGACGAACAGTCGAAGTGTGATGGGTTCGCTACCCGCCAGTACTTTGCCGGCGGCAATCAGTGTGCCGATGATAAATAGTGAGACGATGCTTTTATCAGTTTCATTCATGTGGTGTGTCCAGTCTTTGGTTTTGAAGCGGGGAAATAAAAAGATGGAGATGACAGCGTGTTTTTTTACGTGTCGTCTCGTGGTATATGCCCGTCATTAAACCAACTGGCGCGTGGTGATGGCAGCGATAGGTGATGGCTCAGTTATCAGCAAACAGAAGATTGCGGGTTGGTGTGATTTCTCATTTTTGAATTCATATTCTAATAATGTAATTTTTATTTAAGAGAGTTGTAAATATCTTGTATTGATATTCTGCTGATTATTTATGTCATTATTTTATTTTTTCATGGTATAAATTTCTTTTTTTTCATAATACAAATGGTAGTTCATCCGTATTCATGTTGCCTAAACATAGTATACTGACCTCACCTCAATATGCAGGATGCAATGTATTTAAAACAGCCTCTGTTCAAGGACTGTCGAAGGAGTGCGACTTTCTTCCAATGTAATTTTACCTCGACAGCTTGGTTGATTAAATCTGCCAGATTGACTCACGCTCATCATCAATGTTGCTATTGCTGTGAGGTCGGTTGAGTCGCCGCTTATTTTTCTGGCGACATTTCCCGGCGTGCGCATCTTGGGGCCGATGGATAGATAAATTTTACAATATCATGAGGTAAGAGATGAAATATTTAAATTGTTTTATCAGTACCGGGTTGGCAGCGTTTTTCTTAGTCAATAGTACATCTGTTCTGGCTGCGGATTGCAGTTCGGATCTTACCAGCGGCATCAGCACTAAACGTATTTATTACGTTGCGCCGAATGGCAGCAGCAGCAATAATGGGAATAGTTTTAATTCTCCAATGAGTTTCACTGCGGCTATGGCAGCAGCTAACCCTGGAGAACTGATTCTGCTTAAGCCAGGAACATATACTATTCCTTATACGCAGGGTAAAGGGAATACCATAACCTTTAATAAATCGGGGAAAGAGGGCTCGCCGATTTATGTGGCGGCAGCGAATTGCGGTCGTGCAGTATTTGATTTTTCATTCCCGGACAGTCAATGGGTTCAGGCGTCATACGGTTTCTATGTGACGGGGGATTATTGGTATTTTAAAGGCATTGAAGTCACTCGTGCCGGCTATCAGGGAGCCTATGTGACGGGTAGCCATAATACCTTTGAGAATACGGCGTTTCACCATAACCGTAACACTGGTCTTGAAATCAATAACGGTGGTTCATATAACACGGTAATTAACTCCGATGCTTATCGTAATTATGATCCTAAAAAGAATGGCAGTATGGCTGATGGCTTTGGGCCGAAACAAAAACAAGGCCCAGGTAACCGCTTTGCCGGATGCCGGGCATGGGAAAACTCTGATGACGGTTTTGACTTATTTGACAGTCCACAGAAAGTCGTAATTGAGAATAGTTGGGCTTTTCGCAATGGTATCAACTATTGGAGTGATAGTTCGTTCGCAGGTAACGGCAATGGGTTTAAATTAGGGGGGAATCAAGCAGTTGGTAACCACCAGATTACACGGTCCGTTGCATTTGGCAATGTGAGTAAGGGCTTTGATCAGAATAATAATGCCGGTGGTGTGACAGTAATAAATAACACGTCATACAAGAATGGTATTAACTATGGCTTCGGCAGTAATGTGAAATCAGGTCAGAAGCACTACTTCCGTAATAACGTTTCTCTGTCCGGCTCGGCGACTGTTAATAATGCAGATGCGAAGTCTAACTCATGGGACACCGGCCCTGTGGCTTCCGCATCTGATTTTGTCAGCCTGGATACCTCACTGGCTACGATATCACGTGATAATGACGGGACATTGCCTGAAACTGCGCTGTTTCGCTTGTCGACTAATTCAAAGTTGATTAATGCCGGTACGAAGGAGAGCAATATCAGTTATTCAGGTAGTGCGCCGGATTTAGGTGCGTTTGAGCGTAATTAAGTCATCAGATATTATGCATCAGGGCTGCAATATGCAGCCCTGTTTTATGTGACTCAAACTAATCGACAATCAATTGCAGCTACCGACCAACGACCATGAGGAGTCGCTGCCAGGGGTAGAAGTCGTGTACCAGTTTGCAGTGTAGAGATTGCCTTTGTAGACGATCGATTGGCCAGCTTCATTATGATTTGGTTGCCCACCGGCCCAGTCCTTACTGACCCAATTCGGATACACATTGGTATTCGAACAGTTGGTTGTTGCCGGCTCATCCGTCGTCACCGGCTCGTCTGTGGTAGGCGTTGGTGTGGGTTCGGTTGATGGCTCAGTTGTGGTACTGGATGTACTGTTGATTTTATAAGGCCAATTTTGAATGATCGATTTTACTTTCTTGCCCGACTCGGTAAGGTTTTTGGAGTCAGGATAATAAGTTGATGCCCCTTCATTTTTATCATTCAACGCCCAGTTAGCGTTGCTGATGTTGTTATCCTTCATAAATGTTACCCAGGCATCCGTTTCTGCCTGATTTACCCCACCATTACCATCGGCATTGACCGCCCCCCACTCGGTAACAAAAAGAGCGATACCGTTATTTAGCGCCTGACGGGCTTTATTGCGTAACGACTCGCCATGTGTTCCTGCATAGAAGTGTAATGTGTAGGCAATATTCTTGGCGTTGATTGGATCTCGTGAGGCTTCGTCTACGTTTTGTGACCAACTGGGTGTGCCGACAATAATGAGATTATCCGGATCAATCGCTCTGATAGTGGAAATAACCGCTTCTGCATAAGGTTTGATTGTGTTACTCCATGAAACCTGAAGTGGCTCATTATAGATTTCATAAATAACATTAGGATTTTTGCCATACTTCCTGGCCATTTCCTGGAAGAAGCTAATCGCTTCGTTACGGTTATTTTCTGCTGAGTGTGAATGCCAGTCAATAATCACATACATGTCGTTGGCGATAGCCGCATCCACAACCTTTTCAACTTTAGCTTTGTTGCCGGCCGGATCCTGGAGATAACCACCAGCTTCTTGTACCCCCATCGCCGCACGAACAATACTGGAGCCCCAGTCTTTTTTCAGTGAGGCAACCGTATCGGCAGTATAGAATTTTTCACCACCCCAGCCATTATTACTCCAGAATAGGCTATTGCCGGCGAAGCTCTGAGCTTTTTCGCCGGCATAGATTTTATTACCGCTGACGGAAAGTGGTTCAACGCTGGCCCAGGCACTAGCGGAGAGACAGGTAATACTTAATCCTAAGCAAATACCGGAAAAATACAGGCTTTTACGTGAAGCGTATTGCTTTTTATTGGAGGTGTTTTTCTTGTCCAGATCAAAAATAGGCATAAATGAATCTCCATTTCATATCGTTATAGGGTGAGCTTAACAATAAACAGAATGTATATTTAATATCATCCTGCTATCTGACACTCTCACTAATATCACAATGCATGTGTGTTATGAGAGACATTCTATTTTATAGTGTATTTCTTTCATGATATCCAGATTATTTTCTCATTCTCGGATTTTTCAATGTGTTGTTTTCTTTTATAGGATGTATCTTAATGCGTGAAATCACATTCTTGTTATAAAAATAATGTGGCCATTTCCAATGGATTACAAAAAAAGGAAATTAAATCATGTTGGAATGAAGAGATGGATATGTATAAATTTGATATTCCATCATTTTTATGATTCCGGATGGATGCCGAATGCATTTCCCGTGAGAGTTCTATTTGAAAGAAATCAGCAGATAAAAGATATGTCGTGTGGCTTTATACCCAAAATAATTCGAGTTGCAAGCAGCGCCGAAGGGTGAGACCCATTTGTGGGCCGAGTATACAGTCAACACACCTGCAACTTGAGGTATGACGGAATATATTCATAAGCAAAAGAAAAAGCAGCAGTGCTCGTTCCACACTGCTGCAATGGTTATCGCGAGTTACACACCGAGTTTTTTGTGATACTCAGCACGAGTCTTTTTCAACTCATCTGTGGCGGCTTTGGCTTCCGGCAGTTTTCCAGCATCAACCAGTGCGATGGCGGCATCAATTTGTTTAAGCAGCTTATCCAGCCCCTCATTAAAGACTTTACTGTTTGGGCTATTAGCGAATTCCGGGTCGGCTTTAGCCTTAGTAGCATGGTCTTTCAGGTTCAGCAGATCCGCTTTTAGCGTGGCGGCATCGGTAGCACCTGAGGCACTCTTGTAGCTTTTTGCCATTGCGCCCATTTCGTCTTTGACTGCAGCCTGACTGGTGAACGGCAGCGTTACAGCTGATACCGCGATTGCCAGACTGATAGCCATAATTGCTTTTTTCATTGCTCACTCCTGTTAGTTAGCCGGATGGCGGGTTTTATACCCTTATTAGTTTTCGGCAGTATTCACGACCCAATATGGATGGTCAAATGGATTTTATTCCGAGTGGGAATGATAATTATTAAAATAACATGATAAGGGGATTATTTTCAGCTAACTCATTAGATATGATAAATGATCTCTATTTGTATGAAATTAATGGGAGGACCAAAGACGGTGTTATGAATGCACCGCCTGTACTTTCATTTTTATGGATTCGATTTGGCATTTTTATGGATTCGATTTGGTTTTCGGTTGATAACGCCATAACCATTTGCCGCTAATCATACGACGATAAAATAGTATGCCCCGAACTATCCAATCAAAAAACATTCCCATCCAGACACCCAGTACGCCGAAACCCAGCATGATGCCCAAAATATAACCGACGATCACCCGACATCCCCACATACCGGCCAGCGCTACCCACATGGTATAGCTGGCATCTTTGGCTCCCTTCAAGCCGGCAGGCAACACCCAGGATGCGGCCCATATCGGCATGAACAACGCATTTAGCCAGAGCAACTGTTTAACAACAGTAATCACATCCGGTTCATTGGTATACATTGATGCCAGCAGCCCGGCCGTGGGTATGGAAAGTAGCGCCAAAGCACATAAGCCAATATTGGAAAGCCAGAAAATATATTTTAGTTGTCGTTCCGGCTGCATGCGTTGCCCTTTGCCCAGACGGGAACCCACAATAATCGTCGACGTCGAGCCCAGGGCATTACCCGGAAGGTTAATCAGCGCAACAATCGAAAAAGCGATGAAATTACCGGCGATCACCTCGGTTCCCATTCCGGCGACAAAGCGCTGAGTGATTAGTTTTCCAACATTAAACATAACCGATTCGATGCTGGCCGGGATGCCGATACTGAGCACCTCATAGAGAATTGCCGTAGTAAAAGGGGCGAAATAACTCAGGAATGGGATACGTAATGCGCCATTAAAGCCTTTTGTCAGAGCGAGCACGACGCAAAGTGCCCCGAGATAACGGGAAAGGGTGATTCCCAGGCCTGCGCCAATAAAACCGAATCCGGGCCATGAACCAACGCCGTAAATCAAGGCACCGCTGAACAGAATATTCAGGATATTCATGCCAATATTGATAATCATCGGCAAGCGAGTATTGCCGGCGCCGCGTAATGCGCCGCACCCTACCAGCGTGATAGCCAAAGCGGGATAGCCCCACACGGTCAAACGCAGGAAGGTCAGCGCCAGTGACTTCACGGCTGGCTCTGCGCTACCGGCAATCAGATCAATGATAGCCTGACCTGCGATTTCAACCAGAACGACTAATAACAAGGAAATCAGGACTAATAATGAGATGGATTGGCGCGCGGCCTGCCGGGCTTGCTTACGATTGCGTTGGCCCAGACTGAAAGCCACTACGACAGCTGTCCCCAATGCAACGGCGGTAAAAAACGCGATGATCAGCATGTTGAAGCTATCCGCCAGCCCAACAGCCGCCATAGCTTCTTTACCCAACCAACTGACCAGAAAGGTGCTGAATATCCCCATCAACACCACACACAATCCCTCAATAAAGATAGGAAACGCCAACGGTGTGATTTCTCGCCACAGTAAGACCCGATTGGAATGTCGTTTTCTGTACCAGGCAGAGCCTTTTAGTGTGCTTAACAGCTGTTTGGCTGTATTTAGAATCATATGACTTGTCTTCTTATTTACTGGCAGGCTGTTGGGCGATATCCCGAGCCTCTTTCATCCAGAGCGCATGGCAGGATGATGGGTTAAAAAGGTGTAATAGTCAGGACAGGCATACCATGGATAACGTGGGGTTGCGTTACATCACACAGATTGCGGCCGGATTACATGTCCATATAACTATTCACGCCTGTGATTATAAAAGTATGGCGGCTAGATGGGATTGGCTGATATCAGAAAAAAGGCAATTTAGATGAAACGGTGTTTTAAATGCGTATGGCGATATATTCATCTATCCACAGCAGTAATTCAGCGTTGATGTGCCAGGGCTATCTGCAGATAAAAATGAGGGTAATGCTATCACTGGGGGATGCTGCTATGTGCATGGCTTATTGCTTTTACCCGGATACATTTTGGGTCTGGAGAGTACTCGAAATCCTCACGTACCTCGCTGAGAGGTTATGATGACGGAGAGCCAGAGCTTCGGTCGCACTATGCTACTGATTATTAAGGTGCTGATTGTCCTTATCCGGAGGGGAATAAATTGTGTTTTGTCTATACTCCGGAGTTTGATAAATACCATCGGTGGGTTGGATTAAATTTCTTTGACGGTAGCGCTGATACGAAAAGGTGATCGAGTGAACGTGAATGACGTGGTAACGGTAAAAACGGATGGCGAAGTACGCAGAGAAGGGGTCATTCTGGCGGTAGAGCCTTTTCAGGAGGGAACTATGTATCTCATTGCTTTGGATAACTATCCTGAAGGGATCTGGTTCTTTAATGAACTTAACAGCCGTGAGGGCGTTTTTGTCGAGCCGCGTCGGATTGCTGATAAATAAAAGACGCCGATACGGTTACCCGTATCGGCTACCTTGATTAGAAAGTTTCCCAATTATCACTGCCTGGTTTCGCGCCGGAAGGCGCTTTTAAGCGAGCAGTGCCAGATGTGGTCAACAACGGCTTCGACATGATGGAAGCGGTGGTGGGGGCTGTATCCTGAAGATGATTAGCGAGTTTAAACGCAGATACTGCACGGGTTAGCACCATAGCCTGCTCTTCGAGCGATGCGGCGGCGGCAGAAGCCTGTTGTACCAGTGCTGCGTTCTGCTGGGTTACGCTATCCATCTCGGAAATTGCCTGTCCGACCTGAGTGATGCCGCGGCTCTGCTCATCCGAAGCGGAAGCAATTTCATTCATAATATCCGTCACATTGCTCACAGCCTGAACAATTTCGTGCATCGTCTGGCCTGCCTTATCGACCAATTCCGAGCCGCTGTGAACCAGTGAAACGGATTCCGAGATCAAACCTTCAATCTCTTTTGCCGCCTGTGCGCTGCGCTGCGCCAGACTCCGCACCTCACCTGCAACGACTGCAAATCCTCGGCCTTGTTCACCAGCACGAGCGGCTTCTACCGCAGCATTCAGCGCCAGGATGTTAGTCTGGAAAGCAATGCTGTTGATCACGTTTGTAATTTCAGAAATTTTTCGCGAACTACCGGAAATACTATTCATGGTATGAACAACATTCTCGACAATCTCGCCTCCTTGTTTTGCCTTGCCTGAGGCGTTCGACGCCAATTGGCTTGCATGGTGAGCATTGTCGGAGTTCTGTTTGACGGTTGCGGTCAACTGTTCCATGCTGGCTGCCGTCTGTTCGATGGCTGCCGCCTGCTGCTCGGTTCGGGAGGACAAATCGCTGTTACCGGCGGTGATTTCGGTTGTGCCCTGATAAATGGAATCGGCGCTGTCACGCACGGTAGAAACGGTGTGCACCAGCGATGCCTGCATCTGTTGGATGTTTTGGCCCAGTATACCGATTTCGTTTTTGCCATAGGCTTCGTTGGGTTGGGTCAAATCGCCTTGTGCAATACGCTGAATGCGTTGTACCAGGCGGTGCATCGGTTTAATCAGCGTACCGCGCAAGAATAAGAAAGTCAGTAATGTCATCACGATAGCAATAGCGAAGCTCACTGCCATCAGGATGTAACCCAGCATTGCCTGATGTTGGGCATTGTTGTTAAGCGCTTTGGCACGCTCAGTACGAAAAGCGATAGCTTTCAGCAGCGGTTTATTATAAGCCTCATCCAGTACACGCACTTCTTCCGATTCATGCGTCAGTATTTCTTCGAAATAGCCATCTTTTGCCGCTTTAAGCATCGGCATGATGCCTTTTTCGACGTACTCGTTATAGGCTTTGTTCAGTTCTGGTTCGAGCGCTAAATCCGTATCGGTCTTAACGCTTCGGTTTTCATAGACTTGAAAGGCGTCTTTCGATGAGGCAATACGTTGTTCCGCCTGCTTCAGGTTGTTATTGAAAACATCCGTATCTCCAACACGCACTGCAGCACCCGCCTGGATAATCAACAAACGGGCTGTTCTGAGATGGTTAGAGCTGTTTGACAGACCGAGGCGGACATCAATTTCCTGAGTAACATAGTCCAGACTTTGATTAGCGCGCACCAGAAATAAGCTGGCAGTACCGATAGCCAGGGCGAACAACAGCATGATGCCGCCCAGAATGATGACAAATAACGGCACCAGTCCAAGATTGCCCAGTATGCCGGTTTTACCCTGTTGTTCAGACTTTGACATCATTTTCATATCCATTCGCTCATTTTCAGGAAAAATATATGTACATCAACCGTACTACTCGCAGGTGTAGTTTGGGTGCTTTTGTTTCTGGAAACAGCTGTGTGGTGATCCGTTTTCAAAATACCAACATAATTCAACGTCGTCATATAATGTGAAACATTCATGGATTTCAATGCGATGTCGATCACGAATCTGTTGGTATTGTGACATTAGGTTCTGTCTGTTTTTTATGCAACATTCTGGAATGTACTTGACTATCTCAGATAGCTTACCTGGGCCAAACCAGATTTTGGTCGGGGTCAAATACTCAGCATCCGGCATAAAAATAGTGCCTGTGTTTCTGAATGTGGATATAAAACATACTAAAAAAATAATAACATATGTTATAAAATTAGAAATTTTAATGTAAAGCAAAGTGGTTACGATTTTTGAATTCGTTCCGGAAGATAGGTGGTATATTTTTTTCTTTTAAAATCAATATATTGATTTTATCTTTTAAAGAAAGAAGGCGTGTAGAGAGTTTTTTTCTTCTGTTGTGAGTATATTGTGTTCAGGAAAATTTCACTTCAGAGCAAAAATCAGTGAAATATTATGTTTTGCCTCTTTCATTTTTGTGATAGAGATCACATAATTATCAAAATGCTGATGTGCTTGCGTTGTATGAGTCAGGCCGAAGGCGGTACAGTGATATGGGATTAGGATTAATCCTACGTTCTATGTTGGACGCAATACTAGAGAAGGGATATGAAGAGATGGATCCTCAGATGCATCAACATTGATGCTGTATTTTTCGTCATATTAGAAGATTCTAAAGTAGTAGAATTATCTGGCACCGATAGTTTTCATGCCACCTATGGAGAGTGATTGTTTAGCGGGTGAGCAGTCTATCACCTAACTTATGTTTTGAAACATAGTCTGTCGGGATGGGAATATGGGTACCTCTGAATTGCTTAAACACATTTATGACATCAATTTGTCTTATTTGTTACTGGCTCAGCGATTAATCAACGACGAAAAAGCATCAGCGATGTTCCGGTTAGGTATCAATGAAGAAATGGCTGATGCCTTGATGCAACTGACTTTACCTCAGATGGTAAAGCTGGCCGAAACCAATCAGTTAATATGCCATTTCCGCTTCAATGATCACAATACGATTAAATTATTAACACAAGAATCCCGGGTTGATGATTTGCAACAAATTCACACCGGTATATTGTTGTCGAGTCATTTATTACAAGAGTTGTCTTCAAAAGAAGATAGCTTGCCTAAGAAAAGGGCATAATGATGGCGGAGAAAAGTATTGTTCAGGAAGCTAAGGATATACAGCTGGCGATGGAACTCATTTCATTGGGTGCACGCCTTCAGATGCTTGAAAGCGAGACCCAGTTAAGTCGCGGCCGTTTGATCAAACTCTACAAAGAGTTGAGAGGTAGCCCTCCGCCTAAGGGCATGCTACCGTTTTCTACTGACTGGTTCATGACATGGGAGCAGAATATCCACTCTTCCATGTTCTATAACGCCTATCTATTTTTGCTCAAGAATAGTCAATGCAGTGGTGTTGAAGCGGTTATCAAAGCGTATCGCCTTTACCTTGAACAATGTGCTCCTCAAAGCGATGTTCCTTTGCTGGCGTTGACCCGCGCCTGGACATTGGTCCGCTTTGTTGATAGCGGCATGTTGCAGTTATCTTCATGCAATTGCTGCAAGGGGATGTTCATCACCCACGCACACCAGCCTAAAAACAGTTTTGTCTGCAGTTTATGCCAGCCACCTTCCAGAGCAGTAAAAAGACGTAAACTTTCGCCGAGTGTTGCCGATATGATACCTCAACTGCTGGACGAACAGGTTAAGCATGCAGTCTGAGCCTGGTGGCGATTTTGTGGTTCTGTCATCGCGCGTTCATTGCTCGATGGCAGTATTCCCTTCAAATAAGTCGTTGGTAAGACTGCATTTATAACCCTCTCCGCTACCCTTTTACTATCTATAAGGAATTCTTGTGCTGGTTATATTGGGTTATCTTGTCACTATAGGCTCCATACTTGGCGGTTATCTTATCGTTGGTGGCGAGTTGGGGGCGTTGTATCAGCCTTCGGAACTGCTGATTATCGGTGGTGCGGCGGTAGGGGCATTTATTGTTGGTAACAATGCTAAAGCGATTAAAGCGACGCTGAAAGCGTTACCCGTGTTATTTCAAGGCTCCAAATATACCAAAGCCGTGTATATGGACCTAATGGCCGTTTTATTCCGGTTGATGGCCAAATCTCGCCAGCAAGGTATGCTTTCTTTAGAGTTCGATATCGACAACCCGAAAGAGAGTGAGATTTTTTCCAATTATCCTCGCATTCTTTCTGATGATTATATCGTAGAGTTCGTTACGGATTATTTACGCCTGATGGTCAGCGGAAACATGAATGCGTTTGAAATTGAAACGCTGATGGATGAAGAGATCGAAACTGTTGAGCATGAGGTTGAAGTTCCGGCTACCAGTTTGAATCTGATGGGCGATGGTTTACCTGCATTCGGTATCGTTGCCGCGGTCATGGGGGTGGTACATTCACTGGCGTTTGTTGATCGCCCGGCCGCAGAGTTGGGAATGATGATTGCCCATGCAATGGTCGGGACGTTCCTCGGTATTCTGTTGGCTTATGGCTTCGTTTCGCCTTTGGCATCGTTGTTACGCCAGAAAAATTCAGAGAAAATCAAAGTCCTACAGTGCATTAAGGTAACGCTGTTATCCAGTTTGAATGGTTATGCACCTCAGATTGCTGTTGAATTCGGACGTAAAACGCTTTACTCAACCGTGCGTCCTTCGTTTACTGAAATGGAAGAGCATATTCGTAATGTGAAGGCTCCGGCACAGCAGGCATCGGAAAATGACGCATGAAACATCAGCATCCGATAATCCGCAAAAAACGTAAATCAGGGCATGCCGCGCATCATGGCGGTTCATGGAAGATTGCTTATGCCGACTTCATGACCGCTATGATGGCGCTTTTTCTGGTCATGTGGCTGATTGCCATTTCCTCTCCTTCCCAGTTGGCGCAGATTGCCGAATATTTCCGCACACCACTGAAAATTGCCATTACATCCGGCCCAAAAATGAGTGATGCCTCTAATCCTATTCCAGGCGGTGGTTCAGACCCCACTCAACAGGAAGGTGATGTGAAGCGGCAGATTGATACTATGGATGGGCGCCTTGAAGAAATTAAACTCAATAAATTACGTGAGCGGCTTGATCAATTGATTGAGGCTGACCCACGTCTTAGAGCGTTGCGGCCGCATCTGTTGATAGAAATGGTCGATGAAGGGCTGCGAATTCAGATTATCGATAGTAACAATCGCCCGATGTTTAAAACGGGGAGTGCTCAGGTAGAGCCTTACATGAGTGATATTTTGCGAGCTATCGCCCCGATTTTGAATGATATTCCCAATAAGATCAGTTTATCGGGCCATACTGATGATGCGCAGTATGCGATGGGAGAACGCGGCTATAGTAACTGGGAACTATCGGCGGATCGTGCTAACGCTTCCCGGCGTGAGCTGATTGCGGGCGGGTTGGCCGATGGTAAAGTTTTACGCGTTGTTGGCATGGCCGACACGATGAATCTGAAGCAGGCAAAAGGGGGCAGTGATGCAATTAACCGGCGTATCAGTCTGGTTGTCCTTAATAAGCAGGCGCAGGAGAATATCGAGCGTGAAAATGCTGAAAGCAGTGCAGTAAACATTGATAAAATAGAGAATTTGCAGAACATGGGGATGGATAAAGCCAAACCGGTTACCGTACCTGTCGATAGCGGTAACAGCTCGGCTGTATCACAACCTGAAACCAATGGGACGCCTGCATCTGGCTCACCTGTGGCTCCTGTTCAGGCACCCGCAACAGCGGCGCCAGCGTCGGGGGTGAATGGCTCATCGGCGACAAGCCGCAGGCAGCCTACAACAGCTTTGCCAGCAGCACCTGATAGTCAGGCGACACCTTCTTCAACAAGCCGCGATTCACAGCAGAGGTGACCCACGTGAGCATGGACATGAGTGCTTTTTATCAAACATTTTTTGATGAAGCAGATGAATTGTTGGCGGACATGGAGCAGCATTTATTGCAACTTGATCCGTTAGCACCCGATGCGGAACAGATGAATGCCATATTTCGCGCTGCTCACTCGATTAAAGGGGGCGCGGGAACGTTCGGTTTCACTGTATTACAGGAAACTACACACATACTGGAAAACCTGTTGGACGGTGCCAGACGCGGTGAAATGCGCCTGAACACCGATATTATCAACCTGTTTTTGGAAACCAAAGATATCATGCAGGATCAGTTGGATGCTTACAAAACCGCGCAGGAGCCCAACGCCGAAAGCTTTGAGTATATCTGTCAGGCTCTGCGCCAGCTTGCTCTGGAGTCCAAAGAAAATGGTACTGCCGGAGCATCCGCCCCTGCCAAGGTAGGGGCTGAAAAAACGGTTTCCGCTTCCTCAGCGTCGGCTTCTGCCGGCAATCACTCAGGCTTGCGTATCGCTCTTACCGGCCTGAAAGAAGCTGATATTCCTCAGTTACTTGAAGAACTGGGAAATCTGGGGACGGTAAAAGACACGGTCCAAACCAGCAACAGCGTCGAACTGACGTTGGATACATCAGCCAGTGAGGACGATATCAGCGCTGTGTTGTGCTTTGTGTTGGAGCCGGATCAAATTAGCTTCAAATCTACCTCTGGCGATGCGCCGATGGAAGCGGCCCCCCCTGCAGCGGAGGTTGTCGCCGAACCGGTTGAGCCCACGCCTGCCCCGGCACAGGTGCAGCCTGCAGCCGCTGCACCTGTGGCTAAACCTGCCGGAGGTAATAATAATGATGCGGCGAAAGGTAGGCAGAAAACAGGCGATACCAGTATCCGCGTAGCAGTAGAGAAGGTTGACCAGCTTATTAATCTGGTCGGTGAGCTGGTTATTACCCAATCTATGTTAGCGCAGCGTTCCAGCGCTCTTGACCCCGTTGCACATGGCGATCTGCTGAATAGCATGGGGCAACTGGAGAGAAACGCACGTGACCTGCAAGAATCCGTGATGTCCATCCGTATGATGCCGATGGAATATGTCTTTAGCCGTTTCCCACGTCTGGTTCGTGACCTGGCTGCTAAATTGGGTAAAGAGGTTGAGCTGACCCAATTGGGGAGTTCAACCGAGCTGGATAAGAGCCTTATCGAACGCATTATTGACCCGTTGACGCATCTTGTGCGTAACAGCCTCGATCATGGCATTGAGTCACCGGAAAAACGTATTGAAGCGGGCAAGTCGGCCGTAGGCAACCTGACGTTATCTGCAGAACATCAGGGCGGCAATATCTGTATCGAAGTGATTGACGACGGCGCCGGTCTGAATCGCGAACGTATCCTGGCCAAAGCCCTGTCTCAGGGGATGGCGGTAAGCGATAGCATGACTGATGAAGAAGTCGGCATGCTGATTTTTGCTCCCGGCTTTTCTACTGCTGAGAAAGTGACCGATGTGTCGGGTCGTGGCGTTGGCATGGATGTGGTGAAACGGAATATTCAGGAGATGGGTGGGCATGTTGAAATTCATTTCGTGAAAGGGAAAGGAACCACCATCCGCATTCTTCTGCCGTTGACGCTGGCGATCTTGGATGGGATGTCGGTCAAGGTCAATAATGAAGTATTTATCCTGCCGCTTAACGCGGTCATGGAGTCCTCGCAGCCGCAGGCCGAGGATTTGTATCCTCTGGCGGGTGGGGAGCGTGTGCTGCAGGTTCGTGGTGAATATCTGCCACTGGTTGAGCTGTATCAGGTATTCGATGTCGCCGGAGCAAAAACGGATGCCACTCAAGGTATCGTCGTTATTCTGCAGAGTGCTGGCCGTCGCTATGCTTTGCTGGTTGACCAGCTGATTGGTCAGCATCAGGTCGTTGTGAAAAACCTGGAAAGCAACTACCGCAAGGTGCCAGGCGTTTCAGCCGCAACTATTTTGGGTGATGGTAGCGTAGCGCTGATTGTGGATGTTTCTGCGCTGCAGGCGCTTTATCGGGAAAAGCGTGTGGTTGAGACCGCAGCTTAACAGCAAATTACAGCTATAGATTAAAGGTGAGAAACATGACTGGACTTGCAAATGTCACAAAACTAGCAGGCGAGACAGTAGGTCAGGAGTTTTTGATTTTCACGCTGGGTGATGAAGAGTACGGCGTGGATATTTTGAAGGTTCAGGAAATTCGTGGTTACGATCAGGTTACCCGTATTGCCAATACCCCTGGGTTTATTAAAGGTGTCACCAATCTGCGTGGTGTTATTGTACCGATCGTCGATCTGCGCATTAAATTTATGCAGCAGGAAGTCGACTATGATGATAATACGGTTGTTATCGTATTGAATCTTGGTCAGCGTGTGGTCGGCATTGTGGTAGACGGCGTGTCTGATGTGTTGTCTTTGACTGCCGATCAAATTCGTCCTGCACCGGAGTTTGCGGTTACCCTGTCAACTGAATATCTTACAGGACTGGGTTCTCTCGGTGAGCGCATGTTGATTCTGGTTGATATTGAGAAGCTACTCAGCAGCGAAGAAATGGCGCTAGTTGATAGCGTCATGAAGGTTTGATAACACAACCCTATTGGGCCACTTCGGTGGCCCATATCATTTCGTACCCTTATTCTCTGGAATTTAATAAGTTTAAGTTATAGAGATGCTAAAGCATCGGTGATCGTTGTAATTAAGGCTTAATATGCTGAATCGTGTAAAAGTTGTTACTGGACTCGTTATTATTCTTGGGCTATTCATTGCTCTTCAAGTTATTTCCGGCGGGCTATTTTTTAATGCACTAAAGTCAGATAGAGATATCTTCACGACGACAAGAATTATTAATCAGCAAAAATCGGAACTGGAATCGACCTGGTCTTATTTATTGCAAACGCGTAACACGTTGAACCGTGCGGGAACACGTTATGCGTTGGACGCATCCGGTGGCGTCACTGGGGGCGTATCTGCTAAGGACCTGATTGAGCTGGCGAAAAAGCAACTGGTTATTGCTAATACCCATTTTGCCAACTATGAAAAAATCCCATATACCGATCAGCAAGATCCAGCCATCGCTCAAGTGGTAAAAGATAATTATACAGCGTTGAACAGTGCGTTAAGTGAGCTGATTGTTTTTATCTCTACCGGTAAATTGAAAGAGTTTTTTGATCAGCCAACCCAAGGTTTCCAGGACAGATTTGAGAAGGCCTATTATTCTTACAAAGACTCCTACGACAAAGTTTATGCCAATGCTGTGGAAGAGAATAATTCAGCTTATTCGACGGCGTTATGGTTGCTGATATCGGTAGCTATATTGGTTGTGGTTATGGCGCTGGTCGTTTGGTTGGGTATTAATCGTTCCCTGGTTCAGCCATTGCATAATCTTATTGAACATATTCGTCATATGGCAAAAGGGGATTTGTCGACGCGAATTGATTTTCATGGCACCAACGAAATGGGGATTCTGGCCGATAGCTTGCGGCATATGCAGACCGAATTTGTTACGACGGTCAGTGCGGTGAGACAGAGTTCTGAGGCCATTTATACCGGAGCGTCGGAAATCAGCGCAGGCAATAGTGACTTGTCATCACGAACTGAGCAGCAGGCTGCGGCGCTTGAAGAAACTGCGGCCAGCATGGAACAACTGACATCGACAGTGAAGCAGAACGCCGAAAATGCCCGGCAGGCTAGCCAGCTGGCGCTGAGCGCTTCCGAAACTGCACAAAAAGGCGGCAAAGTAGTCGATAACGTGGTGAAAACCATGCATAACATTGCCGGAAGTTCGCAGAAAATTGCGGATATCACCAGTGTGATTGACGGTATTGCGTTCCAGACAAATATTCTGGCGCTAAATGCTGCCGTTGAAGCCGCCAGGGCAGGTGAGCAGGGACGAGGTTTTGCTGTTGTCGCGGGAGAGGTGCGTAATCTGGCTCAGCGTAGTGCGCAGGCGGCGAAAGAAATCAAATCCTTGATTGAGGATTCTGTAAATCGAGTTCAAGAGGGTTCGGTGCTGGTTGAGAGTGCCGGTGAAACTATGGGTGAAATCGTGGGTGCTGTGACACGTGTTACCGACATCATGGGAGAAATCGCCTCAGCATCCGAGGAGCAAAGTCGAGGCATCGATCAGGTCGGTCAGGCCGTCACCGAGATGGATCGCGTTACTCAGCAAAACTCTGCGCTGGTTGAAGAATCAGCGTCTGCAGCGAATGCGCTTGAAGAACAAGTCCGTGTATTGAATCAGGCAGTAGCCGTATTTCGTTTATCAGAGAGCGCAATGATCTCGCGTCCTGTCGCTGCGCCGGTACGTACAGCAAAGCCAGCGTTGCTTGCAACTTCGGTTGCTATCGATAAAGAGAAAAAGGCCAGAACCAGCAAAACCACGGATAACTGGGAAACCTTTTAATCGCTGAATCGGATGGGTCAGATCATCGACCCATCCGATTGATATTAAATAACAATGAAAATTTATCCTGAGCAACAATGTTGAGTATAAATTTTCGCCTGGTGGATTTTTCGTCTTGCATTCGTGTTTCTAATAAAAATCCTGTCACATAACGGAAAAAACAGCAGAGAAGATCTATATTTAATGTTGTTTACTTAAGATATATTTAATTGATTATGTGCATTAATAGTATCGGAGAGGTATCAAGGATGTGGCTGTTTTGAGACAAAGGTTGCAGTTTTAATTTTTGTTACCGTTATAGCGCCTCTTCAGTTAAAGAAAGGTTTAATGCGGCCGATTTATATAACTAATGCCAATTGCATAGGCGTCTTTTCACGATCCTCTGAGGATGATTGTCACAATCAACCGGTTTTGCTGGTAACGATGGTAATGCTCAAGGGGATGTGGTGATGAGGAGTGGATTATTTTTTTGTGAACAATCCTCATTGTGAACGATGCTGAATGCACCAATTTAAACCATCGCGTGATTACCGCCATTGATCCGTTGGAGAACGGCTGATAAGGGCATGTTTCCCAGTGGTATGTTGTGGGGGTACCGGTTCATGTGATAGAGCCGGAGATAAAGGCATGAGACCTGTAATAGTCATAATGGGAAGTCTGATTGAAAAACAATAAAATCATCTATCCATTTTCGGGCGGTCAGATATGAAGAATACACCATCGCCAAATCGTTCAGGTTCTACATCTATTTTGAGTCAGATGGTTGAACGGTTACCGCTGTCTGATGTGCATTTCCGGCGAATCAGTCAGCTCATCTATCAACGTGCCGGCATCGTACTGGCCGATCATAAGCGTGAAATGGTCTACAACCGTTTGGTCAGACGGTTGCGTTTGCTCGGAATCAACGATTTTGGTCAGTACCTTGCGTTGTTGGAGTCAGATCCGAACAGTGCTGAATGGCAGGCATTTATTAATGCGTTAACGACGAATCTAACGGCATTTTTTCGCGAGGCGCACCATTTCCCTATCCTCGCCGACCATGCCCGTAAGCGGCCGGGTGGGTACAGTATTTGGTGTACCGCCGCTTCCACTGGGGAGGAGCCTTATTCTCTGGCTATGACCCTCGCGGAAGTTTATGGGGATCGTGCCAGTAATTGCCAAATTGTAGCCAGTGATATTGATACACAGGTTTTAGAGAAAGCATCTGCGGGTATTTACCGGCAGGAAGATCTGCGTTCGCTTTCTCCACAACAGATGCAGCGTTTCTTTTTACGCGGAACCGGACCACACAGTGGTTTGGTGCGGGTACGCCCGGATCTGGCAAGTATGATTCATTTTCAACAAGTGAATTTGTTGGCGCCGGAATGGTCCTTACCTGCACCGTTTGATGCGATTTTTTGTCGTAATGTAATGATTTACTTTGATAAAGAAACCCAGGAGCGCATTTTACGCCGTTTTGTTCCGCTGCTTAAACCAGGCGGATTATTGTTTGCCGGACATTCAGAGAACTTCAGTCAGATCAGTCGGGAATTCTACCTGCGCGGGCAGACTGTTTATGGGCTGGCTAAGGAAAGATAATGAGTAAAATAAAAGTATTATGTGTTGATGATTCTGCGTTAATGCGGCAGATCATGACCGAAATCATTAATAGTCATCCCGATATGGAAGTGGTTGCAACGGCACCGGATCCATTGGTGGCACGTGATTTAATCAAGAAGTTCAACCCGCAGGTGTTGACGCTTGATGTCGAAATGCCTCGTATGGATGGCCTTGATTTTCTTGAAAAGTTGATGCGCCTTCGCCCAATGCCTGTGGTGATGGTGTCTTCATTGACGGGGAAAGGTTCGGAAATCACTTTACGGGCGCTTGAGCTTGGGGCGATCGATTTTGTTACTAAGCCTCAGTTGGGTATTCGTGAAGGTATGTTGGCATACAGTGAGCTGATTGCGGAAAAAATCCGCATGGCTGCCAAGGCGCGTTTGCCTCAGCGCAGTTCAGGACCGGCACCTACAGTGCTGATTCCCAGTATGCCGTTGCTGAGTAGTGAAAAGCTGATCGCGATTGGTGCGTCGACAGGCGGAACCGAGGCGATCAGACATGTCTTGCAGCCATTGCCGCCGACAAGTCCGGCATTGCTGATTACTCAGCATATGCCACCGGGATTCACTAAGTCTTTTGCTGAGCGTTTGAATAAACTGTGTCAAATTACAGTGAAAGAAGCCGAAGATGGCGAGCGTGTTCTGCCTGGTCATGCCTATATTGCACCGGGTGCCCGTCATCTTGAACTTGCGCGTAGTGGTGCGAACTATCAGGTTAAATTACATGATGGTCCGCCGGTAAATCGGCATCGTCCTTCTGTTGACGTACTGTTCCACTCTGTTGCACAGTACGCCGGACGAAATGCAGTAGGAGTAATCCTAACTGGCATGGGGAATGATGGTGCAGCGGGAATGCTGGAGCTTCATAAAGCGGGAGCGTATACGATCGCGCAAAATGAAGCCAGCTGTGTTGTATTCGGTATGCCTCGAGAGGCTATAGCACTCGGTGGTGTCGATGAGGTGGTGGATTTGCACCAGGTGAGTCAGCGGATGCTGGCACAAGTTTCTGCCGGACAGGCATTACGTATATAGCAGCTCCGGGGTGAGCAATAATATTAGGAGTAGGTATGGCTGATAAAGAACTCAGATTTTTAGTAGTGGATGACTTTTCGACAATGCGCCGTATTGTTCGAAATCTACTAAAAGAGCTGGGCTTCAACAATGTGGAAGAAGCGGAAGATGGTGCAGATGCCCTGAACAAGCTTCGTTCCGGCGGTTTCGATTTCGTCATTTCTGACTGGAACATGCCGAATATGGACGGACTGGAACTGTTACAGGCTATCCGCGCCGACGGCTCGCTTTCCAAGCTCCCAGTACTGATGGTAACCGCTGAAGCAAAGAAAGAGAATATTATTGCTGCAGCACAGGCTGGTGCCAGTGGTTATGTTGTTAAACCGTTTACTGCCGCTACGCTTGAAGAAAAGCTGAGTAAGATTTTCGAAAAGCTTGGTATGTAAGGAGATGCCATGAATCCACATCCGATGCCCATTAACGATCATGCGTCTGCCACAGAGATTATTTCTCGTATCGGGCAATTGACACGCATGCTGCGTGACAGCCTGAAAGAGCTTGGTTTAGATCAGGCGATCACTGAAGCAGCCGAAGCGATTCCTGATGCTCGTGATCGTCTTGATTATGTTGTTCAGATGACTGCACAGGCGGCAGAGCGTGCATTGAGTTGTGTTGAAGCTGCCCAACCTCGTCAGAACCAACTGGAAGAAGAGTCCAAAGCACTGAAAACCCGTTGGGATCAGTGGTTTGAGAATCCGATAGAACTTTCGGAGGCCCGCGAGCTAGTTACTGATACACGTAGCTATCTTGAGTCAGTCCCGGATCATACCGCGTTTACTAATGCTCAGTTACTGGAAATCATGATGGCTCAGGACTTCCAGGATTTAACCGGGCAAGTAATCAAACGCATGATGGATGTTGTTCAGGAAATCGAGAAACAGTTGCTGATGGTCTTGTTGGAAAATATTCCAGAGAAACCATCGGAAACGCGTCGTGCGAATGAAGGTCTGCTCAACGGGCCTCAGGTTGATAAAACCGCTGCAGGTATTGTTTCCAACCAGGATCAAGTTGATGATCTGTTGGATAGCCTGGGTTTTTGATTTCACCTCGACACCCATTACATCCTCGGTATGAGTGGGCATTGTGGCGTAAAGTATGTGGATGTTTACGATCGGGCATGTCCCGATCGTAAATTCCTGTCTCTTGTCTTATCCAATAAAATAAATAGCCGCTTATTTTCTTCTCTGTTCTCCCCATAGTGCTTTGCCGGATTTTGTCATGCTAGCGTTGTATAACTTTATGTCAGCGAGCATTAACAGGAGCGGCTCTAGTGGCAGATGATAGCGATCTGGAGAAAACAGAAGCTCCCACCCCCCAACGAACAGAAAAAGCCCGAGAAGAAGGTCAGATACCCCGATCGAGGGAGTTGACATCGGTATTCATGCTGATTGCCGGTCTGGCTATTTTATGGGGTTACGGTTCCAGCATGGCTGGAAAACTGACTGATATGATGGCCAAAGGACTGATCTTTGACCATAACCTCATCAGTGATGAGCGATTGATCATTTCTCATGTCGGTGCATTGCTTAAGCAAGCAATGCTGGCGATTGTGCCTATCTTATTCGGATTGGTGCTGGTTGCTCTGGCCGCGCCGGTACTGCTGGGCGGTCTGATTTTTAGCACTAAAGCGATTAGCTTCGATTTTGGCAAGTTGAATCCGTTATCTGGCCTGAAGCGCATGTTTTCGACCCATGTACTGGCCGAATTATTTAAAGCGATCCTAAAGGCCGTCATCGTTGGTTGTATTACGTATTGGTTTCTTTTGCATAACTGGAATAGCATGCTGCATCTTGTCTCTGAGCCCATGGGGATCGCGATAAAGGATGCGTTAAATATTGCTTTTCTGTGTTGTTTTTGGGTAATCATGGGGCTTTTCCCCATGGTCGCTTTCGACGTGGCATGGCAAATATGGAGCCATATTAAACGGCTACGCATGAGCAAACAGGAAATCCGTGACGAATACAAAGAGCACGAAGGCGATCCTCACATTAAAGGTCGTATACGGCAGCAACAGCGGGCAATTGCCCAACGCCGAATGATGGCTGACGTGCCGAAAGCCGACGTTATCGTCACCAACCCGACTCATTATGCCGTTGCGTTGAAGTATGATGAAAAGAAAATGAATGCACCCAAGGTATTGGCTAAAGGTGCAGATAGGATTGCTCAGCGTATTCGTGAATTGGGTGCAGAGAACCGTGTCCCAATTTTGGAGGCGCCGCCTCTGGCTCGAGCGTTGTATCGCCATACTGAAATTGGGCAGCAGATTCCTGCCGGATTATATGCTGCTGTTGCTGAAGTGCTTTCGTGGGTCTATCAGCTCAAACGCTGGAAACGTGAAGGCGGATTGATTCCGCGTAAACCTAAAAACTTACCTGTGCCGGATGCACTGGATTTTGCTAAAGAGAAAACAACCGATGGCTAACCTAGCCTCTTTGCTTCGCCTACCCGGCAATATGAAAGGTTCACAATGGCAGATTCTGGCGGGACCTGTTCTTATATTACTCATCTTGTCGATGATGGTTCTGCCTCTGCCGCCGTTTATTCTGGACTTGCTGTTCACATTTAATATTGCGTTGTCGATTATGGTACTGCTGGTCGCCATGTTTACCCAGCGCACACTCGATTTTGCCGCATTTCCTACCATTCTGTTGTTTTCTACGCTGTTGCGTTTGTCACTCAACGTAGCATCGACACGTATCATTCTGATGGAAGGGCATACTGGCGCAGGCGCTGCCGGGCGAGTGGTTGAAGCGTTCGGGCACTTCCTGGTGGGCGGTAACTTTGCCATCGGTATCGTCGTATTCATTATCCTGGTACTGATCAACTTCATGGTTATCACGAAGGGGGCCGGTCGTATTGCTGAGGTTGGAGCACGCTTTACACTGGATGGTATGCCAGGCAAACAAATGGCAATTGATGCCGACCTGAACGCCGGGTTAATTGGTGAGGATGAAGCCAAGAAACGGCGTTCGGAAGTGACTCAGGAAGCGGATTTCTATGGGTCGATGGATGGTGCGAGTAAGTTTGTTCGTGGTGATGCTATCGCCGGCCTGATGATCATGGCCATTAATATCATCGGTGGCTTGCTGGTCGGTGTGGTTCAGCATGACATGGTGTTAGGGCAGGCCGTCGAAAACTATACGCTGTTGACCATCGGTGATGGTCTGGTGGCGCAAATTCCGGCGTTGGTGATTTCGACTGCTGCTGGTGTGATTGTGACCCGAGTCAGCACGGATCAAGACGTTGGTCAGCAGATGGTCACCCAGCTGTTTAATAATCCGCGAGTCATGATTTTAAGTGCGGGAGTCTTGGGGCTTATCGGCCTGGTGCCTGGTATGCCTAACTTTGTTTTCCTCCTTTTTACTGCTGCCCTGTTAGGGTTGGCGTGGTGGACGAGGAAAGGAGAGGAAAACAAAGCTGCATTCGCTGCGACTGAGGCTGCAACCGCTACCCCGACAGCGCCACAGGTGATCGAGGCCAGTTGGTCTGATGTGCAACTGGAAGATCCGCTTGGGATGGAAGTAGGGTATCGCCTGATTCCTATGGTTGATTTTCAGCAAAATGGCGAGTTGCTCGGGCGTATTCGTAGTATTCGAAAGAAATTTGCCCAGGAAATGGGGTTCCTGCCGCCTGTCGTCCATATTCGGGATAACCTGGATTTACAGCCGGCCAGTTATCGTATTTTGATGAAAGGTGTTGAGATTGGTAACGGTGAGGCTCATCCAGGACGCTGGATGGCGATTAATCCGGGGAACGCGGTAGGTACTCTGCCAGGTGATTTAACTAAAGATCCCGCTTTTGGTCTACCAGCAATCTGGATAGAAAGTGCGCTTAAAGAACAGGCGCAAACGCAAGGATATACTGTAGTCGAGGCCAGTACAGTTGTGGCGACCCATCTGAATCATTTGCTCAGCTTGCATGCCAGTGAGTTATTTGGGCGGCAGGAAGCACAGCAACTGATGGATCGCGTATCTCAGGAAATGCCGAAGCTGACCGAGGATTTCATTCCGGGTGTGGTGACGTTAACAACGTTACACAAGGTTCTGCAGAATTTGTTAAGCGAACAAGTTTCGATTCGGGATATGCGTACAGTTATCGAGACATTGGCCGAACATGCGGCAGTACAGACGGACCCAAATGAATTGACGACAGCCGTGCGTATTGCTCTGGGCCGTGCTATTACCCAGCAATGGTTCCCAGGGGATACTGAGCTTCAGGTGATCGGACTTGATGGTGCGCTGGAGCGCCTACTGTTGCAAGCACTTCAGGGTGGTGGTGGTTTGGAGCCGGGATTAAGCGACAGATTGTTGGATCAGGCTCGGCAGGCATTGCAACATCAGGAAGCATTGGGTGCGCCGCCAGTGTTGCTGGTTAACCATGCATTGCGCGGGTTGTTGTCACGTTTCCTGCGTCGTAGCCTTCCTCAAATTGCCGTATTGTCTAACCTTGAGATTAGCGACAGCCGTCAAATCAGAATGACGTCGATGATTGGTGGTGAACTGCCTCGATGAATAAAATGATGATGGTCGTGCTTTGTGGGGCGGCAGTAGCAATGCTGTCGCCCAGGCTCTATGCCCAACAAGGGGGATGGAATGCCAATCTCTCTGGGCCATCATTTGAGTACAAAGGGATGCTGGCATCTTCTCCCGCTCTGCTTCCCCCTTCTGGATTCGGCATCACGACGGCTCAATCCGTTACCGTCATCTACTGGCGATATCAACTGAAATCGCCAGCACCGGTTGATTTAGCCGTCAAACTCTGTGCAGCTAACCGCTGTGTCAATCTGGACGGTGCCAGCGGGCAAACCTATGGATTGCAAGGCGTCCCTGCTAACAGTGAGTTTAGAATGGTATTTTACGTACCCGGCTCTGGGCGGATGGCTACCTCGGTAGAGGTCGTATCTAACGAAATTGCTGTAAACTATAAGTAGTTAAATAGAAACAACCCATGTGAGTCTTGATGACATCAAGCTTGAGTGAGTCAAAAGAAGAGTCAGATGCTGATTCGGCGAGCGGAAATCGAGTTGCTCCGTGACTGGCCATCAGGCCCGTACAGTGATTGCGCATGGCGAGGCTTCAGTACCGCGAGTGCTTTTTCGTTATGCTCGAGGTGATAACCAAGTAACAGGCCGTTATGTTGATTTTTATCACGTAGCGCTTCGCTTAATTTTGTAACCTGTTGCCAGATTTGAGCAGCAGCAGGATGAACAGCATAAGGTGCCTGTACTCGTAACGCTGACTCGCCCTGAAGCCGAATCTTATCCAAATGTTGGATAGTGGCGAGCAGAGAGCTCTTTTTATCGGTAATAGCTTGTAGCGCTGGCCCATCAACATGACCGGCACAGAGCAATGATTGCTCATCCGACAATACAGCTTCAAGCTCACGCATGTTGAGCAAAAGTTGTTCCAGCAGCTTTACAAGTCTTTCCATTGTGTTACTCGTCTGCAATTAAGTCCTGAGCATTTTTGATTAATGCATCAGCAATTTTACCGACGTTCATTTTTAATGAACCGTCACGAATAGCCTGTTTCAGCGTCTCTACACGCTGCATATCAATATCTTGCGAAGATGGCTGCATCAGCTTGGACTGCGCGTCGCTCAGCTTAACCTGAGTACCCGTTACAGAGCTCTGCTGGCCGGTTTCTTCTTTGCGCTTTAATTTTGCTACGTCGCCGGTATCCCGGGGTTGAACCTGGCTTACCGGTTTGACTGACTGGGTCCGATCAATGCTCATGGTAGTGTGCTCATGTCATAAGGGTATATAACGATGATAATTAATGAGATAGCCGTTTGTTCTCTCAGCTGGTACTTGTTTGACCAATATTATCATCAGCGGCGATGTATATCATATCGGCAGCAATGAGCGTTACTTTAGCAAATTATTGTGAGATCAGAATAATCCCATCACCGCTGGCAATACCGGATACAACCTGTCCAGAAGCCGTGCGAGCTCTCGCCGGCTGTCCTGAGGCCGCATTATTCATGGCCTTACCTTCGCTACGAACGCTAAACCCGTCTCCCTGCGCGAGAATCTGTACATTTTGGCCGGCACGAATAACCCAGGGTTTTCTTATCATAACCTGTGTAATCGCCTGTCCCGGTGCGATATCCCGCAAAGCTATGGCGCCCTGCGCTTCTTCCAGTGTGAAAAGCGCTCTAGGAGGAAGTTGGTCTATTCTACCGCGTACGGTGCGAATGTCCCCGGCTGCCAGTTCTGATCCCCGGCTCAGCGGCGCTGCCGCAACGACATAACTTCCTGTGACCTGCACCTCAACTTGAATAAAACGCCGATCCTGATTGCAACTAACGGAAACCGAAAGATTGCCCCACATCCTTGCATTTCCCGGTAGTGAAATCAGCGGGTTATCGCAACCAGGCCATTGGGCTTCAGGCGTTTTTACTACGACGTTGACTGTATTCGATGAGCCTTTGAAATTATTCGCAAAGAAACGGGATAATTGTGATGCGAGATCGGCAGCATTCACCAGTACCGGTGCAAACAGCATGCATAAAACCGATAACTGTATGTATTTTCTGATATCTGGCATCCGTCCTGTGCTCTCTTAAACTCAATTAATTTTACGCTACCAGTGTAGCGGCACTTGCTTACAGTTAAGGCAATAAATAGCGCTTCATTCTATGCCTATTCTTTCGATGATTTTAGCAGGATGAGAATTATCCTACGCAGACTAAAGTTTAAATTGCGGAGGGAGCATGCTCGACAAATTAGATGCTGCGCTACGGTTTCAGCAAGAGGCGTTGAATCTCCGTGCTCAGCGTCAGGAGATTCTGGCTGCAAATATCGCCAACGCGGATACTCCAGGGTATCAAGCGCGTGATATTGATTTTGCCAGCGAACTGAACAAGGTCATGGAGAAAGGGCGCGTCAGCGGTCAATCTGTCTCGTTGAGTTTGACCTCTTCACGCCATATTCCGGCACAGACGGCACAGCCGCCAGCGCTCGATCTGCTCTACCGCGTCCCTACTCAACCCGCTCTTGATGGCAATACTGTCGACATGGATCGCGAACGCACCAACTTTGCGGATAATAGCCTCAAGTATCAGGGTAGCCTTACGCTCATCAGCGGGCAGATAAAAGGGATGATGTCGGTACTTCAGTCTGGATCATCATAACAGGATTGGCGGCGGATATAAGGTTGATGTCTCATGTCGTTACTTAATATTTTCGATATTTCCGGTTCGGCGCTTTCAGCTCAGTCTCAGCGCCTTAACGTCAGCGCCAGTAATTTGGCTAACGCAGATAGCGTCACTGGTCCAGATGGTCAGCCCTATCGCGCTAAACAGGTAGTTTTTGAGGTCGATGCCGCTCCAGGGCAGGCGACGGGGGGAGTGAAAGTTGCGAAGGTCGTCGAAGATCCTTCTCCCGAAAAACTGGTCTATCAGCCGGGTAACCCTCTGGCCGATGCCAAAGGCTATGTCCGCATGCCAAATGTGGATCCTGTCAATGAGATGGTCAACACCATTTCGGCGTCCAGAAGCTATCAGGCGAACGTGGAAGTATTGAATACCACAAAATCGATGATGCTGAAGACGTTAACTATCGGTCAGTAATCTGGAGGATTCATGGCTACCACTTCTTCTGTCAGTAACGTCCAAGGCACATCGTCTACATCGGCATCCTCATCTATCAGCGGTAATAGCAGTGCTGATCTACAGAATAGCTTTCTGACGCTGCTGGTTGCTCAGTTGAAAAATCAGGATCCGACCAATCCTATGGATAACAACCAACTGGTTTCGCAGTTGGCGCAGCTAAATACGGTGAGCGGTATTGAGAAGCTGAATACGACTCTCGGTTCTATCTCTACTCAAATCAACAGTAATCAGTCCGTTCAGGCGGCCTCATTAATCGGTCATGGTGTGCTGGTGCCCGGTTCAACCGTGCTGGTGGGTAAAGGAACGACGACACCGTTCGGCGTTGAACTGGAGAATTCTGCTGAGAATGTCACCGTCAATATTACCGACAGTTCCGGCAAAGTTGTTAACACAATGGATCTGGGTTCGCTTAAAGCAGGGGTACATGCATTCTCCTGGGATGGGAAAGCGACCGATGGTACGACTGCGCCGGATGGCTCCTATACAATTTCAGTTTCCGCTACCTCGAACGGCACTCAGCAGGTGGTTCAGGCTCTGAACTATGCGTATGTAAACGGTGTGGTCACCAACAGCAGCGGAGCATTGCTGGATCTGGGACTGAGTGGGCAGTCCACGCTGGATAACGTACGCCAGATTTTGTAGCAGTTACGGATATAACGCGCGTCACTTTTTAGTGAATAACAGTTCATCAATATTCAGGAGAGCACTATGAGCTTTTCTCAGGCGGTCAGTGGGTTAAACGCTGCCTCTAACAATCTGGACGTGATTGGTAACAACATTGCCAACTCCGCTACCGTTGGTTTCAAGGCCAGCAATATCTCTTTTGCTGATATGTATGCCGGCTCCAACGTAGGCATGGGGACCCGGGTTGCATCCGTATTGCAGGATTTCACTAACGGTTCAATTAACAGTACATCTCGTGCATTGGATGTCGCCATCAACGGCAGCGGTTTTTACCGCCTGCTTGATACCAATGGTAGTATTGTGTATAGCCGTAACGGTCAATTCACTCTGGATAGCAGCCGTAATATCGTTAATGCGCAGGGCTTGCAACTGACTGGCTTCCCAGCTACTGGGACGCCACCAGCGATTCAACAGGGCGCGGATCCGGTGGGTTTGAGCATTCCGGAAACCACTATGTCAGCCCAGGCTACGACGACGGCATCTATCATTGCCAGCCTGAACTCATCGGACAGCACAAATACCTGGAACGCTACCGATCCGTCTAATACCTCAAACTATAAAGGTTCTATCACGACTTACGATAGTTTGGGTAATGCGCATAACTTCGCACTGTATTTTGTAAAAACCGCAGCTAACAGCTGGGATGTTTATGCTCAGGACACCAGCATTACCGGTGCAGGTTTCCAGGGGCCGACTACATTGGCTTTCAATACTAGCGGTGCATTGACGACCACCACGCCGGCAACGATCAATATGGCGTCTCTGAACGGTTCTGCTGCCAGCGCTTTTAATCTTGCCTTTACCGGCACGGTGCAGCAGAACAGCGGTTCGAACAGTACCAAGACACCAACGCAGGATGGTTATCAGCCGGGCGAACTGACGGGTTATAGCATCAGCGATGATGGCAGTGTTGTTGGTTCCTATTCCAACAATAGAACCCAGCTTCTGGGGCAGATTGTGTTGGCTAACTTTGCAAACCCGGAAGGGCTTTCTCCGCAAGGCGATAATGTGTGGGCCGCAACCAACAACTCTGGTCAGGCGGTGGTGGGATCGGCCGGTACCGGTAACCTCGGGAGTTTGGTGGGCAAGGCAACGGAAAGTTCCAACGTCGATATGAGTAAGGAACTGGTTAACATGATCGTTGCTCAGCGTAACTATCAGTCGAACGCTCAGACCATCAAAACACAGGATCAGATCCTTAATACCTTGGTTAACCTGCGTTAATTATCATAACGAGGATATTGCATGGATCACGCTATCTATACAGCGATGGGCGCGGCAAGTCAGACGCTGGAACAACAGGCCGTTACGTCGCATAACATGGCTAACGCCTCTACGCCGGGCTTCCGTGCGCAACTGGCTGCGATGCGTGCTGTGCCAATCCAGGGCGTCACTAATGAGACGCGCACGCTGGTTATTTCGTCGACGCCGGGGGTGGATACCACCCCTGGTTCAATGGATTACACCGGTCGCTCGATGGATGTTGCGTTTTCTCAGGATGGCTGGCTGGCTGTTCGAGCAGCGGATGGTAGTGAGGCTTATACCCGTAACGGTAATATGGAAATCAATTCCAACGGGCAATTGACCGTTCAGGGGCGTCTGGTGATGGGCGATGGTGGCCCGATAGAGGTTCCGCCTCAGACGCAGCTCACCATCGGTCCTGATGGTACTATTAATGCGTTAAATCCCAGTGATGCAGCAAATACTGTGACCCAAATAGGGCGTTTAAAACTGGTCAAGGCTACGGCGAACGAAGTAACTCGTGGTGACGACGGTTTTTTCCGGGTTTCCCCTGCGGTGCAGCAGCAACGTGGTGCGGTATTGCAGAATGATGCCACGGTCAGGGTAATGCCGGGTGTGTTGGAAGGCAGTAACGTCAATACGGTTGAGTCGATGGTGGAGATGATTTCCAACTCGCGCCGTTTTGAGATGCAGATGAAAGTGATTAGCAACGTTGATGACAACACGCAGCGCGCTAATCAGATACTTGCAATGAATTAAGTGCCTTTGCGCACAGGAGTGACTCGATGATCCGTTCTTTATGGATTGCCAAAACCGGTTTGAATGCCCAGCAAACCAATATGGATGTGATATCCAACAACCTGGCAAACGTCAGTACCAATGGTTTTAAACGTCAGCGTGCTGTATTTGAAGATCTGATGTATCAAACCGTGCGTCAGCCGGGAGCACAATCATCAGAACAGACGACGTTACCGTCAGGTTTGCAATTAGGCACAGGGGTACGCCCGGTGGCAACCGAGCGCATTCATACGCAAGGCTCTTTTTCCGAAACCGGTAACGTCAAGGATTTGGCGATAAAAGGTGCTGGTTTCTTCCAGGTATTGATGCCTGATGGTACGACCGCTTATACCCGCGATGGTTCTTTCCAGCAGGATTCCAACGGTCAGTTGGTAACATCAAGCGGTTTTCAGGTACAGCCGGTTATCACTATCCCCGCGAACTCCAGTAATCTGACGGTAGGACGTGACGGGGTAGTAACCGTTACTCAGCAAGGTCAGGCAGCGCCGGTTCAGATCGGTCAGCTTAACCTGGCGATGTTTATCAACGAGGCTGGGCTTGAGAATCTCGGGGAAAACCTGTACGCGGAGACGGCCAGTTCTGGTGCGCCGACCCAAAGTACGCCAGGTCTGAATGGCGCCGGGCTGATTTATCAGAAATTCGTTGAAACGTCGAATGTGAACGTTGCTGAAGAGCTGGTCTCGATGATTCAGACTCAGCGTGCGTATGAAATCAACAGTAAGGCTATCTCGTCTACGGACCAGATGCTGCAAAAACTGACCCAGTTGTAATCTCTTCTGGGCGCGCTTGTTAAGCGAGGGTGGCGTTTTACTGATTTGCGGTTTTTATGCAAATAGGTGAAATCGCCACCTTGATTCAATGTGTAGATAGGTTACTGAAAGTAAGGCGATATCCGTAGTGATGATGAATACGAAGTCGGTTGCAGCATTGCAGCCATGTCGGCTCCGGTTGCTGGCATACGTGATGATGTTAACACTGTCCGGTTGCGCCTATGTACCTCATGACAAGGTGGTGACGGGACCAACGACAGCCCAGCCTGCTTCGCCTTTACAGGCCATTCCCAACGGTTCCATTTTCCAGACCGGGCAAGCGATGAACTACGGATATCAGCCGATGTTTGAGGATCGTCGTCCAAGGAACGTAGGGGATACGCTGACTATCGTGCTGCAGGAAAACGTCAGTGCCAGCAAAAGTTCGTCGGCCAATGCCAGTCGTGACGCTTCAGCTTCCTTTGGGATGACCACAACGCCGCGCTTGTTGGAAGGCCCATTAGGTAACAACCGTGCTGCATTTGACGCTACCGGAAAAGGCGATTTTACCGGAAATGGTGGTGCCAATGCGAATAACACGTTCACCGGTACAATTACGGTTACGGTGGACCAAGTGCTGACAAACGGTAATTTGCACGTTGTGGGTGAAAAACAAATTGCAGTGAATCAGGGAACTGAGTTTATTCGCTTCTCTGGGGTGGTAAACCCAAGAACTATCAGCGGCAGCAATACCGTGCCGTCAACGCAAGTGGCGGACGCGCGTATGGAATATGTGGGTAATGGCTACATTAACGAGGCACAGACCATGGGTTGGCTACAGCGCTTCTTCCTTAATGTTTCGCCGTTCTAAATTGATGAGGCACATAATGCGGATCACTTCAGTTTTTATCGTTTTTCTTGCTCTGCTGGTTATGGCGGTTCCGCCGGCATCAGCCGAGCGTATCCGCGATCTGGTGACTATTCAGGGCGTGCGTGATAACGCGCTTATTGGCTATGGTCTGGTTGTAGGACTGGATGGTACGGGCGACCAGACCACGCAGACCCCGTTCACCACTCAAAGTTTGAATAACATGCTGTCCCAATTGGGGATTACCGTTCCTGCCGGCACCAATATGCAGTTGAAAAACGTAGCCGCGGTTATGGTGACGGCTAAATTGCCGCCATTTGCCCGTTCCGGACAGGCGGTAGATGTGGTCGTGTCCTCTATGGGGAACGCTAAAAGCCTGAGGGGCGGTACCTTGTTGATGACGCCGCTGAAAGGCGTGGATAATCAGATCTATGCTATCGCACAGGGAAACGTCCTGATTGGCGGGGCTGGTGCCTCTGCCGGCGGTAGCAGCGTGCAGGTCAACCAAGTATCGGGTGGTCGTATTAGCGGCGGTGCGATTGTTGAACGTGAGCTGCCGAATACTTTTGGGACCGGCAATACGATTATGCTGCAGTTGAATCAAGACGATTTCACGATGGCGCAAAGCATTAGCGATGCGATTAACCGTTTCGGTCGCGGTGGTTCTGCCGCGCCGCTGGATTCCCGGACCATCCGGGTTGTTGTGCCGGCGGGTAATAGTTCTCAGGTCCGGTTTCTGGCGGATATGCAGAATATTGAAGTCAATGTCGGCACTTTGGATGCCAAAGTCATCATTAACTCGCGCACAGGTTCTGTCGTGATGAACCGCAATGTCCAGTTGGAAAACTGCGCTGTTGCACAAGGTAACCTGTCCGTTACGATTAATCAGCAGAACGTGGTTAGCCAACCGAATACACCGTTGGCGGGTGGACAAACCGTGGTCACGCCGCAAACGGAAATTTCCATGCGCCAGGAAGGAGGCGCGTTGCAGCGTGTAAATTCAAGCGCCAACCTCAACAGCGTAGTCAGAGCGTTGAACTCACTTGGGGCCACGCCGATGGATTTGATGTCGATTCTTCAGGCGATGGAAAGTGCTGGTTGCTTGCGAGCGAAGCTGGAAATTATCTAATGAGCGAGATGAAGGCGTTTAACAACCCGGCTTATGAAACACAGTCGCTTAACTCACTGAAGCGCGATGTGTCGAATCATCCCCAGGGCCGGGAAGGGATTCGTGCTGTGGCTAAACAGCTGGAAGGCGTCTTCGTACAAATGATGATGAAAAGTATGCGTGATACGCTGCCAAAGGATGGCATTTTCAGCAGTGATCAAACACGTATGCTTACATCAATGTATGACCAGCAGCTTGCGCAGCAAATGTCGTCGGGCAAGGGAGTCGGTCTGGCTTCCTTGATTGAAAAACAGATGATGGGGCAGGGGATTGCGGGAACTGAACAACCTGCGTCGACAACACCTTTCAAGCCCGATAGCCAATTAGCTCGCGAGATGCCTTCATTGGTAATGGAACAGATGGTGCGCAAGGCAATGCCTAAGCTACCAGAAAAATCATCCCCGTTGCCGATGAGTAGCTCCGACTTTATCTCCCGCTTGTCCACACCGGCTATGTTGGTTAGCCAGCAAAGTGGTATTCCTCATCATCTGATAATGGCGCAAGCCGCCCTGGAATCGGGTTGGGGACAGCATGAGATCCCGACCTCTGATGGTCGGCGCAGCCATAATATTTTTGGTATTAAAGCCGGCAGTAGCTGGGATGGCCCGGTAACGGAAATTACCACGACAGAGTATGAGCAAGGCGTGGCCAAAAAAGTGACTGCGGCTTTCCGGGTATATGGCTCCTATCTGGAAGCGCTGAACGATTACGCTAAATTGTTAACGCAGAATCCCCGTTATGCCGCCGTATCCTCAGCAGCAACAGCAGAACAAGCGGCAGTAGCATTACAGCAAGCTGGATATGCGACGGACCCAGCTTATGCGAAGAAACTGGTCAGTATGATTCAGCAGATGAAAAATTCAGGTGAAAAAGCCGTTCAGGCTTATACACATGATCTGAGCGGGATTTTCTAATTTTTCTCAAGTTTTCAGCCCGCCTGCCGATAGTCATACAAGTTAATTTATAACGACGATATCTTTTTGTGCCCGGCAATAGAATTGTGCCCTGTCTGCGCATGAGTAAGAGTAAAGGAACCCAGCATGTCCAATTTGATTAATACCGGAATGAGTGGTTTGAGTGCTGCACAAGCAGCGCTGAGCACTGTCAGTAACAATATCAGTAATCAGGCTGTTGCAGGGTATAGCCGTCAAAATGCATTGTTGGCACAGAACAACGGTACCAATGTTTCCGCTGGTTATATTGGTAATGGTGTTACCGTTGTCAGCATCAATCGTGATTACAACGATTTTATTTCCAAGCAATTACGTTCGGCGCAGACGACCAGCAGTTCTACTACTGCCTATTACGAGCAGATTTCCAAGATCGATAACCTGTTGTCGAGCAGCTCATCCAGCTTGTCTACCAACATTCAGGATTTCTTCAAAAATTTACAGAACCTGACCAGTAACTCTAGCGATTCTTCAGTACGCCAGACCGTACTGGGCAAGGCTAGCGCTTTGGTTAACCAGTTCAAGATTACCGATCAGTATCTGCGTGATATGGATACTAATATTAACGGTGAGATTTCCGTCACCGTTTCGCAAATCAACACCTACGCCAAGCAGATTGCCGATATCAACGATCAAATCGTCCGTCTGAAAGGCGCTAATAATGGTGCTTCGCCCAATGACTTGCTGGATCAGCGCGATAACCTGGTCAATGACTTGAACAAGTTGGTCGGTATCGATGTTGCGGTTCAGGACGGTGACGTTTACAACATCTCGCTGAAGAACGGCCTGACGCTGGTACAGGGAAAAAGTTTCAATACACTTGCCGCTACGCCATCCAGCACTGATCCTACCCGCACAACCGTTTCTTATAATGATGCGATTGCTGGCTTAAGCGAAGTGAAAGAGAGCGCAATCACAGGCGGCTCTCTTGGCGGTTTATTAAATTTCCGCACCAGTACGCTGGATAGCGCTCGTAACCAGTTAGGTCAGATGGCGCTGTCGTTTGCTGATGCTTTCAATCAGCAGCATAAACTCGGGTTCGACTTAAACAATGCCCAGGGAGGAGACTTCTTTGGTGTCGGTTCTTCTGTCACATTGAAAAGCGCCAATAATACTTCTGCTGCCGAATTGACTTCTGCATATTTGAACGACACTTACTCGTTGCAGTACAACGGGACATCCTGGAGCGTTACCCGCTCGGATGGTACCTCGGCAAGTTCAACCCTCTCCGGCTCCGCTTTGACCTTTGATGGTTTCACTATCGATATCTCTGGTTCGGCCGCTTCGGGTGATACTTTTAGCTTCAAAGTCTCGCCAGGACAATCGTCAATTTCGCAGACTGCACCTACAGGGTCTACATCTGCCGCTTCGCTGACGCGAAATGATAGCAATTACATCAAGGCGAGTGATTACAACGTCAAATTTGCTGGTCCGTCAGCTAGTGACTGGTCTATCACCCGTTTGTCGGATGGCGCTAACCTGTCTTCCTCTGCGACGTATACTGCAGCCAGCGGGTCGACGCCGGCCAGCCTGATTTTTGATGGGATGAAACTCGATATCACAGGAACGCCGGCAGCTAAAGACCTATTTATGGTCAAGGGCGTTCGCGATGTTATCGTAGATATGTCGGTGAAAGTGACGGACTCATCCAAGATTGCAGCGGCTGGCGTTCCATTGACATCCGCAGGTGGCGGTGTCAGTGATAACACCAACGCTAAAGCGTTGTTGAATCTGCAAACGACTAAAGTCGTCGAAAACAAATCTAGCGTTAGCCAGGCGTATGCCAGTTTGGTTGGGGATATCGGCAATAAAACCAGTACGGCTAAGGTTACCGATACATCCCAGAAGAATGTGGTGAAGCAACTGACTACCGAACAGCAGTCCGTGTCCGGCGTTAACCTAGACGAAGAGTATGGCGATTTGGTTCGTTTTCAGCAGTATTACATGGCAAATGCCAAGGTAATCCAGACTGCTTCGACCATCTTTGATGCCCTGTTGGCGATTCGCGGCTAATTTTGTGACGGCAAAACAGTAAGGAACAAGTTATGCGACTGAGTACCAGTATTATTTTTCAGCAGGGTATGCAAGGCGTCACAGATGGCTTATCCGCTTTCAGTAAAACGGGCCAGCAATTAGCCAGCAACACCCGTGTGCTTACCCCTTCTGATGATCCGATTGCTGCATCCAAAGCGGTTATGGTTAATCAGGCGCAGAATCAGAACGAGCAATATACGCTGGCCAGAACTTTTGCTAAAAATGGCATGAATAGTGAATTGTCCGTGCTGACTAATGTAGTGACTGCATTGACCACTGGCAGTACGACCCTTATCAGTGCTGACGGTACCAAAAACGATAATTCTCGCCAGATGATTGCAACATCATTGCGTGGTCTGAAGTCTCAATTGCTTAATCTGGCAAACAGTACCGATGGTAACGGCAATTACATTTTTGGTGGTTACAAGACTAATGTCCAACCATTTACTGCCGATGCTTCCGGCACCGTCAGCTATGTAGGCGGTACCCAGGCGATTTCCCAGCAGGTAGATGCTAATCGAATTATGACCATCGGGCATATTGGTTCAGATGTATTCAACAATGCAAGTGGTACTGCCGATATTTTCAGCGCGCTGGATAGTGCTATCAGCGCGCTTGAAACCCCGCTGGAAGGTGCTACCGACGCAGTGAAAAGCGCTAATACTGCATCACTCAACGGCGCCATCCAGAGTATCAGGAGCGCGTTGACTAATGTATCTTCTGCACAAGCAACGTTGGGTGTTCAACTGCAAGAGATCGACACACTGGATAGTATTGGCACTGATCGCACTATGGCAAACAAAGAGACGTTGAGTGACCTGGTTGATATTGATCTGGTTGCGACCATCTCGTCTTACATGATGCAACAACAGTCTCTGCAGGCTTCATATAAGGCATTTAGCGATATGCAAGGTCTCTCGCTATTCCAACTTAATAAATAATAAAACGGAATAGCGATCCAGTATTTGGATACGCTTAAACCGGGCGTATTCTTTTTGGCATGTCATCCTTCATAAGATGACATGCTTTTTTTTACTGTGCGTTTTAATGACTGAATAAGTGAGCGGAATGATTACCCGGCAAGATGGTTCAGTAAATCAGCCAGCAGATCGTAAGTCTCGCCGAATAATTTTTCGGCGTAGGGTGAGATAAGGAATATCAGAAAGCCGACGGTGATAATTCCGGTGAAAAGGGTGATAGGAAAACCGATAGCGAAGATGGTTAGCTGTGGCGCTAGTCGGCTTAATAATCCCAGCGCCATGTTAATTGTTAATAATAAAGTGATGAGCGGAAGAGCAAGCATCAGACCATTAGAAAATATCCTTCCTCCTGCTTCGGCCAGACTCATGAATACATTACCGCTGACAGGCCCGGCACCGATGGGAATAGTGTGGAAACTATCAGCGAGTAGTGATATCAGCCATAAGTGCCCATTCATGGTCAGGAAAAGTAATAATGCCAGTAAATTCATGAATCGAGCAATCACCGGCATGTTGGGACCACCACTAGGGTCAAAGAACGTGGCGAATGAAAGCCCCATCTGAAGACCAATAATCTCGCCGGCCAGCCGAATCGCGGTAAACGCCAATTGCATGGTAAACCCCAGCATGACCCCGATCACGACTTGCTGAAACAGCATCCAGATACCAGCTGCAGAGAAAATAGGGATTGAGGTATGGGGAATGGCTGGCATGATGGCGATGGTAATTAATACCCCGAGCCCGAGTTTTACCCGGCGTGTAATAGCCCGTTCGCTAAAAATGGGAGCAGTGCTAATCAACGCCAGGATTCTGACCAGCGGCCAAAAGAACTGGTTGAACCAACCGATCATATCGATGCTGCTGAGGGTGACCATATCTATCCAATCATATTAGGGAATTGGCTAAACATTGTACGCATATAGTCCAGAATAACACTGAGCATCCACGGGCCGGCGACGACCAACGTGAAAAATACCGTTAGAACTTTAGGGATGAATGACAAAGTCATTTCGTTGATTTGTGTGGCTGCCTGAAGCAGGCTAATAATCAAACCACTTACCAATGCAGCGATAAGAGGAGGGCCTGCCAACATGAGTGCTATTTTCATCGCTTCATAGCCTAAAGCCATGACGGATTCAGGAGTCATACAGACATTCCTCTGATGTGATAAACAGTATCCGCATCAACTAAGTATAGAAACTTTGGGCCAGTGACCCCAGCAACAACTGCCATCCGTCAACCAGTACGAAAAGCATCAGCTTGAATGGTAATGCAATAGTTGCCGGAGGAACCATCATCATACCCAATGCCATCAGCACGCTGGCCACGACCAGGTCAATCAGCAGGAAAGGAATAAAAATCGTAAAACCGATCTGGAATGCGGTTTTCAGTTCACTGGTGACATAAGCCGGCACCAGTACTCGCATCGGAACGGCTTCCGGACCTTGTAATGAAGGAATCTGCGCCAGACGAGTGAACAGGGCTAAATCTGCTTCCCGGGTTTGCCGCAACATAAATTCACGCAATGGCTGCGACCCTTTATCGATAGCGACTTCCATACTGATTTTATCCTCACTGAACGGGCGATAGGCCTCATCGTAAATACGATTCAGTACAGGAGACATAACAAAAAAAGTCAGAAACAGGCTTAGCCCCAGCAATACCTGGTTGGGGGGAGCCGTGGGCGTTCCCAGCGCGTTACGCAGCAAGCTCAGGACGATGATGATACGAGTAAAACAGGTCATCATCAGTAGTACCGCTGGGATAAAGCTCAGCGCGGTGATGAAAACCAGTGTCTGAATAGGTAATGACCAGCTTTGCCCACCGTTGGCCAGAGGTTGGCTAATAATGCCGGGTAATTGAGCCAGCGCGTGAGGTGCTATCAATAACAGCATTGAGGCTGCGGGATAACGAAGCAGGCGGAACCATACAGAAAAAGAAGTTAGCTGCAGAGGGGTACTCATTCGGTTTTTTCCGGACGCTTGGTCGCTTTCTTGAGAAACTGAAGAAAATCAGCCGGCGCAATTTTTTCTGGCGATAAAACATCATTGACAGGACGTGCGGGCAGGGTATGCAAATGAGTAATTTGCTGTGCCGTTACGCCTAACACAAGCCAGGTATCATCAACTTCAACGATGACAATACGTTCGCGTTGTCCAACCGGATAACTTGACACCATTTTCATGGCATTATTGTGTTTAGTCTGTGGGGAAAAACCTAGTTTTCGCAATAGCCAGGCTACCAACAGTATCAGTAACAAAACACCACACAAGGCAGTACCTACTTGTGACAGGAGCGTACTACCAGAAATAACGGATTCAGCAGCCATTGGCGGCTGCTGAATTGTAGAAGTGGTTTGTTGTACGGCTCCAGCCATTAGCGGCCTAGCCTGCGCATACGTTCTGACGGCGTAATAATATCAGTGATACGCACACCATATTTGTCAGAAACGACCACGACTTCGCCCTGAGCAATCAGATACCCGTTAATCATGATATCCAACGGTTCACCGGCCAAGCCATCTAATGCGACTACAGAGCCTTGCGATAAACGCAGCAGCTCTTTGATCGTCATTTTGGTCCGACCTAGTTCTACCGTCAGTTTTACCGGGATATCTAAAATGAGATCGATATCCTGCATTGAGCCCTGGGTGTCTTGCACATCAAAGTTCTTAAAAATACCTTCCGTGCTGCTCGAGGCACTTTTTTCTGCCGACTGCTGCTCGTTAAATGCATCAGCCCACAGATCGTCCACGGAATCCGTTTCTTCGGACGGTTTCTTGATGTCACTCATTGAGCGGTTCCTCGTCATTCAGCGAATTTAAAATGGGGTTAATCAAGTGTTCAACACGCAAGGCATACTGACCATCTAGCGTACCATATTGACAGGTCAATACGGGAACGCCGTCCACATGAGCCACCAGGCGTTCAGGTTTATCAATCGGCAAAATATCTCCGGGTTTGAGTTTCAAAACCTTTGACAGTCGAACCGGAATATCAACGAAATTGGCAACCAGCTCCAGTTCTGAATGCTGAACCTGCTTGGCCAGTGTTTCACGCCAATGCTGGTCTTCCTGCTGCGAGTTTTCAAGCGGAGGGTTGGCCAGCAATTCGCGTAAAGGTTCAATCATCGAAAAAGGAATACAAATGCTGAACTCACCCGTCAGCGTCCCAATTTCGAGATGGAAAGGGGTTGTTACTACAATATCGTTTGGTGATGTCGTGATGTTGGTGAATTTTACCTGCATTTCTGAACGCACATATTCAACATCCAGTTTATAAATGGCGTTCCAGGCATCGCTGTAGGCATCAAGCGCCAGTTTCAGCATTCGACGTACAACTCGTTGTTCGGTGTGCGTAAATTCACGACCTTCAACTTTGGTAGGGAAACGGCCGTCACCGCCGAACAGGTTATCGACGGCAATAAAAACCAGGCTAGGTGAAAACACGAACAAGGCGGTGCCGCGCAGTGGCTTCAAGTGTATCAGGTTGAGGTTGGTTGGAACCGGTAAGTTACGTGCAAACTCATGATATGGCTGAATCTTGATAGCACCAACGGTGATATCCGGGCTACGACGGAGCAGGTTAAACAGCCCCATACGGAACTGACGCGCAAAACGCTCGTTGATGATCTCCAGCGCCTGCAGACGTTCACGAATGACACGTCGCTGTGTATTGGGATCATAGGGCTTAACACCCCCGTCTTTCTGCGAAGCAGCGTTGCTGGCATCAGCGCTACTATCGCCACTGTCACCGTTTAGCAGAGCATCAATCTCTGCCTGTGATAGAATGCTGTCACCCATAGTGATTACCGCAAAATGAAAGCAGTGAACAGGACATCGCTGACTACCTGATTAGGTTGTCCAGGAACCAGCGGTGGGCTTAATACCTGCTTGATATCTTCAACCAGCTTTTGTTTGCCTTGTTCCGTTGCCAGAAACGACGAGCTCTGACGAGAAAACAGCATAATCAAACGACTGCGAATTTCTGGCAGATAATTGGTCAGGCGTGCGCGGGTTGCTTCATCCGGCAGTCGTAGAGTAATCCCTACATACAGTACCCGATCCGGGTTGTTATCCGGAGATAACAGATTAACGGTAAACGTATCCAAAGGCATAAATACCGGCGCGGGCGGCGGCGGCGGCTCGCTGGACACCATTTCAGTTTTTTTATGATTCAAGAACCACCAGCCAGCACCTGCAGCAGCCGTGGCTGCCAGGGCGATAACAATCAAGAGTATCAGCCAGAGCGAGCGCTTCTTATCGCCTGACTGGGCTTTCTTATTAGACGTAGCCAATGATATATCCTGTTATTTATCAGTATCTAATGGCAAGGTCGGCCATGAGATAAATGCGTGATATCATGATTATCCCGCCTATTCATCGCTTCAATACAATGAATAAACAATAAAAAAAGCGTTAACTTCTTCATTAGGCAAAGATATCGACGCCATTAAGTCCCGAGGCCATCGACTGCAGCGGTGCAGGAACTGCCAGTGTTTCAGCTTCGGCACCCGAACGTTCAGATTGACCAAACTGCTGTTGATAAGATGAGGTATTACCACCGCCATTGCTGTTGGCATTGGTTGCTACCTGCTGTTGTGACTGCTGCCAACTGCTGGCGTCTGATCCTACGCTGCTTTGTCCCAGATTAATGCCATTTTCCGCCATGGCGTTGCGCAGGTGGGGCAGAGCAGACTCCAGTGCGGAACGCACTTGGCTATTGCCGGAAACCAGGTGGATTTGCGCCTGATTATCTTCGATTTTCAACATAATATGCAGAGCGCCAAGCTCTTCCGGATGAAGCTTAAGCTCGGCGGTTTGTTGTCCATTACGGCTAAACATCACTACCTGTTGCCCTAATGCATCATTCCATTGCTGTGTGCCTAGCGGTGCATTGATTTGACTGGTCACATGCTGAGCCGCCGGCTGAGTTGGCGTCGCATTACTGGAAAACAGTGATGACAATGTCTGTAATGATGAATTAGCGTTTGCGTCAGCCGGTGCGGATGCCACAATTGGATTACTGGCGCTATCTTCCTTGCGGGAGGCCAGCAATGGATTATCTTGGAACTGGTCGTTGCCATGTTCGGAAGGCGTCAGCCCGGCATTTTTAACTGCCGCTGATGCACTCCCCGCATTCAGTGGCGATGATGTAACCGCGCTATTTGCGGTTGAGGCGGTATTCAGCGCAAAATTGCCTTGTGCTGATGAGTCACCGGTTTTGCTTGCGTTCAGGAGCGAAGCTAAAACGCTATTGCTGCTTTTGTCATTTGACAGTGTACTCAACGCATCAGATACAGTCTGAGTCCCTGTATCTCCAACGGATAGTTTTGCCTGACCTGTGGTTTGCATTGGAATCATGGCAAACAATGCCTGCATAGCCAACGCATCGTTATTGGATGTTTTCTCGTCTTTTACACTGTCTTTTTGCTGCGCTTTCACCAGCAGCGATTCAAGGGAATTGCCTGATTGCAGGTCAGCCAATGTCAGCGTCCCTTTAGTCAGAGCACTTAAGATAGTATTTAATTCATCACTGTTTGCATCAATACCATTTTTTGCCAGCGCATCCTTAAACTCTGCGCTCTCTTGAGCGCTAAGCACCGTCTTCTTGGATGCATGTATTGTCGACAGTTTCTGGGTAAGCAATTGCAAAAAATTTTCAGGCAGTTGATCTTTGCCTATCAGCGCAAGTAAGGAGTTTCCCTGAGGCGCGGTGGTGCTTGCATCAGTCGTCGTGATTGTCATTGCTGGCAAGTTCATAGTTATGTTTTCCTCATTGATGCGCGTTGGGCAAATTCATCCATCCGCTTTTGTTCCAGACGATTTTCGTGCGCCAGCATTTTGGTCTGTTCACGCTGTTGCAGCGTACTGAATGCGTTGAGTCGCTGCTGTTTTTCTTGCCAGGCTTTCATCGCCTGGTTCAGGCGAGAAGACCAATTTAATAACTGATGCTGATGCTGCTCAATCGCTTTTTCCAGAGTCAAAATAAATTGTTGATAATTTTGCCACGAGGTATTGGCCATACCTTCAGTCATAGACTCATTAAGTCGTTGACGATAATCGTCATGATAACCTAACAACATATTGAGTTGCTGTTCAGCCTGCAAATAAGCTTTTTGTACCTGCCCTAAATGCGTTGTTGCGGTATCGACCTCTTTTTGGGCCAAATCGCGCAGCATACCGAAGGTTGATTGAGTGCTCATTCACCCTCCTATCGATTATACGGGAAAATGTTATTCAGTGCCTGACAGGCTTCGTCAAATGAGCTTCGCTCAAACATTCCCTGCTGCAAAAAGTGCTGCATATGCGGATACAGTTGTATGGCTCGATCAAGCATTGGGTCGCTACCGGCTGCATAGGCGCCAACATTAATCAGGTCGCGATTGCGCTGGTAACTGGACAGTGATTGTTTAAACTGCCTTACCGCCGAATAATGATTTTCATCAATCAACGCCGTCATGGCACGGCTAATCGATGCTTCAATATCGATCGCCGGATAATGCCCGGATTCGGCTAGCTGGCGCGACAACACAATATGTCCGTCCAGAATAGCTCGGGCAGAGTCTGCTATCGGATCTTGTTGGTCGTCGCCTTCGGTCAACACCGTATAAAATGCTGTGATTGAGCCGCCGCCTGAAATGCCATTGCCTGCGCGTTCTACTAATGCCGGCAGTTTGGCGAAAACGGACGGTGGATAACCTTTGGTTGCCGGCGGTTCGCCAATTGCCAGCGCTATTTCACGCTGCGCCATCGCGTAGCGCGTTAGCGAGTCCATAATCAACAAGACATGATGTCCACGATCGCGAAAATCTTCTGCGATGCGAGTAGCATAAGCGGCGCCTTGCATACGCAGCAAGGGAGAGACATCCGCTGGAGCGGCAATAACCACTGAGCGGGCAAGCCCCTCGGTGCCGAGAATGTTTTCAATGAAGTCTTTTACTTCACGACCACGTTCACCGATCAGACCGACAACGATGACATCAGCTTGAGTATAGCGCGCCATCATACCGAGTAGCACACTTTTACCCACGCCAGAACCGGCGAAAAGGCCCATACGCTGGCCGCGGCCAACGGTCAGCAACGCATTAATGGCACGTACGCCGACATCCAGCACATGCTCAATCGGCGTACGCTGGAGAGGGTTAAACGGCGCTGTCGCCAAAGACGCTCTATAGCCGGTCTCCGGTGCCGGCAGCCCATCCAGCGGTTTTGCACTGCCATCTAATACGCGCCCTAACAATGCCGGGCCTAGTGGTAGCTGCTTGCCTTGACTGCTGCCGGAAAGACCAACACGTTCATAAACACGTGCGCCAGGGATAATTCCTTCCACTTCTTCAAGTGGCATCAGAAACAATTTCTGGCCATTAAACCCGACAACTTCGCTTTCGACCTCGTCAATCTGGTTACCTGTCTGCCGTTCAATCAGGCACGTTGAGCCTAATGGCATATGCAGACCTGTTGCTTCAAGCACCAATCCCGTTGCCCGCGTCAGTCGGCCATAACGACGTATCGTAGGCGTATTGGTAATACGTTTTTCAAATGTATCGATAGAAGAAAGCCAACGGGAGAGACGCACTGTCATCAGAGTTCTCCCGGCGCGGCCAGCCGACAAAGTTCATGCCAGCGCGTAGCGATGCTGGCGTCCAGATCACCTTCTTCGGCGCTAACTTTGCATCCGCCAGGGTGCAACTGGTTATCCGCCAGCAGCCGCCAACCGTGAAGGCTGAGAGTGGGGCCCAGGTGTTGCTCCACCATCTCCAGATCCGATGGGTGAACGCGCAACTGTGGTTTGCCGCTGAACATAGGCTCTTGTTGGATGAGTTGCTGTATCTGCCCCATCAGCGCCGTACCATCACAGACCGGTGACTGACCGATAACCTGCCTGGCCGCCGTTAAGGCGAGTTGCATGAGTCGTGAAACAATGACGCTGTCGAGTGCGTCAAGTGTTTGCTGGAACTCATTGACCATCTGTTGCATCTGGGCAATAACTGGTTGTTGCTGTAGAACCGCATTCTGGAGCCCTTGCTGTGTACCGGCCTGGAGCCCATCCTGATAACCAGCCGCGTAGCCTTGCTGTTTGCCTTCAGCAAACCCGGTTTCCCGCGCCTGCTGCAGCACTTGTTCCCGCAATGTCGCCAGATCGTCCTGCGGCGGCTGAAAATCCGACATGGCGAAGAAACCGTTATCGTCTTCCTGCTGCATTGGCGACAAGGCAGAAGAAACCGACGTCGACGGGGCTACGTCTTTCGTTACCGGTTTAGTCGGTGCAGAAAGGTCATCCAGTTTCCACGGCTGCCAGTCAAGATCACTGGAAGAATTAGACGAACGCGTCATCGCCACCACCGATAATCATTTCGCCGCTGTCTGCCAGTCGACGTACGATGAGCAAAATGGCTTTCTGTTCGCTTTCTACCTGAGACATACGTACCGGGCCACGGGTAGCCAAGTCATCGCGCAGGATTTCCGCCGCACGCTGCGACATATTGCGCAGGAACTTCTCGCGCAGCGGCTGCTCGGCACCCTTCAGGGCGATCAGCAGAGACTCGGATTCCACTTCCTGCAGCAGACGCTGGATACTGCGGTCGTCCACTTCCACCAGGTTCTCGAACAGGAACATTTCGTCGATAATTTTTTGTGCCAGTTCGCCATCGAATTCGCGAACGGCATCGATAACCGCTTCCTCGTGCTGCGTTTTCATCAGGTTAATGATTTCCGCCGCAGTACGAACACCACCCATCTTGCTGCGTTTGAGGTTCTGACCATCCAATAGGCCGTTAAGCACTTCAGTCAATTCCGCCAATGCTGATGGTTGCACACCACCGAAAGTAGCGATACGCAGCATTACGTCATTACGCATACGTTCATCGAAATGAGCCAGAATATCGGCTGCTTGCGCACGCTTCAGGTGTACAAGGATGGTCGCGATAATCTGCGGATGTTCGTCGCGGATAAGATCAGCTGCACTTTGTGGTTCCATGAAGTTAAGCGTTTCCATACCGGAAGACGTTTCCTTACTTTCAAGAATGTCTTCCAGCAGGCTGGAGGCGCGCTCTTCACCTAATGCTTTAACCAGTACAGAACGGAGATATTCACCCGCATTTACGCCCAGAGCTGCATATTGCTCGGCTTCAAGATCAAATTCACGCAGCACTTCCAGCAATTCTGACTGGGAGACCTGTTTCATATTGGCCATTGCAGTACTGAGATGCTGAACCTCACGCGTTGAGAGGTGCGTAAACACTTCTGCCGCACGGTCTTCGCCGATAGTCATCAATAAGACGGCGCTTTTTTCTGTACCTGTCAGACTCATAGTTCGTTACTCATCCAATGGCGGATTACCAGTGCGACAACGCGAGGATCGTTTTCGGCCAGCTCACGAATACGCTGACTGTGCATTTCTGTATGGGCCCGTTGTTCGGATTTTTTCTGCAGTTCCTCTTCCATTGAACTGATCGTGACGGAAACATCCGGATCCTGCCCGCGTAGCGCAGCGGCGGCGGCGGCGGCCTCTTGTATCTGAATCCGTCTCTGCAACTGCGGACGCACCAATTTGCGATACAGAATCCAGCCGACAATCAGTACCAGCAGCCAGCGGCCTGCTGCGGTCAGCAAATCGAAGAAGACTTGTTTCTGCCAGAAGGGCAGCTCACCGCCAGTGGTATCCGTTATCGTAAATGGTGTATTAACCACATTCAGCGAGTCGCCGCGTTCAGTGGAGAACCCCATTGACTCACGCACCAGCGCTTCGATTTTTTTCAACTGCTCATCGCTGAGCGCTGCCGGTTTGCCATCCTCGCCCTGAGTGTAGTTAACCACGACAGCGACGGACAGACGCTGGATGTTTCCGGTACTTTGTTTGGTATGACGGATTGTGCGGTCAACTTCATAGTTGATCGTCTGATCATGACGGCTATTGTAAGTCTGATTAGCTGCGTTATTGCCGGAGGTCTGAGTATTCGTCCCCGTCGTATTGGTATTGTTAGTATTGTTGGTGTTATTGGCATTATTTGCCGGTGGAGTAGAAATCGGTGCTGTAGGAGCAGGCGAGGGCGTATTAGACAATGCGCCTGGTACTCCACCTACGTTAGAACCGCCGCGTTGATCGCTCTGGCTGGATTGCTGAGATCTTACTGCCGCCTGATTCGGCGACTGATTAGGCTGGTATTGCTCGTCAGTCTGTTCACGATTAGCAAAATCGATTTGTGCAGTGACTTGCGCATGTATGTTGCCTGCACCGACTACCGGCGCCAGAATAGCTTCAATCCTGCGCTGGTAATTGCCTTCGATTTCGTTAGCATATTTCAGCTGTGCTGCATTCAGGTCACGCCCTGAACCATCATTCTGTGTCAGCAATTTTCCGGTCTGATCAACAACCGTGACTTTATCGGCAGGAAGGCCGGCCACGCTGCTGGAAACCAGATACGTAATAGCGTTGATCTGGCTGTCATCCAACGCGCGCCCTGGTTGTAGGGTTACAGTGACTGCTGCTGAAGGAGATTTTTGTTCACGAACAAACAGCGATGGCTTGGGAATAGCCAGATGAACACGTGCATTCTGGATTGGTCCCAGGGTTTCCATGGTTCTCGCCAGTTCGCCTTCCAATGCACGCTGGTAATTAATCTGCTCGCTAAACTGGCTGATGCCGAATTTTTCCTGATCGAGCAGTTCGAAACCGACTGCACCACCTTTCGGCAATCCTTGTTGAGCCAGTTTCAGTCGGGTTTCATAAACTTTATCCGCCGGGATCATGATAGCCGCACCGCTTTCCGTAAAGCGGTAGGGAATATTCATTTTACCCAGTTCAGAAACAATGCTGCCGCCATCGCGTTCATTCAGATTAGTGTAAAGAACGCGATAGTCAGGGCCGCGCGCCCACAAGGACAGTGCAACGACGATAGCTATCGTGGCGGCGGCGGCAATCAACAAAGGGATTCTAGGGTTGGCACGCAAACGGTCGAGTATCTCGCCAAAGCTTTTCCCACCGGTTGCGGCGCCGGATGTTAAGGCGTTCATACTCTATCTCTGCCTGGTTGCTGAACGATATGGATAACGTTGTAACGTAACAAAACAGAACTCCCTGATTGCGCAATCATAAAAACTCATCACTGACATTTACCGGCATGCCATTATTTTCCGTTACGCAAAATTTGATGGGTCGATAAGCTGGCATTTTTAATGTCATTTATACGATTTACTACATTGTGGATATGGTAGGGTATTTACCCTGTAGAGAGATGTATGTGGAATAAACGGCAATGGTAGTGGTTTGTGTTTGTTCATTATGTGTATCCCCATGATTTAATTTTATTTTTTTAGTTCTCAATCTTTAGTTGAGGGATCGGGCATGTCTATTCAGGGTATTGATGCGGTATTGCAACAAATGCAGGTTACTGCAACTAAAGCAGCCGGCGGGCTGGACTCTAATGTAGCATCTCAGTCTGGCTTTGCCAGTGAGCTGAAAGCCGCACTTGAGAAAATCAACGAAACACGGGTACAGGCTCAGACACAGGCTGAAGCGTTTACGTTGGGAAAACCAGGCGTGGCCTTGAATGATGTCATGGTTGATAACCAGAAAGCATCCATTGCTTTGCAGATGGGTGTTCAGGTGCGCAATAAACTGGTGTCTGCTTACCAGGAAGTCATGAATATGACAGTATAATCGCAAGCAGGGCGCTGTGTGATTATCTATATGATTTTTATCTGGTAATTTCTTGATGTTTTCAGAGTCAGGGTGAATGACTATGGTTATTCACCCTGATTTTTTTGAAGAAAGTGAGTGTTAGTATCATAGTAATATTGATGAGCCCGTCCTGAGAGGCTGGGGCCCATGAGCGGTAAAACCGTGTTAATCAGGGCTGCGGTTTTCCAGTGAGTATATCGTTGGAAAACTCGGCGTACGCATTGTTGACGGATTTTTGGTTTTGAGACTGCTGGATTAAGACTGCCAGCTCTTGCATTCTGTTTTGTAGCAGCTCTTTCACCTGTGCTTCCGTATCCAGTATATCCTGAAGAAGTTGCCGAAACTGTAATTGCACCGTACTAGGAATATTAGCCGGAGCGTTAGCCTGACTGATTCTCTCTATTGACTGAATATAAATAATTTCCTGTTCAACAACATCATCCCATAATCCATTGATTGCCATGGTTTTGATATTACGGATGAGTGTAAGTAGCCCCTGATACTCAGTTAGTAATGGAGAGAGGTTGTCCATTAGCGCGTTTCCGTCGTTGGTTGATAACCAGGCCCAATTTGTTTCCAAGCATCCGCAATATTTTCAAGGAGAGCTTCCACTTCCATAATTGCCTGCAAATCGTTATTAATATTGGCATGTAATAATCGACGCACCATGTAGTCGTAAAGGTCGGCAAGATTCTCTGCCAGCTCGCCACCGTTTTCCATATCCAATCCGAGTTTCAAGCCGTTGCTGATAAGGTCAATGGCTTTAGATAAGGCGTTCCCTTTGCCGGCGATGTCATTCTGCTCGATGAGAATCCTTGCCCGGATAAGTGCGCTCTTGGTGCCGTCAAACAGCATGACAATCAGTTGGTGTGGACTAGCGCTCATTACTGCGCTTTCCACACCCACCTGAGCGTAAGCCTGACTGGCATTCTTTCTATACATGACCATATGTTGAATAACCGATTAACAATAAAAAAGACAGTAATGCCCATCGTGAGTGAAGTGCCGTTGGTACGGCACTTTGCGCTGTACTAATTAACTGGATTTATTACTGCTATCAAACTGTTTTGTCAGGTAACTACTGGTTGATGTCATTTGGGCCAGCAAAGTGTTGAGTTGAGAAAACTGTGTTTTATAACGTTTCATCGTCGCATCAATACTGTCCTGGATGCTGGTGATCTGCCTTTCTAAACTTTTCTGGCTGGTCTCAATGCCTGCCTTGGCCGATTTGATCAAACCATCCGACGAGTCTACTGTTCTGGCAAGGTAATTTCCTGCCTGGGTAGCGAATCCTGTAGTGGTTCCGTCGCCAGTGAAGAATGTGGTTACGCTACTGGCGCTGACTTTCAGCGTACTTTCCAGTTTGGTGTTATCAATAGTCAGTTTGCCATTGTTCGTTGGATCTTGGGTAATGCCCATATCGGCCATGATGCGCAGTGAACCGCTACCGCTCTGAACATTCGTCATCAGACTTTGTAGCTGCTGTTGGATAGCACGAACCGTCCCGTCACCGTTCAGTGCGCCCTTGCTGCTGGCATCAGTCTGGGTTCTGATCACGTCCAGCACGTTGTTGTAGGCAGTGACCCAATCCTGAACGGCTTTTTTGGTGCTGGTTATATCGGATGTAATCGTCAGGTTTTCCGCCGTTGAGCCTACAGTGGATGCCGATTTGAGGTTCAGTGTTACACCACTGATAGCCGTAGTGACGGTATTGCTCTGGCTGGTTATCTGCATGCCGTTAAGCGTAAATGAGGCATCTTTAGCGGCAACTTGCTCGCTAAAGCTGCCGCTGCTCAGCGAACTGGAAAGTGAACCGCTGACTGAAAGGGTCATCGTCGATTGTGTGCCGGTATCTTTTGCCGTTAGCATCAAATAGTTGCTGGTGCCGTTGTTAATAATACTGGCACTAACGCTACCACCAGCATTATTGATAGCATCGCGGATATCATTTAATGATGTTTTGTCATCAGTCAGCGTAATCGTCAGTGGGGTAGACCGGCTGGGCTGTGAGATCGTGATCGTGCTGCTGGTGCTGGATGTGCCGCCTGCTACCAGTGCGGTCGATGCGCTGCTAAAGGCACCGGATATTTGTGACTGGGCTTGCGCGAGATTATTGACGAAAACACTGTAGGAACCCACCACTGCAGTGTTATCCGTGGTAGCACTGAATGCGGTATTGGTGCTTGTGACTGCAGTCGACGTGATGTTTTTCATGTTCTGCAGCGTGGTGGTAGCGCTCTGCAGGCCTTTCATCGCTGTTTCGATTGTGCTGTAGGCCGTTGCCTGTGCGCTCAGCGAAGTTTGTTTGTTTGTATAAGGTGTTAATCGTTGTTCTTCGACAGATTGCAGTTTGGTGACAAGGTTACTTAAGTCAAGTGATTGCCCCTGAATTGTCGACCCCAGGTTCAAACCGATTGATGAGATAATATCTGAGTTAGAGCTAACTGAAGTCGCCATAGAGATACCTTTCCGTTTAAATTGTGGACTGACAGTCTTATCGGCACTGTATACCAAAAATTTATAGACGTAATGTAAATTTCAGCGTAATCGGTATTCGTCCTGATTTCCATCATGCATATGGGGTACGAAGGGGGAGGGGGGACAGCTTACTTGGGTATAACTCTGCAAACGGGCGGTTTATCCGGGGGAGACAAAAATTTCAAAAAAAAGCTAAAGGTTGTTTTACCCCGGCCGATACAGTTAGTGACGGTGATGACACCGGGGGCAACAGCCCATCCCCATTAATAGAGATGAAAGGAATATAATTATGGCAGTCATTAATACTAACAGTATGTCGCTGTTGGCCCAGACCAACCTGAACAAATCTCAATCTTCCCTGCAGACTGCTATCGAGCGTCTGTCCTCCGGTCTGGCCATCAACAGCGCCAAAGATAACGCTGCCGGTGCCGGTATCTCCAATGATATGACTGCTCAGATCCGTGGTCTGACTCAGGCATCTAAAAACGCCAACGACGGTATCTCTCTGGTTCAGACCGCTGAAGGTAACCTGAACACCATCAACGACAACTTGCAGCGTATCCGTGAGCTGGCCGTACAGGCAGCGAACGATACCAACAACACCATCAACCGTAGCTCTATCCAGACTGAAATTAACCGTCGTGTTGATGAAATCAACCGTGTTGCTGCCAGCGCGAACTTTAACGGCCAGGCTCTGCTGAACGGTACCGTTAACGCCACTGGTTTCAACATTCAGGTTGGTGCCGGCACCACTGCCAACGACGCGATCTCCGTAGGTAGCGCCGCATTGATCAACGCCACTACTGGTGGTCTGGGCGTATCAACTACCGACGTATCTACCGCTGCTAGTGCGACCGCGGTCGTTGCTGCGATTGATACCGCGTTGCAGAATATTAACAACGCTAAGGCAAACATTGGTGCTACGCTGAACCGCTTCCAGTCTACCATTGACAACCTGAGTAACACCATCAATAACCTGACTACCGCACGTAGTCGTATTCAGGATGCTGACTACGCGACTGAAGTATCCAACATGAGCCGTGCGCAGATTCTGCAGCAGGCTGGTACTTCTGTACTGGCTCAGGCTAACCAGGTACCGCAGACTGTTCTGAAACTGCTGCAGTAATCCCTGTTTACGCAGTTGCCGATTGAAAAGCCAACCCTCCGGGGTTGGTTTTTTTATTTATTCTGCGATGTTACTGGGGTAAATAAAATTATCAGAATAAAAATCGGCTCCTTAAGCGATGAAATAGAGAAGTTATAATTTGATGCTCAGGGGATTGGTAAAAAAGGTTTTCTTGTATACTGCAGGCAATTTCATCTCCGCATAAAGTATTGAAGGAAATGCCTTGTGACCATGCCAGATGCACAACCTTTAGCGAATAATGCCGACATGGCTGAAGATAGTGATAAAACGCCATTGAGTTCGATGTCTCCTCCCATTCCATATATTGCGCCTTTCCATTTACAAGCTACCGCACATCTTTACGGCATTAAATCCGCTATTCCGGAAAAGGCTCGAGTACTTGAGGTTGGGTGTAAGGATGGTGGTAATTTGCTACCTTTTGCACTAGCAAACCCACAAGCACAGGCTGTTGGTGTTGATCTTGATGCGGAGCAAATCGAGAAAGGTAATGCACTGATAAAACAGCTTGAACTGGAGAACATTGCTTTATTTGCATTGGACCTTGAGTCTCTGCTGGCCTGCGATCCTGGCACATTCGATTACATCATTATCCACGGTTTATTCAGCCTCATCGGTGGTGAGACACGTGATGCATTGCTGCGCTTCTGCCGTGACCATCTGACCGCAGAAGGCATTGTCTGTTATAGTTATAATACCTATCCAGGGTGGAAGACTGGCGAAATTCTGCGAGACGCCATCCAGCTTCATAGCAGCCTTGCTAACGATGATAAAACAGCGCAAGCCAGCGCCCGTGCAATGTTAACCTATCTATCTCTGGGAACCTCGCCGGATAATCCCCAGAATGCAGCCCTGAAAGCCTTTATTGAGCAAGCCGAAAAACAGTCCGATGTGGATTTTGCATTGCACTATCTACAGGGGCTGAATCAGCCTTGTTACTTCGTCGATTTCTATGCGCAGATTAGCCAGGTCGGCTTTTCCTATGTGGGGGATGTTCGGGCATACACTGAGCTGGCTGGGCATTATGGCGATCAGGTTTCTCACTTACATGAGACAATTTGTCCTGAAAATACCACTTATTTGCGCCAGCAATATCTGGATTTTGCAGTTAATCGTTCTCAGCGATTCAGTATACTGGTTCCTCAGGAAAGGGCTGGGAGTGTATTGCCGGAGCCGGATCTTGCAAAACTGGCGGATTTCAACTGGGCTGGGAATTTCCAGCGTGTTACGGCAAGTAATGGCGGCACGCTGAATGTCCACACTTCCGGTACAGGTGAAACTATTGGGACGGAAAATCGGGTGGTATTGAGTGTTCTGGATGCGCTAGGAGAAGCCTGGCCTGCCAGTTTAAGTTTGGATCAACTTATTTTTAATACCCGATTGCCAGAAAAAGAAACAGAAAATCATCGGCAAGATATACTGGATGCATTAAAAAACCTGTTTGTAAAAGGCATCGGTGGTCTCTACGCACGGATAGGGAACTGTACTTATCGTAACAGCCCACATAAAACGTTGACTGGGTTGACTGGTCTTGCAGAGACTGATTTGGCATTCAATTTCTGGCACGAACCGGTTTCACTTGATAGTGACGAGCGACGGTTCTTGCAACAGCTGTCTTCACCGCTCCAGAATAAAGATAATACGTTTTATAGCAAGCTCTGGGCGTTGCGTAATAAAGGTGTGGTATGGGGAACGCTGCGTGCATGGCGGGACTATTTGCAAGAAGCAATCATAAAGGCGAATACTGCTCAGGTTGCGGTTTATATCCAATCATTGGTCGTTTATATCAGTGAGCCCCGTGCGGGCGGCCCTGTTGAGACGGAAAAATCGTCAGTAAATAAAAAGAATAAGCCGCATAACAGGGGGCCGTTAAACCGGAAGGTATACGAAGATATTGAGCGATTAACTGCATTAGGGCATTTCGCCGAGGTCAGAGAAAAGGCCGAAGAGATTATCAGCACCTATCCCGATAATCTGGATGCTTGGTATCCTTTCGTGAGAACACATGTCCTTACCGGTGATTTCGATGGTGCGTTGAGTATTATTACCAGAGCAATTGCACTAGTACCTTTCAACTGGGATTTTTATATTGATTTGGCGGTGTGCCTCTGGAAAAAAATGAATTGCACCATGGTATGGCGCTGACCAGAAAAGTATTGCGTTGTGATAAGCAAAAAGGACTGGCGTGGGACACTCTGGCGGTATTGCTGAATATCACTCATGACCTTGATTCAGCGTTTAAGTGTATGGAGAAAGCACTGCAGATTGAACCAGAAAACCCCAATTTTATCAGTCATATGGGAATGGTCTGTCATAATCTGGGGCGAAAGGATGCCGTCTTATATCACCGCAAGACTATTGAACTGATGCCTCATGCGTTCCATTTATACAGTAATTTACTGCTGGGGCTATCGCATGATATCAGTATCACGCCGCAGGCGTTATTTCAGGAGCACCTCATATTTGGTCAACGTGTGGAAGCAGCTGCTGTGCGCCATAACTGTCATTTTGCCTATTCTCTTAACAAGGATATCCACCGTCCGTTGCGCATCGGTTTTATCTCCGGTGATTTTGGTAACCATCCTGTGACAAACTTTTTGGAGCCTATCTGGAATTCTCTTGATCGACGCGAATTCTCGCTTTATGCCTATTCAAGTTTTCAGCGTTTTGAGGAAAAAGCAGAGAGTTTAAAACAGACTGCCGCCGGCTGGTATGATATTGACAAGATGGGTGATCTGGAAGTGGCAACGCTCATCAATAAGGATGAAATTGATATCCTGATCGATTTGTCCGGCCACACGGCTTATAACCGACTGCCCGTATTTGCCTTAAAACCTGCACCGATCCAAATAACCTGGTTAGGATATCCTGGCACCACAGGTATGCGTTCTATGGATTACATTTTGATGGATCGAAACTTTTTAGAGCGGGGAGCTCTTGATGATCAACTGACAGAAAGCGCTATTTACATGCCTTCTGTCAAATTTTTTGAACCGCATAATGATTGTCCCGACGTTAATGAACTCCCTGCATTAAAAAATGGATACCTGACATTTGCGAGTTTTAATCGGCCTCAAAAAATCACAGATGAAACTTTGGCGTTATGGGCCAAAGTATTGACAGCTTTACCAGATTCACATTTGGTGATGGGGTACATGACGGGCCAGGAGTGTATCGATTATTTTCGTTCCAAATTGATTGATTTTGGTGTCCTAGAGTCTCAATTATCATTTCGCATGAGAACAGGATTGAAAGAGTACCTGGGGATGCACCAAGAAGTTGATATGTTATTAGATGCCTATCCTTATTCTGGTGGAACAACGGTTGGGCATGCGGCATGGATGGGGGTTCCTGTATTAACATTGGAAGGAGTGACAATGGCATCCCGACAAGGTGGAGTGATAATGCGGATATATGGACTCTCAGATTTTGTTGCTGGAAATAATGATGAGTTTATTAGTAAGGCACTCTATTGGAGCAAATCATTTAAAGAGCTCAGTGAAATCAGGATCGGATTACGAGAACGTATGAGTAATAAAAATAAGGTGGGTGTATCACCTTCTTTTTATTTTGAAAAAGCTCTTCATCAAGTATGGAAAAATTATTGTGAAGGGAATCAGCCAAGAAGCTTTAGAATTGAGTCTGATGGTGTGATTCTATAATTAATTATTTCTAATATTTGACTGAGATAATTAATCTGTCTGGTTCGGAGATGTTATTTTAGTCATAAATATTTATGATGATTTAAAGTGAAAGGGCAGGTGAATGATGAGTAAGAATATTTACGTGACGAGTCCTTTATTACCTCCTTTGGAAAATTTTGTTCCTTATTTAGAGGCTATATGGTCAAATAAACATTTAACAAACGGTGGCCCTTTCCATCAACAGTTAGAGCAATCGTTGTCTGAATATTTGGGGGTAGAACACCTATGTTTATTTACCAATGGTACATTGGCCTTATTGACTGCGTTGCAAGCTTTACGGATTACTGGTGAGGTTATTACCACGCCTTACTCATTTGTCGCGACGTCTCATTCATTGTTGTGGAATAACTTAAAGCCTGTTTTTGTTGATATTGATCCTGTAACCTGCAACCTTGATCCTAGTAAGATAGAAGAGGCTATAACGCCTAATACGTCAGCTATTTTACCCGTACATTGTTATGGTATTCCTTGTGATGTGGATCGTATTCAGGAAATTGCAGATATCTATGGTCTCAAAGTGATTTATGATGCTGCCCATGCTTTTGGCGTTAAGAAAAACAACACCAGTATTCTACGCCATGGGGATCTTTCTATACTGAGTTTTCACGCAACTAAGGTGTTTAATACAATAGAAGGTGGTGCAATTATATGCCCTGATTTGAAAATGAAGAAGCGTATAGACCATCTGAAAAACTTTGGTTTCGTTGATGAAACAATTGTTGTTGCACCCGGTATCAATGGGAAAATGAATGAAGTTCAGGCCGCATTTGGTCTATTACAATTAAATTATATTGACCAGGCTATTAGGGATAGATGTGATATTTATCATTACTATCGTAGACAATTGGGCGGAGTTCATGGTATCCGAACTCTTAGTGTGCCTGAATCAGTTGATTGGAATTATGCTTACTTTCCTGTCTTTGTTAATGAAGATGTATTCGAAAAACGTGAGAAGCTTTATCTTGCATTAAAAGAAAAAGGTGTGATGTCACGTCGTTATTTTTATCCGCTTATCAGTAGTTTTCCTATGTATCGAGGGCTTAGCAGCGCAAGCGTCAATAATTTGCCTACTGCTACTCGTATTGCTGATTCTGTCCTTTGTTTACCTATATACCCAGGATTAAAAGTTGATGAGCAAGATGAAATTGTTAATATCATCATGGAAACAATGATGTGATCATATTAGCAAGCTATTTGACTGATTTTTATAGAGAATGAGAGTGTGGTTAATATTATATTCTCATTTTTTAATTTTTAGGAGAGTGCTTCACTATGAGTAACTATATTCGGATGAAATCTGCAAATCAATACTACCGTGATATATTCAGCCGAGAATTGAGACTAGGTAGCATTGGTGAGCTTGATCATGAAATATTAATTGATTTGATAGTACGAAAAAGTTGTGATACGTACTCTCTGACTAAAAAATTGGCTGAAGTATCAAGTAATTTTCCGGAGCAGCAGGACAAAGCATTAAAGATAATGCTCAATGCGATTGCATTGGCTAATCTGGCATCAAATGAAAAATGGGAAGGATTGCAGGTTAAATTACCATCTGATTATATTCAAGGTGTAATCAATGCTGTATCTGATGTTCTGGATATCTCTCCAAATCTTGAGTATTTGGTTGCATCAATACAGCTTCTTTTTAAAGTCGGGGCTATAGATGAAGCAATTTCTCTTATTGAGAGTAACTTCTCTATATTGAATGATATCCCTGTAATATATAAAATCCTGCTATTAACTTGTATGTTCGAAGATAATTATGAATATGCATTGATGCTTGTAAAATTGATGGTCGCGGATTCCAATCTTATTGGCGAGGATCCCCTGGCCATGCTGATGATTGTGACGACAATCTTTAAGAACGGTGGCTACCCTGATGATTATATAGACTTCAGTTCATTAATATCAAAGACAGAAGATATTGATTATTCTGGATATCAGTGGGTGAAAAATGTAGATGTTGACAGTGTTAAGCCTACTGTTCTTATTGCGTGTGATTTAAAATACTATTATGAGCATGCAATAGGATTGATTTATTCTATTTATGAGACTAACAAAAATAATCTTAATGTTCATCTTCATATTTATAATATAGATGATAAAACGGTTGATGATGTCATTGATAAATCAAAAAGATTACCAGAGATAAATATTTCTTGCACTACGGAATCTATAGGTTTTGAACAAGGGATTAATGTCCATTATGCTTGCAGACGATTTATCTCTGCGAACTATTTGCAAAAATTCTTGAATAGACCATTAATTATTGTTGATGCCGATTGTTTGATTAGGAAAAATTGGAATACTATAAAATTTGATGTGTCAAAATATAGCGTTGTTTTAGCTCAAAGCGAGAATACCCCATTTTGGGAAAAAGCAATTGCTGGTTTTGTTTACTTAGATGGAAGTGAGTATTCTCGTAGATTTATAAAAAAAGTTTCTTTTTTATTTGGAATAATTTAAAAAAAGGCAATGCAGTATGGTTTTTAGATCAGGTTGCTTTATCTGCTGTCATGGAAAAGACGAATGACCAGTCTGAAATGGGTAAGATCGATGCATCATTTATTTGTGATGTGAACCATAGAGATAATTCATTTTCTTGGGTTGTGACAACAATTAAAGATGCCAAAAATAGATATTCTGAATATAAAGACTATCTATTAAGTAAGTATGGCTATTGATGATAGAATGTAAGATAAATAATTTCATTTATAATGTGTTCTATGAAAAGTAGTATAGGTCTAAAAAATGGGAAAAGCAGAGCAAGTAAGAGATATACGGTTGGCGATAATGCAGCCTTACTTTTTTCCTTATATTGGCTATTTTCAACTGATATCATCGGTAGATAAAATTGTTATCTATGATAATGTTAAATATACAAAAAAAGGATGGATAAATCGTAATCGTATATTAGTAAATAACAAAGATGTTGTTTTCTCACTGCCATTAAAAAAAGCATCAGACTATCTTACTATTAGTGAGCGAAGTCTTGCTGATACTTTTCACCCTAACGAATTGTTAAGTAAAATTCATGGTGCATATGGAAAAGCACCTTGTTTCCAAAGTTTCTTCCCTGTCCTTGAGAGTATTATCTCTAGCAAGGAAGAAAACTTATTTTTATATATCTATAATTCTATTGTTGAATTGTGTAAGTACTTGGGCATAAAAACTGAATTCATAATATCTTCTCATGTGTCAATTGATCACGCCTTGAAGGGACAAGAAAAGGTGTTAGCACTATGCGAGGCTTTACAGGCAAGAAAATATATTAATGCAATTGGTGGGGTCGAGTTGTATTCAAAAGAGGCGTTTCGTGAAAAAAATATTGAGTTGAAATTTATCAAAACGATTCCTTTTGAATACAGACAGTATAATAATTTTATACCATGGCTATCTATTATAGATGTGATGATGTTTAATCCTTGCGATGCTGTTCGTGAATTAATAGAAACCAACTACGAGTTGATATAAACCATGTTTAAATGGATAAAGTTAGGTAAGGTATTTACACCACAAGAAATAAAAGATCGTCCCTGGTTGAAAGAGTTTGCTCAAGCACCAGCGACACTGGTTTTTGATGACTTTGTTCGTGTCTATTTTTCTTGTCGTCCACCAGCAGATAGTAATGGTCAGTATGTAAGCTATTCGGCTTATGTTGATTTGGCACGGCATGATCTCTTTCAGATTTTACGTATTAGCGAGCAACCTATTTTAAAGTTAGGTAATCTGGGAGAGTTTGATGAGTTTGGTACTTATCCTGTATCGGTAATTCGCCATGCGAACAAAGTGTATGCTTATTATGCAGGATGGACTCGATGCGAATCTGTTCCTTTCAATGTGGCCATTGGGGCTGCAGTGAGTCACGATGGTGGTAATAGTTTCGAAAAATTAGGGAATGGACCAATTATATCCTATACACCTGATGAGCCTTTTGTATTAAGTGGCCCGAAAGTTCGTCGATTTAATAATAGCTGGTATTTATGGTATATCGCAGGCCGTAAGTGGAAAATGGTTAATGGTCGTGCCGAACCTGTATATAAAATTCGTATGGCAACCTCAGATGATGGTATACATTGGGTTAAACAGAATAAAGATTTGATTGAGAGTCGTATAGAGGAAGATGAGGCACAGGCTAGCCCCGATGTCTTTTATGCTAACGGTAAATATCACATGTTTTTCTGCTATCGTTACAGTAGTGACTATCGGGGAAAAGCAAATGGATATCGGATAGGGTATGCATATAGTGAAAATTTGACTGATTGGGTCAGGGACGATAAAAAAGCTGGAATTAATGTATCGGACGATGGCTGGGATTCTGAAATGATTAGCTATCCTCATGTTTTTGAGTTGGATAATAAGATTTACTTAGCTTATCTTGGTAATCAGGTTGGCCGAGAAGGGTTTGGGTTGGCTGTCTTAGATGGTGCGTTAGAATAATTGGGCAATAATATGAAATGGGAAAAAGTCGGTAAAATATTTGATCCAACAGAACATTCTCTACCTAACGATTGTGTTGAGTTCGCTCAATCACCACAAGCACTTGTTTTTCATGGCTTTATCCGTATTTATTTCTCTACTCGCGCTTTAGATAAGAGTAATGGGAAATATCTCAGTCATATCGCTTTTGTTGATATGCAAAAAGATTTAAAAACGATTATCCGTGTATCAGACAAAACAGTTATTCCTTTAGGTAATCTTGGTTGTTTCGATGAGCATGGAATATTTCCAATGAATGTCGTTCGCCACAATAGTGATATATATGGATATACCTGTGGTTGGAATCGCCGTGTTTCTGTATCAGTGGACACAGCAATAGGATTGGCTATTAGTCAAGATGACGGCCTAACTTTTCAACGAATTGGTGATGGTCCGGTGCTTGCCTCATCTCTTCATGAACCTTGTCTGGTCGGTGATGGTTTTGTAAAGGTCATCGATGGTACTTTTCATATGTGGTATATATTTGGTACACATTGGAAAAAATCTTCGCCAAATGGAGCCCCGGAACGTACCTATAAGATTGGTCATTCAATTTCTGATGACGGTATTAATTGGCTTAAAGATCACGAGGCTGGTCAAATCATTTCAGATAAACTTGGCCCTGATGAAAGCCAAGCTTTGCCTTCAGTTATCGCTATAAATGAACGATATCATATGTTCTTTTGTTACCGGGAGTCTTTTGATTTCAGAACAAGTAAAGGCAGAGGGTATCGTATTGGTCATGCCTGGTCTGATGATTTGAAAAATTGGACTCGCGATGATGAATCTTTCCTCTTGCAAGGAACACCCGGTGAATGGGATAGCGATATGCAATGTTATCCACATGTCTTTGAATGTGATAATAAAGTCTTCTTACTGTATAATGGCAACGAGTTCGGTCGTAATGGGTTTGGTTTGGCGGTGTTGAAAACGTGACACATACTCTTGAGTTTAGTATCAACCAGTCTGATGAAGAGAATGTCGCTCAGTTATTGCAGCTTTGCGATGGTCACTTCATTCCTCCTTTGAGTGAACGTGTGCATATTGCGATGTATGCCGAAAAAATAACCAAGCATGCTGAGCGAGTGGAAGCATGGTCTGATAATAACTTGATTGGGTTGGTTGCTATATATTGCAATGATAAAAAAATTTTGTCGCGTTTATAACTAATGTATGTGTATCACCATATTGGCAAGGTCTGGGTGTTGCTTCAAAATTACTATCCTTAACGATAGATTTTTTGCATGGTCAGAAATTTAAAAGCATTGAGTTAGAGGTGAGTCGACATAATTTTTCGGCAATATCGCTCTATGAAAGAAAAGGTTTTTCCATACTGAACCGTACTGATGATTCAATTTTTATGTATAAAAATATGGAGTGACACATGGAAAATAAACGCGACTATAACGCCGAAATAAATGATACATCAGAACACAAATATGCATATAGCTTTGATTTTGATGTAATGCATCCGTTTATGATTAAATCGTTTGAGCCATTTTTCAAGTCTGGAAATTTATTGGAGCTGGGTAGTTTTAAAGGAGATTTTACTCGTCGGCTTCAATCTTATTTTGATGATATTACATGCGTTGAAGTATCGGATGTCGCTATTTCAGAAGCAAAAAAGCGCTTACAGGGAAATGTTCGATTCGTTAGTGATCGCTTTGAAAGCGTAAAGTTAGATAATCAGTACGATAACATCGTTTTAACACATGTTTTAGAGCATCTCGATGATCCTGTCTTTGTCTTAAAGCGAATTAATGATGAATGGCTTTCTAAAAGCGGACGACTATTTTTAGTTTGCCCTAATGCTAATGCACCATCCCGACAAATTGCAGTAAAGATGGGGCTGATTCCATATAATTCAGCAGTGACAGAGGCAGAGAAGGAGCATGGGCATCGATGTACTTATACCTTGGATACATTAGAACGAGATGCCGTGAGTGCTGGATTAAAGGTTATACAACGATCTGGCATTTTCTTCAAAGCACTTGCTAATTTTCAGTGGGATAGGCTGCTGCAAACTGACATTATCAGTCAAGATTATTTAGAGGGTTGCTATAAGCTAGGGCAACAATATCCTGACCTGTGCGCTAGTATTTTTTTACTATGTGAGCGAGGCGACAGATAATAATTATTTCTACCAGAATATGGCACCATTTCAACGGGTGTCATATTTTTAGCCATAGGTGCTGCGTATAGGATACTTCGTACATTTATGGTTTTCTCTATTAGTTACCTCATCATGCAATTATAAAAATAATGTCTTTAAATTCATTGAGTTACTTTATGTTTTTATATGAAGTGGGATGTCTGTGGTTATAGATGTGGTGAATGTTTGATAATTTTTTTGTGAATCATTTTCTTTTTATCAGTTATCTGAAACCAAGATTGAATTTATAGACAAGGTAGGCTGGGTATGTACCATATCTTTGCTATAGACGCTATAGTATGAAGATGAGAATCTGGCGACGTATCTGAAAAAAGCCTTTTTTCTACATCTGTTCTTCCGATTGTCATAGTATGCTAAACGCATAATGATGTTGAGCACCTTAATTTTATAGGTATTTATCACTGTGAGCGAACTGTATACCGCTGAAGGCACAATGGATAAAAATTCATTATGGAAGCGCTATGTTCCGTTGGTGCGCCATGAAGCCTTACGCTTACAGGTTCGTCTCCCGGCGAGCGTTGAGCTTGATGACCTCCTGCAGGCGGGGGGCATTGGGCTACTCAGTGCCGTAGAGCGCTATGATTCGTTGCAAGGTACGGCATTCACAACCTATGCCGTGCAGCGTATTCGTGGCGCAATGCTGGATGAGTTACGTAGTCGGGATTGGGCGCCACGCAGTGTCAGGCGTAACGCCCGGGAAGTAGCGCAGGCGATGCAGCAGGCTGAACAGTCACTCGGCAGGGCTCCTTCCGAACAGGAAGTCGCCCAAACTCTGAACATCTCGCTGGAAGAATATCGTCAGATTTTGCTGGATACCAACAATAGCCAGCTGTTTTCTTACGATGAATGGCGGGAAGAACATGGGGACAGTGCCGAGGCGTTGCTGGAAGGAAACGAAGACGCTAATCCACTGAATCAGTTGATGGATGTCAACCTACGTCAACGAGTAATGGATGCGATTGAAAACCTGCCAGAACGCGAAAAAATGGTGTTGACTCTCTACTATCAGGAAGAGCTGAACCTGAAGGAAATTGGTGCAGTGCTGGAAGTAGGGGAGTCGCGCGTTAGTCAGTTGCATAGCCAGGCGATTAAGCGTCTGCGTGCGAAATTAATGAGTGACGTTTAATTTTGGAGCACACAGACATGTAGTTGTACCAACCTACAGTCAGGAATGGACTCATGCCCCAAGCAACCAGGAAGAAGCAACTTCTTAGCCGTTATTTGAAAGACTTCAAGCACAGGCAAACACACTGCGCCAATTGTGGCAAGGAATTAGATCGTGTTTCACTGGTATTCCGCGATCAACTTATCAACAAAAAGTCGATTGCTATGATGGATCGGCTGATTGACAACGCGATCTGGGAATCTGTGCAGGAAGAACTTGTCCCGCTGTGCCGTTTTTGTAGTGAGGTTTCTTGCAATACGCACGCCAATTATTTCGATATCAAAGCATTTACGCAGTATCTAATCGAACAGACCGAGGTGCGTCACAGCACCATGCGTGAATATGTCATTCGTTTACGACGTTTGGATGAGCTGCTGCTGGCGAAGAATTATCCGCAGGAGAGTTTTACATCGGATGACAGTATTCAGCAGCGTGTTTGCGATTACCTGCCTGATATTGAGCAGAATACCTACCGCAGTGCCTTACGAAAGTATGATCAGTATCTGCATTGGCAAAAACATTACTAGCCTTCGAATTCCTCCGCTGCCTGGGCGGAGGAAAACCATTCTCATCGTTCTGATGTCTGGTTAACTCAATACCTCACCCGCCTCAAGACAGTGAATTCAATATATAGCCGGCAAGTGCGCAGCTTATGCAATATATAGTTTTATGTTATGGTAATGTAAAAACACTTGCTATGCAGAGGCAAAATAGAGCACTGTCATCTTAATGACATCTTTGGGCGGTAATTTCCTCCAGAGATGTTAGATGCCTGATGCGATCAATCATTATTCATTTGAATAGTCATTGTCACAGTGAGGAGCGCGAATGGTAGAGTCCTTCCCTGGACGGAACAGTCAGCAAATTCGCTCATTTCTGCCGCCTTGTCGAGGCGGAGGTTCTCTCTCCCGCTTCACTTTTTCACTGTCCCCCTGTTTTTTCAATACGTTCTACAGCGTGATTTCCGCTTCATTTTCTCACACCAATGCTAAACACATTGCTATCACGACAAGGGTGACGGCGGTGTTTACCCATTGGTTTTCGTCATCTCACTTGAATTACGGCTTAATAAGGAAGCCAAACCTCATTTGTGAACAAAACACCGTCGATCTCAGGTCGTTCGGTCAGTGAAACAAACTGTAAGGTGCCACTATGGGAAGACAAAAAGCAGTGATCAAAGCGCGTCGTGAAGCTAAACGCGTCATCAGACGCGAATCGCGCAGTCATCGTCAGCGTGAAGAAGATTCGGTCACTTCTCTGGTTCAGTTGGGTGGTATTGAAGCTATCGGTATGGCGCGTGAGAGTCGCGACACCTCAATTATCGAAGCCAGAACCCCAGCCCAGGAACAGTACTTGTCTGCAATAGAAAATAAACAGTTAATCTTTGCCACCGGCGAGGCGGGTTGTGGCAAAACGTTTCTCAGTGCGGCTAAAGCAGCCGAAGCACTGCTTCATAAAGAGGTTGACCGCATTATCGTTACCCGGCCGGTATTGCAGGCTGAGGAAGATCTTGGCTTCCTGCCGGGCGACATGGCGGAAAAATTTGCACCTTATTTCCGACCGGTGTACGACGTGTTGCAGCGTCGGCTCGGTTCATCCTTCTTACAGTATTGCCTGCGGCCGGAAATCGCTAAAGTGGAAATTGCGCCGTTTGCCTATATGCGTGGGCGAACGTTCGAAAATGCCGTCGTGATTTTAGACGAGGCGCAAAATGTTACCGTCAATCAGATGAAGATGTTCCTGACGCGTTTGGGTGAAAGCGTTACGGTGATCGTTAATGGAGATATCACGCAATGTGACTTGCCGGCTGGTGTTAAATCCGGCTTGCAGGATGCGCTTGAGCGGTTTGCCGAGGATGCGATGATCAGTATTGTCACGTTCGGTAAAGGGGATTGCGTTCGTTCTGAACTGTGCCAGCGTACGCTGGTGGCGTACTCCTGATTCAGGGGTAACGTAAAAGTAAAAAGGGTTGCGCAGGCAACCCTTTTTTATCATAACGAATCAGTGATGACCGAGACGCAAGGACGTGGTCCCACTCATCGCATGTGCATCGCCGAACGCGTGGTTTGCTTGCAGTTTGAACACTTCAACCGATTGACGCAATTGCGTTGCTTGTTCGTTGAGTGAGTCTGCCGCGGAGGAAGCCTGTTCCACCATCGCGGCGTTCTGTTGGGTAACCGCCTCCATCTGGTTGATGGCGGTATTAATCTGAGAGATGCCGCGGCTTTGTTCTTCTGAAGCCAGCGATACCTCATTGACCAGATTGGATACGTTTTGAATCACATTTTTCACATTGCTGATGGCGTCACGGACTTCGTCTGCTTGCACCGCGCCATGTTTTACGGCGGAAATTGCGCTATCGATCAGGGTCTTGATCTCTTTCGCTGCCGATGAAGAGCGCTGTGACAACGTACGGACTTCACCGGCTACGACCGCAAATCCCCGGCCATGTTCACCGGCTCGTGCGGCTTCTACCGCAGCATTCAGGGCCAGAATATTTGTCTGGAAGGCGATGCCTTCAATCAGGTTGGTGATATCCGCGACTTTGGCAGACCCGTTGGCAATCTCCTCCATCGCAAGCGCCATGCGCTGCACCGCTTCGTCGCCATGCTGAACAGCAACGCTGGCTTGTTGACCCAACTTATTAGCCTGCGCGGTGTTATCGACATTACTTTCGATCGTCGATGAAATTTCATGCATGCTGGCAGCCGTTTGTGCCAGAGAGGAAGCCTGTTCTTCTGTTCTGGCAGAGAGATCTTCATTAGCGGCAGCAATTTCTCCGGATGCAGTCGATACATTTTCACTGGCGGAGCGTACATTGATCAGCACAGCGGCGAAACGTTGAATCAGGTTATTAAAGGCGTTAGCAGTTTGACCTATCTCGTCGTTCTTGCTGGAGTCTGCCCGTAACGTCAAATCCAGATTTTCACTAACATTCGTCAATGTCTGGCGCAGAGCGTTCAGGCTGGCACGAACATAGTTAATAATCATTGTGGACAATGTACCAGCTACAAGCAGTGCCGCCACAATCAGCCCGACCAGCCCAAAAAACGCCAACCTGAAACTGGTGTTGTTCTGTTCCTGCAAGTCGCCGGCCAACGCCACATTATAGTCGTACTGATCCTGGAATCCTTTTACCAGTTTGTCCTGTGCCAGCGTTACGTATCCCTGGCTGGAAAAGGCTTTTTCTGCTATTTGAGCATCCGTCAGAGATTGCTGGAAGAGCTTATCTTTGGCTGCGCGAAAATCGTTCAGATATTGCAGATTGTCATTGGTCATCTGCAAATCTTTGCTGTCAGAAACCAATTCTTTTTTATAAACAGCATTCAGTTTTTCGACGTTGGCGAGAGCGTTGTCCAGCGTACGCTTTAAAGCATTACGCTGTTGCTCGTCACGGCTAAGAAAAAAGAGCCCCAAGGCACCTCGTGCGTCGTTCAGCGCATTGGTCGATCTCACCAGATTATCGAGGCTGGGTAATGTGTTAGTCATCACATATTCCAGACGGTCTTTTGACTGGCTCAGTGAATGCAGCCCAAAACCACCTACGCAAATCAATGCCAGAGAAAAAATACTGATTGCGATAGCTAATTTTTTTACGATGGTCATGATCGAATACTCCACCAAAAAGGAAGAATTGGGTAGCGGTATAATTATCTTACAGTGGCCAATTTATTTTATTTAGATTAAGTGAACATTAATGAAAAGGAAAAATCGCTTTATTTGCTTTTCTGGGTAAGTATAACCTAAGTAACTAATGGGTCATTTAATTTTATTGTTCTGCATCAATGTATTGCCTGTTTTATTCAATGCTCGATATCTCTTTGGTAAGGAAGGTAGTGCTGAAACTATCTGTATGGAATCCGTTGTTATATGAAGAAAAAATTAATTTTTATTATTTATTAGATAAGAATAAAGATAGTACATTATCTCAGATAGTTATGCCTGCCATATTTCATGTATTTCGATATGCCGTTTTTATTTGTTAGCTTGTGCTCAGTCTTACTCTGCTTCGGCTGACTTTTTCTCTGGTTAGCAATGAGCGGTTAGATTGAGCTCCAGGGGATGGCAGCGGTCCAAAACGGCATACCGTTTTGTCGAACCCTGTCGTGGGTTCTCATCCGTCCCGGCACCGGTTAAAAATAAAAACCCCAGACTTGCGTCTGGAAAATGGCGAGTAAGGCTGAACCTGCCCGGTCGGGATTGACTCGCGCGGAGCGCTCGCCCTGCGGGCCGCCTGTGGCGGTCCAAAACGGCATACCGTTTTGTCGAACCCTGCTGTGGGTTCTCGTTCGTCCCGGCACCGGTTAAAAAATAAAAACCCCAGACGTAAGTCTGGG
>NZ_CM001974.1:2529263-2559341 GCF_000406105.1 Dickeya chrysanthemi NCPPB 402 | reverse complement strand
GCGATGGTTTTTTCTTTACGCAATAAAGGCGGCGGCAAACGCAGAGATGCCCGGTGCGGATCTGAGGGTTATGGCTGTTTACCTGTCATACTTCACGTTGCGGGTGTGTTGGCTTTCTTACCTGGCCCATCAATGGGCCTTGCCCTGACGGGCCGCTGTCGGCAGCGCTCAAATCGGCTTATGCCGATTTGTCACCCCATCTCAATCACATTCTGCTCCCGCTGCGGCAGGTCTTTCTCCAATTGTCGCAGTACCTTATAGACCTGCGCAACCGGTTGCAGGGTGTCGCGCGGGATGTAGTGGCCTTCGGGCACCCGGTACAGGGTGCGCGCCAGCCAGATGAAACGGATCACCGGCACGCCAGCCTGATGTGCGCGGGCGATCAACGCCTTGGCTTGATCATCCTCGCCTTTGAGCAGAATGCGCGGCAGCGGCGTCTTGCCGGGCCGGTAGAACAGCGCCACCGCGTAGTGAGTCGGGTTGACCAGCAGCAGATCGGCGTCTTCCACTTTGGGTTTGGCGCGCGGGCTGGCAGGTTCGTTGAGAATTTCCTGCGCTACGGATTTTCGGTGCCCTTTCATGTGGGGGTCGCCTTCCGAGTTTTTGTACTCGTTACGGATATCTTCGTGGCTCATGCGCTGCTGTTTGAGGAAATAATATTTCTGCAACCCGAAGTCGAATACGCCCAGCGCCAGTAGCGCGGAAAGGGTGGTGCGCGACACGCTTTTCAGCACGTTTTCCACGCCTTTCCAGAATGCGTTCAGATCGCCGTAAGCCAGCTCCACCAGCCACTCCAGTTGCGGGATCACCACCAGCCAAAAGACCAACCCGATGGTCGTCGCCTTCAGCAGGTTGGTCAGCATGTCGGTGAGCTTGCGCATGGTGAACATTTGCTTAATTTGATTGATCGGGTTAAGGCGGTTGAAGTCGAGTTTCAGCGCTTCCACGGCGAACAGCGGGCCGTACTGGATCCAGCCGCCGACAACACGCATCAGCAGCGCTACGCTGATGGTCAGCAGGCAAAAGGTGGCCAGCAGTACCAGCGCTTCGCTGAAAACTTCATCGGCGGCATGGCCGAAGGGGTCGGAAATGCGGCTCAGCGGCAATTGCATCAGCGCCTGTAATTTGCTCATGCCGCTGTCGGTCAATGCCAGAATCATCTCCAGCAAGGCAAAACTGATCAGCAGCTTGGGCACATCCTGACTTTGGCCTACTTCCCCTTTTTTGCGGGCATCCTGCAATTTTTTGGAGGTGGGTTTTTCGGTTTTTTCACTCATCCCGGCACCTTAGCGTTTCATCGCCGTAGCCTGTCGTCGCTCCGTCAGGACGATGCCTGAAAGAACAGGGGGAACAGGTGTTTCAGATCGGTCAGTGCTTTGAGCCGGCCTTCGCCGAGAAACTGCAACACTGGCATGTAGAGTACGAAAAATGCCATTCCTGCCAGGCATTTAGCGGGTGTAGACAGCACATACACCTGCAGTTGCGGGCTGTAAAGACTGAGAATGGCGATGCTGAATTCCAGCAGCAGCAGCAGCGCCACCAGCGGCCCGGCGTACACAATCATGTGCTGAAAGGTCTCTTTGAGCAGGTCGAGATAGGTGTGAAACCCCTGTTCCGATAACGGCGGCAGAAAATCCAGCGCCGGCCACAGCCGGTAGCTGTCCCACAGTAATTGGGTAAAACCGGAAAAGCCGATAGTGAGAACCAGCAACATGATAAACAGCTCTTTCAGCATATGACCGAGCGGGGTGGCATCGCTGCCCAGCGCCGGGTTGAGCTGGCCGCCGGTCAGCGCACCACGCTGGTTGTCAAACAGCGCGCCGACCGACTCGAACAGCCAGAACGGCATGGCCAGCACCACCCCCAACAACAGCCCGATCACCAGCTCCTTCAGCAGCAGCGCCGGCAGCATCGGCCAGGTGATTGTGGTGGTCAGCATTTGCTGTTGGATGGCACCGGCCGGCACCAGCGCGATGGCGATGGCCACCGCGTTGCGCAGCATGCCTTTGATAATGGAGAAGGAGAACAGCGGCACCAGAAACAGGCACGGATACAACCGGGCGACACCCAGCGTCAGCGCGTAAATAAAGTCGTAAATATTCTGGATGGTGGCAATGGAGAGCATAGTGGCCTCACGCCCGGACTTGTTCGATCATATTGAAGGCCATCATCGCCAGTTGGATCAGCTCAACGCCGATCCAGCGGCCGGTCATGGCCAGCACCAGCCCTACCGCCACCAGTTTGACGGCGAAAGGCAGCGTTTGGTCTTGTAGCTGCATCACCGCCTGTAGCAGCGAAATCAGCACGCCGACCACCACCGCGACCAGCAGCGGCGGCGCCGACAGCATCACCACCAGCACCATCGCTTGTCGGAATAGATTGAGCGTTTCCATCGTCGCCTCACAGGTAACTGTAGAACAGGCCGTCGAGCAAGCGGGTCCAGCCATTGACCAGCACGAACAACAGCAGCTTGAGCGGTAGCGAAAGCGTGGTGGGTGCGACCATCTGCATCCCCAGCGCCAGCAAGACGTTGGAGACAATCAGGTCGATAACGATGAACGGGATATAAATCAGAAAACCGATTTTAAATCCGGCCTGCAGTTCCGACAGCACATAAGCGGGCACGATCAGCAGGATGCTTTGGGTGGTGATTTTCTCGGACATCGCCGCCGGCCACATGCGCAGGCTGTTTTCATGTAGATGGGTGAGAATATCCGGGTCGGTGTTGCGCGACATGAATTTCTGCAACGGTTCGATGCCGCGGGTGACGCTGCTTTCCAGCGCGTCGAGGTTACTGAAATCGACCGGCGCGTCCTGAAATCGCTGTTTGATGTCGCTGAATACCGGGGCCATCACGAAGACGGTGGCGGCGAGCGCAATGCCGTACAGCGCCATGTTGGGCGGCACCTGCTGTACCCCGATGGCGTTGCGGGTGAGCATCAAGACCATCGAGATCTTCAGAAAGCAGGTACAGACGATCATCGACAAAGGGATCAGCGACAAGGTGCCCAGAAACAGGGCAAACATCACCGGATCGAAGCTGCCCGACGTCATCGTGATGACTCCGATTCGATTTCGCCATCAACCCCGAGGCGGCGGGTGATCTGCAATCCCAGTCGCCCTTCCACATCGACCAGTTCCCCCAATGCCAGCGGTTGTTCGCCGTGATAGAGGGTGGCTTCACCGGGCGTCGCCTGCTGCAACGTCAGCACCGAGCCGGGGGCGAGTTGCTGTAAATCCTGTAGTGTCAGCGTCAGGTAGCCGCAACGCACGGTCAGCGCCAGCGTCAGCGGCGGCAACGCATAACCGGACAACGCGCCGGCAGGATTGTCGCCATCCGGTGCGCCATACTCCGCATACGGCGAGGCTTCAGACGCGGTATCGGCGTCGAAAGCGGCGGTATTATCGAAAACGGCGGTGTCGTCAAAAGGTGTTGTCACGGGACATTCCTCCAGTTCTGTCACGGTAAACCAGTAAGGGGCGAGCACGTCCATCCTGAGCTGCCCGGTCAACCGCCGGTCGGCCAGCGTGATACTGCCGTCGCCCTGCGGTGAAAAGTACTGTTTGAGTGGACAGATCAGGTCGCCCGGTTCCAAATGGGTTAATTGTTTATGTGACAACGTCACTTCCGCCAGTATTAACGGCACCCTTATCGCCAGATGACCGGGTAGCGGATAGCGCGGGGCCGACCACCCCGGCCGACTTAACCATTGTTGCAAGGTCTGGTGCGAGGTACGCAACCGGCTGCGCACCCGGAAATCACCCCGGCTGGCGTCCAGCCACAGCGTTACCTCGGCCGGCGCGTGAGCGTCGGATGGTGCCGGATGAGGTGACGCCGCTGACGCCGCTGACGCTGCTGACGCTGAATTGTCTGGCTGGTCTGAATCGTCTGGCGGTTGTGTCTTGTCGGGTATGGCTGAGTGGCCCGTTGGCGCCGGGAATAGCGGTTGCAACTCGCCGAACAGGTCGCGCAGCGCCGGGCTGAGCGCATGATTGTAGTGGGTCCAGTACCAGTGTACGGCGTCTTCACTGTCATGCGGGCCGGGCAGCAGCGCCGGGCAGGCGGAAAACAACGACAGCAACGGGGCGGCGTTGTCCAGCCACAGCGTTCCGGCGTGGCAGCGCCAGCCGCTCTCCTGCGCGTCGGGCTTGGCTTCCTGCGCCAATTGCAAACGCAACTCGCCGGGCTGGCCATCCAGCATGAAGGCGAAGCGGTGCGCCGTCGCCAGTTGACGGGAGAGTGCCGCCCGCGCCCGGCTGACCGGTCGCAGTGTCTGAGCCAGCGGAATCATTCTTCATCCTCCCGGCTTTCAAATTGCAGGCGAACCGGAGCGCGTAACGTATCCGCCAGCGAACGGCGGCAGTTATCGCGCAGGCCTTTCAATTGCTCATACGCGGTTTTGCCGAAACGCAGCGACACATCCCAACCGTTGGCGGGGAGCGTGACCATGCGAACATCGACGTTGCCCAACTGCGGTAATTGCAAACTGAACGACAAGGGTTCTCCCCGGCGTAGCAACGGCATGTCGGTGAGCGACGATTCCAGCGCCGACCAGTACACCGGCACAACCGGTTCCGTTGACGACGGGGCGTCGATGAAGCCATCCAGATTGAGCGGTGGATGCAGCGCCATCGGCGGGCCAAACGGTAGCCAACTGGCATCGGGGAACTGCATTTCCGGGTCGAACAGATCCTCGAACGGATCTTCAATGCCGGTATCGTCATACCCGTAGCCGGGGAAATCCAGCGCCTGATCATGCGGTAACGGAGATTGGCCGGGCTGCGACACATCGGGCGCGGCGGGCAGGTGAGGGGTCATATCGCCTCCAGGTAAGTGGTTAACAGAAACTCGAGTTTTTCAACGGCTTTCTGACAAAGGCGCGCCGCTTCCCTGGCCTGCCCAACGAGTTGTTGCCGGTGCAGATACTGTTGTTGCCAGTCGGTACACAGCAGCACCTGCGCCTGAATCTGACGAATCTGTTTTTGTTCCTGTTCCAACTGGTTTTTCAGTGATTCCAGCGTTTGGGTTTTGCCCAGCGCTTCGCGTAGAAAGGTGTCGCGCTGTTGCCGCCATTCGGCCTGCAACTGTTCCAGTTGCGCTTGCTGGGCGCGTAACGCCGCCTCGGTTTGCCTGAGCGTCTGTTCGGCCTGACGCAACTGGCGCTCGGCGCGGCTGAGGCGCTGACGGCGGATCGGCAACAACTGGTTGAGTACCGCATTCAGCTCTTGTGCGCTGGTGTCCGGCTGTTCTTCTTCCATGACGCTGACGGATTTCATGGCGTTAGAGATTGGCATACTGACTCACCTCGGCGAGTTGCGACTGGATAAAATCAAAGCTCTGCGGCTCGCGCATCGCTTGTTGCAGAAAGCGGTTGATGTCGTCGTTGGCACTGACGGCGGCATCGGTGAAGGCATCGTGCCCCGGCTGGTATTCGCCGAGGCGAATCAACATTTCCACCTGTTTGTAGGCGGCCATTAGCCGCCGCACGGCATTGGCGTTGCGGGTGTGTTCCCGCTCCACCACGTTGCTCATGGTACGGCTCAGGCTCATCAGCACATCGATGGCCGGATAGTGGTTGCGTTCAGCCAGCCGACGCGACAGCACAATGTGGCCGTCGATCAGCGAGCGTACTTCGTCAGCGACCGGGTCGTTCATCGAGTCTTGTTCGATCAGCACCGAATACAGGGCGGTAATCGCGCCCTGGCGGGTTTGCCCGGCGCGCTCCACCAGGCGGGGCAGCAGGGTGTAAACCGAAGGCGGCAGCCCGCCGCGCCCTTGCGGTTCGCCGAGCGCCAGGCCGATTTCACGCTGGGCGCGGGCAAAGCGGGTCAGCGAGTCGATAATCAGCAGCACTTGTTTGCCCGCCGCGCGAAAGGCTTCGGCGATGGCGGTTGCCGTGAAAGCGGCGCGGGCGCGTTCCATGCTGCTGCGATCGGAGGTGGAGCAGACCAGCACGGTGCGGCTGCGTAGCTGTTCGTCCAGTTCGTGATCGAGAAATTCGCGCAGTTCGCGGCCACGCTCGCCGATTAAGCCGAACACAATGGCGTCGCATGGGGTGTTGCGCGCCAGTTCCGCCAGCAGGGTGGTTTTGCCGCAGCCGGCGCCGGCGAACACCCCGACGCGCTGGCCGCAGCCGATCGTCAGCAGACCGTCGATGGCGCGCATACCGGTGGGCAACGGGTCGGCGATACGCGGGCGTTCAGTGGGCGGCGGCGCATCGCCGATCACCGGCATCGGATTGGCATTCAGATCGCCCGGTTCGACAAACGCACTGTGGCCGCCTTCCTCCAGCGGACGGCCGAAGCCGTCCAGCACGCTGCCGAACAGTGCATCGGAAACCTGCACGCAATGCGGCTGGTACAACGGCGTGACGACGGCCCCCTGCGCGATGCCGTCCAGCGCGCCCAACGCCGACAAGAAGGTGTTTCTGGGGCTGAAACCGACGATTTCCGCCAGCACCTGTGAGCTGTCGCTGCGTTCCACCAGACATAAATCGCCGATGCGGGCGTTCGGCAGGCTGGATTCCAGCAATATGCCGCTGATGCCGATGATTTGCCCTTGTCGCGTTACCGGCGAATACGCCGCCAACTGGCGCTGTTGCCGTCGCAGCCATTGGGTGAGCTGCGGGTAGCGGGTGTCGATGACATCCAGTGTGCTCATTACCAGTTCACCTTGATCTGTTGTTTGCCGCGAAATTCGATCTGGCTGTCGTTGATGCTGACCAGTCGCAGGTTGTCCACCTCATCGCCGACGAAGATACGACGGCCGTCGGAGGTGACGACATTCGCTTTCGGGCCGCTGGTGACTTGTACTATCTGGAACGGCAACTGGTCGTTTTTCACCGTGGTGAGGTTTTCAATCTGCAATGCGGTGACGTAGCGCTGGTGAAATTGCGCCAGCATACGTGCCAGCCGGGTGTGTTGCGCCGGCAACAGCGTGCCGCTCAGAACGATGCGGTTGTTATCCTGGCTGGTGGTGACCAGCCGCTCCAGCTCGCGGTCGGTGAGCATGGTTTGCAGGGTGCTGTTAAGCTGCGGCAACGTACCGATCGGTAAACGGCTATCCTGCGCCGGCGGTGCCGGCGGCATCGCCGCCGTTTCCTGCAACATCCAACTGCCGATGATCATGAACAGCAGCACGGCCAGCAGCAGATAGCTGAATTTTGCCCACAGCGGCAGGCGGCGTTTTTCCCGCAACACCAACAGGGTTTCCGGCGTAGGGGGCGTTTGCTCGGGGGCAACGGCCTCGGTCGGCGGCGCGTCCGCACGCGTTTCGGCATCGCCGACGTGTTGTTGCTCATCCGGCGGCGTTTCTTCCGCCTCATCCTGCCAGGGGGTATCGGCGCTGACCACGCACAGCCAGATACCGCCGACGGCAAAGGGCGTGCCGGGCGATAGCATCAGCGATTGCTCCACGGTGTGGCCTTCGCTATTGATGACCGGGCCGTCCAGTACGGCTATCTGCCAGCCCGTGGTTAATTTTTCCAGCAAGCAATGTTGCTCGCGGATGCCGGGATCGTAGAGCACCATGTCGGCTTCGTCGGAAGAGCCGATACGCCATGAGGTTCCGCTCAGCGGCAACGCGGCCCCTCGGTGTAATCCGGTCAGAACACGTAGTTCAAACATATTGCGTTTCCTATGCGTTAAAAGGGTCAATCCTGTCCTGCAGGTCGATACGGCCCGCTACGTTGATCGACAGGTGCGATTCCAGTTCGGTAAATGACAGCACCGGTACATGATGAAATTCATCCTGCAACAGAATGCGCAGCGGGCTGCGCAGGTCTTGCGCCACCAGAATCAGCGCCGACGGCGGCATCATCGGCGGGAAGGCGCGCCGTAACTGACCAAGCAGGGTGGCGGCGTATTCCTGGGTGAGTGCGAAGAAGGCTTCGTTTTGTGTCTGGCGCAGCGCGTCGCGCAGCAACTCTTCCGTTTCCGGCGTCAGCAGCCAGACGGTGAGGCTGTCGTCCTGACTGTACTGGTGGCAAATCTGCGCTTTCAGTTCCAGACGGACGTAGTCGGTGAGGGCGTTGATATCACGTTCATGCTGGCCGATATCGATCAGCGCCTCCGCAATCGGCCGTACCGAGCGCAGCGGCACCCGTTCCGATGCCAGCCGTTGCAGTACGCTGGCAAAGCGCGACAGCGGCATAATGCGCTGAAGTTCCTGCGCCAGTTCCGGTTGTTCGCTCTCCAGCCAGGCGAGGATCGACTTGGTTTCCTGCAACCCGATGAATTGCGCACCGCTGCGATGAATCGCATTCTCCATGCGGCTCAGGATCAGCGCATCCGGGCTCCAGGGGCTCAGTTCCGGCTGCTGTAGCATCGGGTGTTCCGGCGTCAGCCATAACAGGTGGTGCTCATCGCGGGTGGCGAGCCCCAGCATCATGCCGTCGTCGAGCGCTTCTTCCGGTATTTGCCCGCGCGGCACCGCCAGCAGCGGCACGCCGAAACTGGCCCGCAATTGCGGAATTTCATACACGCAGAAACGAAACTCATCTTCCGGTACGTTGGGAGTAAATTCGATGTCGAACGACGGCAGCGTAAAACCAAAGTGATACACCAGCCGGTTGCGCAGACGGCGGATCTCCTGCACCAGTAAAGCGGCGGCGGCGGCGCCTTGCCACATGGTATGGAACTGCAACAGGTAGGCGCGGGTGGGATTAAAGCGGCGTAAGTCCTGATAGCCGTTCTGGTCGGCAGGCAGGCTGTCGTCCGCCAGCAGCGCCTCCTGTAATCCGCTTTGTTTGACGCGCCAGAGCTGGAATAACCCGCTGCCGAGCGATGCCAGGCTAATGAGCAGAAACACCAGCGTCGGCATACCGGGCAACAGCGCAAACCCCAACATCCCCACTGACGAGATAATCCATGCTTTGGGCTGGCTGGTCAGCTGCTCGGCGATTTCCCGGCCGATATTGTTGTCCGTTTTCTGGCCGTCGGCTGAAACGCGGGTAATGATCATCCCGGCGGTCAGTGAAATCAGCAGCGCCGGGATCTGGGCAATCAAACCGTCGCCGATAGTCAGAACCGAATAAATGTGCATGGCGTCGCCGGCGGCCATGCCGTTTTGCAGCACGCCGATGGCAAAACCGCCGATCATATTAATGAATACGATCACCAGGCTGGCGATGGCGTCCCCTTTAACGAACTTCATCGCCCCGTCCATGGCACCGAATAACTGGCTCTCCTTGGCCAGGTTTTCCCGGCGCTGACGGGCCTGTTGCGAGTCGATCAACCCCGCGCGCAGGTCGCTGTCGATGGACATTTGCTTGCCGGGCATCGCATCCAGCGTGAAACGTGCCGCCACTTCCGCCACACGTTCCGACCCTTTGGTAATGACCAGAAAGTTCACCACCGTCAGAATCAGGAAGATAACCAATCCCACCGCCAGATTACCGCCTACCACGAAGTTACCGAATGCTTCCACCACGTGACCGGCATCCTGTTGCAGCAGGATCTGTCGGGTGGTGGAGATGGACAACGCCAGCCGAAACATGGTGGTCAGCAGCAATACCGCCGGGAATGTAGAGAACGCCAACGGTTTGGGCAGGTACATGGCCAGCACAATCAACAGTGATGAAATACAGATGTTGAACGCAATCAGCACGTCGATCAGACCGGTCGGCAACGGGATGATCATCATGAACACAATCGCCATGACGATGACGGCGCCCACCACCTCGGAGCGCTGCATGGCGCTCATGGCAAAACGGTTAAGCCAGACGATCAGGAGAGCCATCGGTTACCCCTTGTTCTGAGAACGGTCGTTCATTGATACGGCGTTATCCTGCTGCTGTTGTTTTTCGTACTGGGCGAAATCGCCGATCAAGCCGCGAATCAGTTGCAGAGCGGTGAGCCGATTTTTCGCATCGCGCCACAGCGGATGCGGCAGGTCGTTGACCAGCGGCAGCAGGCCATTGAAAAACATCAGCTGGCGCTGGAGATCCTGCCCGGCGACTTCGCGGCCCAGATTATGCAGATCGCGGGCGTAGGCGCCGTTAGCGCTCAGGCCGATTAACCGCCGCGTCAGCTCTACCGCACCCAGCGTGCATTCCGGCATGCGCGACGCCAGCCGCGCCAGCAGCGACTGGCTGGCCGACAGCGTGTGGCTCAGCTGGCGCGAATCGTTCAGGCTGGTGAGCATCTTGCTCAGCACATTTTTTGAAATAGACGGCGCCAGTGAAGCAATATCCGCCGCCAGCGCACGTTGCAGTGTGCGCAACCCGGCCGCGAAGTGTTGTGCATCGAAGCGTTCCAGTAAGGCATCGAGCAGGGCGCTGGGGGATTGCTGATGGACAATGCGCTGATAGTAGAGGTCGCGCAGTGCCTGTTTCTGGTTAGGGTCGGTACTGAACAGGGAAATGGCGGCGGCGGTGTTGAGCCCCGCCCGAACCTCCGGCCCTTTTTCCTGATGCAATTTTTCCAGGCTTTGGCCGGCGGTCTGGGTGAGCGACGCATCCTGCTGCTGTTGCGCCTGGCTCAGCACATGACGCAGAACGATATCGCTGCGCGCCGCGTCGCCGCCCGCCGCCTGCATGATGGCGTCGACCGATGGAGGCGGGGACTGACCCAACAACCCCTGCATCTGACGGATTTGCTGGTCAAGCGTCGGGTGCTTCGGGTTTTCCAGCAATTCGAACAGTTCGGTCAGTTTTTCGATGCGCTCAATGTTGGCCATCATACGGCTCTGCGGCTGGCTGATTTGCCGGCGGTTAAGCGCCTTGCTTTTACGTTCGATCTGCTCGCCAAAGCTGGCGGCGACTTCTTCCATCGCGTCGTTGAGGGTTTTGTCGTGCGAGGGACGAGCCTCGCCGGTTTTAGACGGTGAGCCGATCGGCGTCTGCTCGTCGATGTCATTGTCATTATTGTTGACGGCCGTGCTGCTGGTATTGAGCACGGAAGAAACGTTATTGAGTGAAATCATGGTCCTGTCCTGCCAGAAGCGGCCTTTTCTTTAACGGTGTGCTGTTATGTGGCAGGACCTGAGAGCGGGTTCCCATTAAATGATGTAAGTCAACATTGTAAGGTAACAATAAGTTATTATTTATATGGTAACTATTTGGGTGATTTGCTCTGCAAAAGTTTGCAATTCAGGCCGGATTTTACCGGCAAAAAGTGGCGTAAAAAGTCACAGGGACAAAAAATAAATTATTACATAACAGTGGGTTAATCGTTTTTCATCGGCTGGCACGCGCTTTGCTCTTCTGGATGCGCCAATTAGGGCACAACGATGGAGAGTTAATGAAATGGAAACGATTGCACTGAAACAAATGGATGCGTGTCAGATTCATACCCCTGCCAATACCGTGGATTGGGAGCAGGTTTTTCGCCTGCATGGCAAGCGACTGCAAAACTTCATTCGCAAGCGCGTATCGAACCGTGAGGATGTGGAAGATTTACAGCAGATGACCTACCTGGAAGTGTTGAAAAATCGCGAAAAGTTCGCCGGCGCTTCGCGTCCGGAGACCTGGGTATTCGGCATCGCCCTGAATCTGGTACGAAATCACTTCAAGCAGGCGCGTTATCGTGCCGCCGATATTAGCGACGAGGCGTTGGAAGTAGCGGAAATTCTGTCGACGGATATCGATCCCAGCCGTATCACGGAATGCGATCACGCATTGAGCCGCGCACTGGCGGCCAGTGCGCACCTGCCTGAGGAAACGCGTAAAATGTTGATGATGTTGCTGGATGCCGATGTCAGCTACCAGGACATTGCCGAGCAACTCAACATTCCTATTGGCACTGTACGTTCGCGTCTTTCCCGCGCCAGGGGATATCTCCGCCAGGCCGTTGATGCATAAGCTGAATCCCCCGTGTGCGAAATCGTCACGGGGGATCGCTGGTATTGCCATGCCCCGGGAAGGCATCTCCCCTGAATCAAGGGAGGTGAAGGAACCTGTCAGTCAGTATCAGGTTGTCAGCCGCCGCAGAGCCGTGCGGCAACGCAGCCTAACAGGGTCGCAGGCCTCCTTCCCCGAAGGTGATTTCTGCGGCTTTCCTTTCGCTGTCGGCGCCTGGTTTACCGGGGCCGACAGGCTTAGCGATAGCAAGGAGATGGCCATGTTATATATCCCAACTTCCCGGCAACCCCACCATCCCGATGACGTTCCGCCGTTGGAACTGGTGGATTTCGCCTTTAGTCGTATCAAGGATGCTATTTATATCGTCAATGATATGGATCAGTTCTGTTACGCCAATGACGAGGCATGTCGCATGTTGGGCTACAGTCGTCGCGAATTTCGTCGTATGCGGATACAAAACATCGACTTCGACTGGGAGCAGGAAAAGACAAAGCGCCACTGGTGCGATCCGCGAGGTTGGAAACGCGGGCTGACGTTTGAAACCGAGCATAGAACCCGTCAGGGCGTGGTGCTGCCGGTAGAAGTCAGCGTGAGCCATTTTCTACATAAAGGACGAAAGTACAGCATGTGTGTCGTCAGGGATATTCGTGAACGCAAACAGAACGAACAACTGGCTTACGCCCGAGAGCAGGAGTTCCGGGCGCTGGTAGAGAACACGCCGGATCTGGTCACGCGCTTTGATACGCAGCTTAATTGCCAATACGCCAACCCCGCCGTATTGGCTCACCTGCGTTTTACCGCCGAGCAACTGCGCGGGCGGCGGCTGACCGACTTATTGCCCAACGCTCGCTGCGCTCAGCGTATTTTGCAATTGGTACAGATGGTGGTGGATACGCAGAGCAGCGTTGAAGGGGAACTGGAAGAGGATATCGGCATGACAACGACGCGCCACCGGGTGATTCACCATATCCGCTGCGTGCCGGAGTTTGATCAGCGCGGCAAGCTGATATCGATCCTGACCGTCGGGCGGGATATTACCGCCATACGCTATGCCGAAAAAAAACTGGAAGACTCCCATATGCAGTTGCGACTGTTGGCGCGCCAGCGGGAAATTTCCCGCGAAGAAGAACGTAAACACATCGCCCGAGAGATCCATGATGAACTGGGGCAACACCTGACATCCATGCGTATGAGCCTGTCGCTGATGCGTATGCAGTTTGCCCGCGATAATCCACATATGCTGACGCAACTACAGAATTTGATGGCGTTGTCCGATAAAACCATTCAGGTGGTAAGACACGTAGCGACCCGGTTGCGCCCTAACGTGCTGGATATGGGACTGACCCCGGCGCTGGAGTGGTTGCGGGATGATTTTATTCGTCAATATCGCTGCCCATGCCTGTTGCATGCCCCTGAACCTGAAGTGGTGCTCAATGATGAATGCGCCACGGCGGCGTTTCGCGTGGTGCAGGAGTCGCTGACCAATATCGCCCGTTATGCCGAGGCGACGCAGGTGGTGATTTCGCTGGAAAACCGCGAAGGATTGATCGTGCTGAGCGTGCACGACAACGGTAAAGGATTTGACGCTCAAACTCGTAAACCCAACGCCTTCGGCCTGATGAGCATGAAAGAGCGCGGTCGGATGCTGGGTGGCGAGGTGGTAATAGAAAGTCAGCCGGGTGCCGGTACGTTGGTCCGGCTGGCGTTTCCGCAGGATACCGCCTAAAACAGATGTCTCTGGAGAGGACGACAACGCGAATGGATAGACTCATAAAACTGATGATCGCTGACGATCATGTGATTATGCGTGAAGGATTAAAGCAGATCTTTGCACTAGACGATAATCTGGAGGTGGTGGCGGAAGCGGGAACCGGATCGCAGGTTTTGTCGCAACTGCGGGAGAGTCAGGTGGATTTGCTGCTGCTGGACATGAGTATGCCGGGCATTTGCGGTGAAGAGCTGATTATCCGCATTGTGGCGCAATACCCACGTCTGCCGATTCTGGTGCTGAGTATGTACAGCGAACCGCAAATCGCCCGGAGGGTACTGAAAAGCGGGGCGCTGGGCTATATTACGAAAGATAAAGATCCGGAAGCGCTGCTGTCGGCTATCCGCCGGGTTGCACAGGGCGCACGCTACATTGACCACAGTATCGCCGAGCAGATTGTGTTCGCGGATTGTCAGACGCGTGGCGATGGACGGCATGAATTGCTGACTTCGCGGGAGCATCAGATCATGGTGATGCTGGCGCAGGGATTGGGTGTGAATGCGATTGCCGAAATGCTGGCCATCAGCAATAAAACCGTCAGTACCCACAAATCGCGGTTAATGGAAAAAATGCAATTCACCACCAATGCAGACATCGTGAAGTATGCATTGAGCCAGCGTTTAATCATCTGACGGTAACTTGTACGCCGCTCCTCTCCGTTATGCGTCATCGCCTGTCGTGACGGAGAGGAGATCCTCGTTTCCCCCTATCCGGAGAGCCTGCGTAGCGGCGATTTCCGCGGGGTAAGATTATCCCTACTTTTTGCTCTGAAATCCCTACCTCAACTTCAGCGGTTGGCTGATGGTTTGTTTTGCGCCAGGCAGTAATGTTTACGCATACCATCAATACGTCGTTAAAACGATCAGATTTATCGCAGTTGATCGTTAAGAATACATCAGGGTGATGATGATGGTTGTCAGATCGACGCTGTCGCCGACATGTCGGCACGGCATGGAAATGATCCGACAGTCTGATAATGGAATACAAAAAAAGTACAGGAGCAGTCATGACGTTAAGGAATAGCAATGAGTTTTCGCAGTCACTTCATTGTGCTACGCATCATTTTTTGTCAACACAGCAGTCGGAGGATATACACGGCTCACTCTCTTCTCTCATCCACACTATTGCGCCCCTCAATGTCGATATCGTACTGGAGGGGGAAACCGGCACCGGAAAAGATACGCTGGCGCGCCGCATCCATCAGCTTTCCGGTTGTGCCGGTCCGCTGGTGGCGGTGAATTGCGCGGCCGTACCGGAAACGCTGGCGGAAAGCGAGTTATTCGGGGTGGTTTCCGGAGCTTATACCGGCGCCAGTCGGTCCCGTGCCGGATACCTTGAAACCGCAGATAAAGGCATCCTGTTTTTGGATGAAATCGACAGTATGCCGTTGACGTTACAGGCAAAAATGCTGAGGGTGCTGGAAAGTCGCGGTATTGAGCGGCTGGGCAGTACCCAATTCAAACCGGTGGATATGCGGGTGATTGTCGCCACCCAGACGCCGTTGCAAAAGCTGGTGAACGAGGGGCGTTTTCGACGTGACCTTTACTTCCGGCTGGATACGGTAAAAATTCAATTGCCGACGCTGCGCTCACGCACGGACATCATTTTGCCGTTGTTTCAGCGCTTCTTACACGATGCTGCCGCCCGCCTGAAACTGTCGGTACCGGGGGTGTCGGTCATCATGCAGGAACAATTGCTGATGCACGACTGGCCGGGCAATATTCGTGAACTGAAGGCTGCCGCCGAGCGGTGGGTGCTGGGTTTGTCGCCGGTGCCGATAGCCGGTGATGGCGACGGGCAGGGAATGGGCGAGGATACGCCGCTGACGTCGCTGAAAGTGCGCCTGCGCCGTATTGAGCGGTTCCTGATTCAGGAAGCGTTGCAGCGTAATGACCACTGTATCGATACTGTCGTCAGTGAGCTTGGGATCCCCAAGCGCACGCTTTATCACCGCATCAAGTTGCTGAATGTCGCGGCTCGCGGGCTGTAATTTACCGGGCTGTATCCTGTTATCACCACCAGGGGAAAAAAAGTGAACATTTTCCGGAACCACCTCCGCATATCTCCTACTTAATCTATGAACACGATGACTATGTAAGTCGCAGAGTTCATTAGCGAAACCACTTTATCAATTAACTGTTAACTGGAGATATCTATCATGATGGGACTTTCTAACGCAGCCTCATTGGCAAGCATGCAGACTCTGGACAAAGCCATGGCATCGGCCACGGCGATGACTACCGCTGCTCAGGCACAGAAAGTGCAAACCGATGCTATCAGCTCAATCACCGACGGCCAGATGGATTCTGCCTCCAAGGCCATGAACTCCGGGCAGAAAGCGGCCAAAGCTATTCAGTTCTGATGTTGTGTAGGTAGTCGACTACCGGGGGGAGTTCCCCCGGTTTTTTTGTCAGATGAACATCCATCAAAGAGGAACGGACTCATGATGAAAATTACCCGTGTCAATGAAGTTCAGGGAGTGATCAACGACGGTGAACCGCGCAGCATTGATGTTCCTGCGCAAGCGGATGTGACCTGGTTTAGCGCTGCGATGGAGCCTGCCGCGCCGACAACGCCGACGACGCCGGACAATAAGGCCTGGCTCGGGGCGCTGGCGGAAAAATCCGACAATTTGGAAAACATGCTGCAGAAGGCGGAACGCCAGGTGGGCAAAAGCATCAACAGCAATAACCCCAAAGATGTGATGGATGCCACCCGAACGTTGTCTTCGTTTTATCTGGAAAGTCTGCTGAATGCCAAGGTCGTCGCCAAGAGTGTTCAGAGTCTGGAAAAGCTGACTAACCTGCAATAACCTCGCGATAAACCTAGTCAGACCATCATTAATATCGTCATGATTCACCCGATCATGATCAACCCATAATAATGGCACCATGATGAATAAACCCGTCCTGCACCGATTCCTGACCCTACTGCTGGCGATGTTGATCGTTGGCTGCGGTGATCGCGTGGAGCTCCATCGCGGTCTTTCTGAAAACGATGCCAACGAAGTGATTGCCGCATTAGGGGGGTATCACATCGGGGCGGAAAAGCGTACGGATAAAGCCGGCGTCAGCATTCTGATTGATGTCAAAGATATGGAACGGGCGGTCAATATTCTTAACGCCGCCGGATTGCCGCGGCAGGCCCGCACCAATCTGGGTCAGGTGTTTCAGAAAACCGGCGTGATTTCGACACCGCTGGAAGAGCGTGCCCGTTACATTTATGCCTTGTCTCAGGAAGTGGAATCCACACTCACGCAGATTGACGGCGTGTTGGTGGCTCGGGTTCATGTTGTGTTGCCTGAGCGTATTGCACCGGGGGAACCCATTCAACCGGCATCCGCCGCGGTATTCATTAAATACCGGCCAGAGCTGGAGCCGGATAGCATCGAACCACGTATCCGCCGCATGGTGGCCAGCAGCATTCCGGGGCTTGCCGGTAAGAGCGATAAAGACCTGGCCATCGTGTTTGTTCCGGCGGAACCCTACAAAGATCATATTCCTAAGGTGTCGCTGGGGCCGTTTCAATTGACGCCGCAGACCATGACGCAAGTGCAGTGGCTGGCCGGTTTGCTGGCGCTGGCGCTGGCGGGCGTGTTGGGCTGGCGTTTCGGCAAGCCCTGGTGGGAGCAGCAACTGGCGCGCAGGAAACCGACGCCGCCGGGCGCGGGGGCTTGAGTATGCACAGCGCCTCTGACGTTCACGACGCCTTGCACTGGATTCAGTGGTGGTGTTATGGCTGCCTGCGACAGGCGGATGCCAGTTGGCTGACGGCAGTGGCGTTCAGCGAAGACGATCTGGCGCTGGCGCCGGTACACCATACCGCGATGCGCCATCGCCTCGGCATCGTCGAGACAGCGCCGCCGCCGCCGGAGAGCGCGCTGTTGCAATTGGGGCAGTTGAATGCAGAACAACGCCGCCAGGTGTTGGCGCTGATAGCAGCGGTATGCCGTGAAACCGAGGGTGAACAGCCTGACGCGCTGGCCATCTGGTGCCGGCGACTGGCGAAAGCCTTGCGTCCCGGCCTGTGGCTGCCCTCGTCGCTGGCGTTCGGCCAGCGTCGGGAACAGGACGCCTTGGTGATATTACGTAGCCGCTTTCCGGCGTCCTGCTGGTCACGCCTGCAACTGTTGTACCCGCGAGACGGGTGCGACGGCGCGGCAGAAACGCCGGCTGAAGCCTTACCTGCCGGCCGCATCGCCAGCTTGTGCGACGCCATTATCTGGAAAGTCGCAGCCGGGTCGTTTCTGGCCGGGTAGTTTCTGAAAGTACAAATGCAATAATTCATATCATAATAGTTTAACTAGTAAACTATTTGGCGGGCATTATCAATGTAAGCATCATCGGTATCAGGGAGAGAGGATATGTTGACCAGACGGCGCCTAAAACTGGTAGCAGGAACGGATGTGCAGGAAGCGGAACTGATTCGGATTGAACAATTACAACAACATCAACGCGGCCTGGCGGTGATAGAAGAAGCGCGGCAACAGGCCGATGTGTTGCTTGACGAAGCACGCCGACAGGCGCATGAATCGATTGCCGTTGCCACCGGGCAGGCGGAGCAACAATTCTGGCGGCAGGCGGATGAGATATTGCGCGGCTGGCAACAGGAGCGCGAGCAAATGGAAAGCTGGCTGGTATCGCAATGCAGCCAGTTGCTGAACGATGCCATGACCCAACTTCTTAAAACCGTACCCGATGCAGAGCGTTACCCGGCGCTATTGCGCCAGTTATTGCGTACACAAGGCGGAGAAGGCAGCGGCACGCTGTATTGCCATCCCGAACGTCAGGCCGATGTGTCCGCCTGGCTGACCGAACATAGCCACCTTGGCTGGAAATTGAGTAACGATGACGCGCTGGCGCAGGATACCCTGAAATTGATCACCGCACAGGGCGTTATGACCCTGAGCTGGCAGCGGGCGGTAGAACAGTTGCTGCCGCAGACGGAGACGTTCTCGTTAAACTGACGATGCCGACGACAGCGAAGCAAGGCCGCAATGCATCGTTACCAAAGCACATGTAATACTACGGATAACCGCCGTCCGTGACAGTTATGTCAGTCGTCGCCTGTATATTCCCGTATGTGGTTGCACTATTGTCAGAGAAGTTAAACGATTCCAGAGGGGCCGCGGAGTGATATACCGGCAATGTTCCGGCAACCACGTGGGTCTGCTTTGGGCTGTTTTCTGTCTCTGAATGGAATAGTCGAATGGTCAATAACAGAACCCGGTGCTCATCAATAATGGCGAAGGTGACGGTGTTGTTGCTCGTCACCGGCGTGTTAAGTTCATGTGCTCACAAACATACTCCGCCCGGCGAATGTCGCGATATTGAGGGCTTGCTGAAATCGCACGGCGTGACTGACACGCCAACAGGGCTACCTACGCCAGATGAAAGTTTTGAACAATGGAAAGCCAAAGTGCGCCAGGAGGCCCTTTCTCAGGGAATTACGGCGGACACCTTTGATAACGCGTTTGCCGACCTGACCCCAGACAACGATGTGGTGGCCGCCACGCAAAAACAGCCCGAGGTGATCACACCGGTATGGACCTACCTTGAACAACGGGTGACGCCGGATAACATTGCGCAAGGGAAAACCTTGCTGAAACAGTACGCGAAGGTGACGGCCCGCATCGATCAGCGTTATCAGGTGGAGCCGTCATTGCTGTTCGCCTTTCTCTCCATTGAAAGTCACTATGGCGCCAATACCGGCGACAAAGGGGTCATTCGCTCGCTGGCCACGCTGGATTACTACAATTATCGCCGGGCGTTTAACCGGCAGAATCTGATTGCGGCGTTACGCATGATTCAAAACGGCGATGCGCGGCCAGAGCAGATAAAAGGCTCCTGGGCCGGAGCGATGGGGATGCCTCAGTTCATACCGACTTCTTACCTGCAATACGCCGTGGATTTTGATGGCGATCGCCGCCCTGATATCTGGACCTCTTTCCCGGATACGCTGGCATCGGTAGCCAATTATATGCAACAGGCCAAATGGAAAGCGGGCGTGCCCTGGGGGATGGAAGTGACTCTGCCCGCCGGTTTTGATTATGCCGCTTCCGGTTTGGATAGTCAGAAAACCGTTGCCGACTGGCAGGCGCTCGGGGTGAAGGCCGCCGAACCCAGAGATCTGTCATCGCTGTCTGCTGAGAACGCCTCGATATTGCTGCCGGTCGGCAAGAATGGTCCGGCGTTTTTGGTGACGGATAATTTCCGCGCCATTCTGCGGTATAACAATTACGTTTCCTACGCCCTTACCGTTGGCTTGCTATCGGATAACTACCGGCAGGATACGCCGGTACTCAAACCCTGGCCGCATCAGGAAACGCCGTTAACACGCAAAGAGCGTGAGGCGTTGCAAATTCTGCTACAGGAAAAACAGCGCTATCAGGGCGCTATCGACGGCAACATTGGCCGCGCCACCACGCAGGCGATCCGGACTTATCAGCAGCAACAGGGGTTACCGGCGGATGGCTACCCCGATCATGCCTTGCTTGACAGGCTGCGTTGCGATTAACGTCGCCATTCAGCCCGTCGTCACGATATCGTGCGCCGTCTGTACCAGCAGGGCGGCGCACGATTCCGTCATCGGCCCCAACAGTCCGTGGATGCCGAGGGTGTGCCCGACATCCGGCAGCAGCGTGATATCGACATGCGGGAAACGGTGTTTGACGCGCTCGAATAATGCTGCTTCGGCGGCGGCATTCACCTGCGTATCCATCATGCCGAAATAGCAAATAATGCGGCTTTGACACTGCACCAGATGCTCAATTTCCGGCGTCTCACTCTGATACCACTGTTTCCACCAGGCATAGGATGACTGAGTGAACGGCGCATCGGCGGGCCAGGGTTCCTGATCCTCATGGCGTAAAGTGATATCGCGCTGTTGCTCGAAACTGGCCTGCAATCTGGTGGTCATGCTGTCGAAATCTGCTTCATCCCAATATCCCTTATAGGGCAACAGACTGCTGATAGGTTGCAAGAACGCCAGCGGGCTGTGGCCGAATCCGTTTTTCAACGCTTCCAGCGTGAGCCGGTCGCCAGTATGGGGGATTGCCTTAAGCCAGGTGACGGTACGATGAATCAGTTGCCATTCCATCAGCTGTTTCATGGAGGAGAAGGTGGGCGAAACCAACATCAGCGCTTTGGCGGCGATAGGGTAACGCGCTACCAGACGGCTGAGGTTAATCGCCCCTTCGGAATGCCCCAGCAAAATAAGATTGTGGCGATCAATGTGCGGCAGGTCGAGGGCGTACCGGCAGAGCGTATAGAGGTCGTCACATTGACTTTGCGGGGTCACGGTCTGGCGGACGGCGGCGTCGATCAATAAACGCTGGTAAGCCAGCTCTCGATTGAACAGGTATTCCGGGTTATCCAGCGCCTTGTCGCGCAGGTGACCTTTGACGCCACGGCCATCAAAACGCAACACGGCCAGCCCGGCGGCCAGAAAATCCTGCGCTAAACAAGTAAAGACAAAATCCGCCTGGGAACCGCTGTCGCCAATCAGATAATGCCGGTTATGCATACCGCTGCCGGGCACCAGCATGATTAACGGATAGCGGCCCGTCGGTGCCTGCGGATAATTGATTTGACCGGTGAGGATGGCGTTCCCGTCCTGCGATCGCAGCGCAAACGTCTGGGCCGGGTATTTTTCATTCAGTTGGTCATTTTCAAGGTAGGTTTTCACGGCGATCACTCCTGATTACCCGATAAGGCTGCCCGGCAGTGTAAGGCGGCCGATGTGCGGTTGTCTTGCGCTGGCGCAGCTTCGCCCGAGGTTATCGGCGACGGCATGACCGGCACTGTTCTGTGTTTTTCTCCGCTTACGTTACTCGTCATCCCTTTTTCAAGCGCATTTTCCCGCCTGACTACCACACAACCCCCGCGACGTTCACCGGCGCGCATCATCCTGTAGTCTGCACTCGTTCGGCACCGCCCAGTCAGCTGAGAGGGTATTTGGAAGGCTGGCGCTGCCTGAACCGTTATCGCAATGGACGCGGTGTTGCAGGCCCTACGCCATCGTTACGGCCTGAATTTACGTAGTTTTCACACAGCCCACAGGCGCTTGCCGCGCTACATTGCCTGACGGAAATGTATAAACCTAATCGATTAAAAACCAAGAGGTTACCTATGGAAAAAGTACTAATCTGGTTCTGCGGCACTGGCACGACTAAACAGGATTTTCTCGCCAACGTTGAAATCAGCGGTTTCAGCGCCATCGTCGCTATCGACGGCATCGGCACCGCCGCCATGTTGACCAAAACCCAGGCATTGGCCAAGCGTGCCAATTGGGGCGGCAGCTTTGTGGATATGAGTGAAACGCTGGGCGTGCTCTATGATCAGGTCAACGGTTATGACGACCGTGCCGGCGTGGTAACGCTGGATAGCCTGTTCCCGCTGGTGGATTACCTGAAAACACTCAAGGAATATCAACTGGTGGTCGGCGGGCATAGCCGCGGTGCGGCAGTGGGCTTAACCGAGTTTCTGGCCGAGTTGTATCATCTGGCGGTGCAAAATCAGGCCCCTGGCGTCTGGGCCAATGCGAAAACCATTCGACTGGTGGTGGTTGACCCGGTTCAGGGTCAACAGGATGCCGACAAGGATACCAACGCATTTAATGCCATTCTCAAAGATAAAACCCTCGCTCAGATCCTGGCCGAGCTGGAAACCAAATGGTTCGGCGGGCGGGAAGTGTTCGACACGCTGGTCTACAGCGCACGTTATGATGCCCGCTCCAGCTTTGCCTTTGATTCCCGCTGGTATCGCTTCATTACTGAGCAAATGGGCAAGCAGGCCGGCCCGGCCAAACGCGCTAAGCTGGTGATGGCCGGTTTCCGCCATTCGGCGCCGGTCAGCAAAGAGGATGAAATCTCCGCGCTGTATCAGGGCAAAGGCGTGGCGCCGATTGCGTTTTTGCAACAGTTGGTGTCGTTCGACCCCAACTGGGAACAATCGGCCCGCCTGTTGAGCCAGATTGAAAACGGTTATCTCGACCAGCTTGCCGCCGGCGCGAAAACCGACCTGATCAGCCAACTGGACAAACAGACCAGCCTGTTGTCCTACGGCATTACCGGCCTTATCGGCGGCAAATCGTTGCAAAAAACGCTGTCGACGGATAACCCGCAAAAACCGGAATACCGCCGGTTCTACCGCTATCAGTACGGGACGACGACGTTTTAACGCGTCTTACCAGGTTACTTCAGATTAGCGTAACAGGCCGTCGCCATCAGGTGCGGCCTGTTTTTACTTGGTTTGTTTACCTCGCACCAATACCCGCGCGCACTGCTTCTCACCGCCTTGTACACATCTTTCATTCCCAATGGAACCGCCGCCACTCCCCGGCCACACAACTGCAGGCCAACCACATCTGTTCAACAAACAGACCAGTTCAACTAACGGGAGTACGCAACCATGTCTTCATCTTCACCTATTCAGCGTCGGCTGGACGGCGCATTTGTCGATGCTCAATCCCGGCTCGACGAGATGGCGCAATCTCTCTCGGAAGGGGAGGTTAGCATGGCGGATAGCTATGCGTTTTATGAAGCCAGTATGGACTATTCCAATGCCAACTGGGCTGCCGGGCAGATGCTGAGCGTCAAGCATGGCTTGGCGAAGGCCATCATCAATGACTTCAACTGAGTTACCCGGCGTGATTGAGCACTGGCTCAATAGCGTGGCGGGTCAACTGACGCTACATATTGACGACGGCCCGGTGATGCTGACGCGTTATCACGACGGCGTGGGATGTTCCGCCGTCGTGGCACTGCCGGCCACGGTGGATGACCGGCTGTTGCAAAAGGCGCTGCGGTATTCATTCGCCGCCGTGCTGCGACTGGGTATGGACGCCGCGACCCTCTGTTGGTCCGCCAACGACGAGCAATTGTGGTTACTGATGCGACGCGAGCCGGATGACCCAATCCGGTTGTGTCGTTCACTGGAAGTGCTGGTTAATCAGAGAGATGTCTGGCAAAGCCTGCTGGCGCAACGTGCCAGACCGGCATCGCCGCCGCCGCTGAATCTGAAAACACTGGCTTTTTGCAAGGAGATCAGCATGCGTAACGCGCTGTATGCACTATTGTTTAACCTTTACCGCCTGTTTTGCTGGTCGCTGGTGCTGATGGGGATGTTGCCTGGCGCCCATGCGGCGACGCCGCCTGACTGGAGCAAGGGTGCCTATGCCTATTCCGCCGAACAGACGCCGCTATCGGCGGTGCTGCAGGATTTCGCCAATGGTCATGGCGTCGATCTGGTGCTGGGCAACATTGAAGACGTCAATATCGAGGCAAAAATCCGCGCCGACAACGCCGTTGCGTTTCTCGATAGGTTAGCGCTGGAGCACCGTTTTCAGTGGTTCGTCTACAACAACGTGTTATACGTCAGTCCGCAGGATGAACAGACCTCGGTACGTATCGAGGTATCGCAAGACGCCGCGCCGGACATGAAACAGGCATTGACCGGCATCGGTTTGCTGGATTCCCGCTTCGGCTGGGGGGAACTGCCGGAAGAAGGCGTGGTGCTGGTCACCGGCCCGACCGAATACATCAATTTGATCCGTAATTTCAGTCAGCAGCGTGAAACCAAAGAAGATCGTCGCAAGGTGATGATCTTTCCGCTGCGTTACGCCTCGGTATCGGATCGCACTATCCAGTATCGCGATCAACGCCTGGTGATCCCTGGCGTGGCGACCATTCTGAATGAATTAATGGATGGCAACCGCAACACGCCCGCCGGTGCCGCCGGCGCGGGCAGCGGTATCGGCAGCGACGGCGGAATGGCGACGGCCGACGGCGCGGGCGGTGGGCTGGATGCCAGTAAGTCGATTGAAATGAACGCCCGCTCCATGTTGGCCCGGTTGGCGAGCCGTAACAGCGGCGCCGCTGCTTCGGCGTCCCGTAAAAAAGATCAGCTTAACGGCAGGGTATCGGCGGATGTGCGCAACAACGCACTGTTGGTGCGCGACGATGAAAAGCGTCGGGATGAATACCAGCAACTGATCGACAAGATCGACGTGCCGCAAAATCTGGTCAACATCGATGCGATCATTCTGGATGTGGACCGCACGGCGCTCTCCAGGCTGGAAGCCAACTGGCAAGGGAAACTGGGTGCCGTTACCGGCGGTGCCAACATGATGTCAGGTTCCAGTACGCTGTTTGTCAGCGATTTCAAACGTTTTTCCGCTGATATCCAGGCGCTGGAAGGCGAGGGCACCGCATCCATTGTCGCCAACCCGTCGGTACTGACGCTGGAAAACCAGCCCGCGGTGATCGATTTTAGCCGTACCGCTTTTATTACCGCCACCGGCGAGCGTGTGGCGAATGTGCAGCCGGTGACCGCCGGCACCAGCCTGCAGGTGACGCCGCGGGTCGTCGGCCACGGCAGCACGAGCAGCATCCAACTGGTGATCGACATTGAAGACGGTCAGGTGGAAACCAATACCGAAGGCACCGCGTCCGGTGTGAAACGCGGTACGGTCAGTACGCAGGCGCTGATTGGCGAGAACCGGGCGTTGGTGTTGGGGGGATTTCACGTCGAAGAGAGCGGTGATCGCGATAAGCGTGTGCCGTTGCTCGGCGACATCCCCTGGATCGGCAAACTGTTCACCTCACGCCAGCATGAAGTCTCCCGCCGTGAACGGTTATTTATTCTCACGCCGCACTTAATTGGCGATCAGAACGATCCCACCCGGTTTGTCTCGGCGGATAACCGTCGTCAACTGAATGACGCCATGGGGCGAGTGGCCCAGCGCAACAGCAAAACCGATCTGTTCGGCACGGTAGAAAATGCCCTGCGCGATCTGGCCAGCGGCCAGACGCCGGCCGGTTTCACCATTGACGGCAGCGGGCCGAAATTGTCGGAGATTTGTCGCACATCGCCATCAATGAGTTATCAGAGTAATCGCTACCAGTGGTACAGCAATTTGTCTCTCAGCCTGACGGTCGGGGTGGTGAAAAACACCGGTACTCAGCCCCTGCGCTTTGACGAAGCCAGCTGTGCCAACAGCCGTACGCTGGCGGTCGCCGCCTGGCCTAAGACGACGCTGGCGCCCGGTGAATCCACCGAGGTGTATCTGGCGCTGTTGCCGGCTAAAAACGCGCAACCGTCTCGCGCGTCCTTAATCAAACCCTGACGATTCACACCCATAGCCTTTAGGGAGAAAAGCCATGCGTTATAAAACTTTACTGCTGTTTTTCGGCATGTTGCTCAGCGCCTGCGCTGCCCGCACGCCACCCGGCGCTTGTGTATCGGTGAGTTGCCGTCCGGATCCCGACAGTCGGCAGATGGTGATCTGGTGGCAGACGGACATGCGCCCCGGTGCGGCCGATTTTACCCGGGTGAACGTGCTATGACCGACAGCATCACGGTATTCGACACCGTTACGGCGTTTATGGCCGCGATGAACCGGCATCAGGCGGCGCGCTGGTCGCCGCAATCCGGCGTCGATCTGGTATTTCAGTTTGGGGACACCGGGCGTGAACTCATGATGCAGATTCAGCCGGGGCAGCAATATCCCGGCATGTTGCGCAGCCTGCTCGCTCGTCGTTATCAGCAGGCGGCAGAGTGCGATGGCTGCCATCTGTGCCTGAACGGCAGCGATGTATTGATCCTCTGGTGGCCGCTGCCGTCGGATCCCGGCAGTTATCCGCAGGTGATCGAACGTTTGTTTGAACTGGCGGGAATGACGTTGCCGTCGCTATCCATAGCACCGACGGCGCGTCCGCAGACAGGGAACGGACGCGCCCGATCATTAAGATAAAGGCGGCTTTTTTTATTGCAAAACGGTAACGGTGAGGAACCGTTTCACCGTCGGCGTCACTCAGTAACAAGTATCCATCATGATGCCTACATCGGGATCGGCGTGGGCATCCGTTGCAGATACTTTTGCGAACACCTGACATGAATGAGGAAACGAAATTATGCAAATTACGATCAAAGCGCACATCGGCGGTGATTTGGGCGTCTCCGGTCTGGGGCTGGGTGCTCAGGGACTGAAAGGACTGAATTCCGCGGCTTCATCGCTGGGTTCCAGCGTGGATAAACTGAGCAGCACCATCGATAAGTTGACCTCCGCGCTGACTTCGATGATGTTTGGCGGCGCGCTGGCGCAGGGGCTGGGCGCCAGCTCGAAGGGGCTGGGGATGAGCAATCAACTGGGCCAGTCTTTCGGCAATGGCGCGCAGGGTGCGAGCAACCTGCTATCCGTACCGAAATCCGGCGGCGATGCGTTGTCAAAAATGTTTGATAAAGCGCTGGACGATCTGCTGGGTCATGACACCGTGACCAAGCTGACTAACCAGAGCAACCAACTGGCTAATTCAATGCTGAACGCCAGCCAGATGACCCAGGGTAATATGAATGCGTTCGGCAGCGGTGTGAACAACGCACTGTCGTCCATTCTCGGCAACGGTCTCGGCCAGTCGATGAGTGGCTTCTCTCAGCCTTCTCTGGGGGCAGGCGGCTTGCAGGGCCTGAGCGGCGCGGGTGCATTCAACCAGTTGGGTAATGCCATCGGCATGGGCGTGGGGCAGAATGCTGCGCTGAGTGCGTTGAGTAACGTCAGCACCCACGTAGACGGTAACAACCGCCACTTTGTAGATAAAGAAGATCGCGGCATGGCGAAAGAGATCGGCCAGTTTATGGATCAGTATCCGGAAATATTCGGTAAACCGGAATACCAGAAAGATGGCTGGAGTTCGCCGAAGACGGACGACAAATCCTGGGCTAAAGCGCTGAGTAAACCGGATGATGACGGTATGACCGGCGCCAGCATGGACAAATTCCGTCAGGCGATGGGTATGATCAAAAGCGCGGTGGCGGGTGATACCGGCAATACCAACCTGAACCTGCGTGGCGCGGGCGGTGCATCGCTGGGTATCGATGCGGCTGTCGTCGGCGATAAAATAGCCAACATGTCGCTGGGTAAGCTGGCCAACGCCTGATAATCTGTGCTGGCCTGATAAAGCGGAAACGAAAAAAGAGACGGGGAAGCCTGTCTCTTTTCTTATTATGCGGTTTATGCGGTTACCTGGACCGGTTAATCATCGTCATCGATCTGGTACAAACGCACATTTTCCCGTTCATTCGCGTCGTTACGCGCCACAATCGCGATGGCATCTTCCTCGTCGCTCAGATTGCGCGGCTGATGGGGAACGCCGGGTGGAATATAGAGAAACTCGCCGGCCAGATGGAGACACGTCTGCGATAAATCTGTGCCGTAACGTGTTTCTATCCGCCCCTTTAGCAGATAGATTGCGGTTTCGTAATCAACATGGTAATGCGGTTCCGCCTGTGCGCCGGCCGGGATCACCACAATATTCATAGAAAGCTGTCTTGCACCTACCGTATCGCGGGAGATACCGACAAAATAGGGCAGTTTTTGCGTGGTATCCGTGGGGTGTTCCGGCCTGACAATCTTGAGTTGGTTCGTCATCATCTTTCTCCATCTGGGCGACCTGATCGGTTCTGCAGCGAGATATCTCACAGACGAAAGAGATGAGAAGTAAACGGCTGTTACATTCGATGAAAATCCGGTTCCCCTTTCCGTTACATCTCTGATGGTTATTTCACGTTATGTTATGCGTTCTTTTTAGATCTTATTGTCATAAATAAAAGGTAATTTATTTTAAATCAATTGGTTATTGATTTATTAATGTCATTTAATGTCAATTCAATTGTAAGTATTTGTATTGTTTTTGACAGGTTTGCGCATTATTATCTCAGCAATTTTTACCTTCTGTTTCTATTACATGGATGTGCATAATGCCCGTCAGTAGCAGGAAAACCGGCCTGATCGCCTGTCTTTCCCTCATCGGTTATACCGCCTCTGCGTTTTCCGCATCGTTGAACCCGGCGGAGCGGAGCGAAATCCAGCAACGCCAGTCGGAAGTGATTGAACAATCCCGCCAGCAGCGCGAAGCGTTACAGCAGTTAAACGACATCGCGCAGGCGCCGCTGAAAGCGGATAACGCGCCGCAAGGCCCCTGTTTCACCCTGCGCGACATCCGTTTTAATCACAGTACCTTGTTGCGCCCGAGCGACCAGGCGACGCTGGTCGCAGGCTACCTGAATCGTTGCAATAACCTTGAACAAATCAACCAACTGGTGCACGACGTCAGCAACTGGTATATCCAGCGCGGCTATATCACCAGCCGTGCCTTTTTGAGCGAACAGGATTTATCGGGCGGCGTACTGCAACTGGAAATCCTGGAAGGCCGGCTGGAAAAGATCACCATCAATAACCAGACGGAACGGATGACCCGGACGGCCTTCCCGGCACATGAAGGGGAGATCCTGAACCTGCGCGATATCGAGCAGGGCATGGAACAGATGAACCGCATGCCGTCTCAGCAGGTCACGATCGAGATCCAGCCGGGCAGCCAGCCGGGGTATTCGGTGGTGAATCTGACGCGTGAAGCGCATTTACCGTTTAGCGGAGGGCTGACTTTCGATAACAGCGGCCAGAAAAGCACCGGCGAAGAGCAGCTCAACGGCAGCCTGGCGCTGGACAATGTGTTCGGCCTGGCTGATCAATGGTTCATCAGCGCCGGCCATAGCAGCCGCTTTGCCACCAGTCACGATGCCGAAAGCCTGCAAGCCGGTTTCTCCATGCCGTATGGTTACTGGAACCTGGGCTACAACTATTCCCAAAGTCGTTACCGCAATACCTTTATCAACCGCGATTTTCCCTGGCATTCCACCGGCGACAGCGATACCCACCGGTTTTCTCTATCCCGCGTGGTGTTCCGCGACGGCACGATGAAAACCGCCATTGCCGGCACGTTTAGCCAGCGAACCGGTAACAACTATCTCAACGGATCGTTATTGCCGTCCAGCAGCCGCAAACTGAGCAGTGTGTCGCTGGGCGTCAATCACAGTCAGAAACTGTGGGGCGGCCTGGCGACGTTTAACCCGACGTATAACCGCGGTGTGCGCTGGTTGGGCTCAGAAACCGACACTGACAAAAGCGCGGACGAACCGCGCGCCGAGTTCAATAAATGGACGCTGTCGGCCAGTTACTATCACCCGGTGACCGATAGCATCACCTACCTCGGCAGCCTGTACGGCCAGTACTCGGCGCGCGCGCTGTACGGCAGCGAACAACTGACGCTGGGCGGGGAATCCTCCATACGCGGATTCCGCGAGCAGTACACCTCCGGCAATCGTGGCGCGTACTGGCGTAACGAACTGAACTGGCAGGCATGGCAGTTGCCGGTGCTGGGTAACGTCACCTTCATGGCGGCGGTGGATGGCGGTCATTTGTATAACCATAAACAAGATAACTCGACGGCGGCCTCATTATGGGGCGGCGCCGTCGGCATGACCGTCGCCAGCCGCTGGTTGAGCCAACAGGTAACCGTGGGATGGCCGATTTCCTACCCGGCATGGTTACAACCCGACACTATGGTGGTGGGCTATCGGGTAGGGCTGTCGTTTTAATACAGATCAACAGATATACCCTAAATAATTCGCGTTTTATTTAAACGCTATTCTCAATGCTTTCAAGGTATTGGGC
>NZ_CM001974.1:2523526-2529163 GCF_000406105.1 Dickeya chrysanthemi NCPPB 402 | reverse complement strand
TTTTCATACAGCAAAACTCAGGAGTTCAGGGATGAAGGCGGTGAAGACGTCGCAGCGGGTGATGGTGTGGGCGCTGGTGTGGCTGACGGGGCTGCAGCCGGTGCTGCCGGCGTGGGCGGCGGGGGTGACGGTGGCGTCGGGCAACACGGCGCTGGAGGCGGCGGGCAACGGGGTGCCGGTGGTGAACATCGCCACGCCGGACGCATCGGGGCTGTCGCACAACCGCTACCACGACTTCAACGTGGACAACCGCGGACTTATCCTCAACAACGGCACCGCCCGGCTGACGCCGAGCCAGCTGGGCGGGCTGATTCAGAACAACCCCAACCTGAACGGCCGGGCGGCCGCGGCCATCCTCAACGAGGTGGTGTCGCCGAACCGCAGCCGGCTGGCGGGCTACCTGGAGGTGGCCGGTCAGGCGGCGAACGTGGTGGTGGCGAACCCGTACGGCATCACCTGCAGCGGCTGCGGCTTTCTCAACACCCCGCGCCTCACGCTGACCACCGGCACGCCGCAGTTCGACGCGGCGGGCGGGCTGAGCGGTCTGGACGTGCGCGGCGGGGACATCCTGATAGACGGGGCGGGGCTGGACGCCAGCCGCAGCGACTACTTCGGGCTGATAGCGCGCACGGCGTCGCTGCAGGCGGGGCTGAATGCGCGGGACGCGCAGGTGGTGCTGGGGGCGAACCGGGTGGGGGCGGACGGCCGGGTGACGGCGCAGGCGGGGAGCGGGCCGGCGCCGGTGCTGGCGCTGGACACCGGGGCGCTGGGCGGGATGTACGCCAACCGCATCCGACTGGTGTCGACGGAGCAGGGCGTGGGGGTGAACACGGCGGGGCTGAGCGCGCGGGAGGGCGACATCCGGCTGTCGGCGAACGGGCGGCTGCAGGTGCGCGGCGCGGTGGCGCAGGGGGAGCTGACGGCGCAGGGCGAGACGCTGGCGCTGCAGGGCAACCAGCAGGCGCAGGGCAGCATCACGCTGCGCGGGGCGCAGGGCGTCACGCTGACGGGGAGCCGGACGCGGGCGGGCCAGGGGCTGACGCTGGCGAGCGACGGGCGCATCACGGCGGCCGACGCGGGGCTGAGCGCGGGGGTGCGGGAAGACGGGACGGTGCAGCCGGGGGACGGGCTGAGCCTGACGGGGCGTGAGCTGGCGCTGGGGCAAAGCCAGCTGGCGGGCGACCGGGTGAGCCTGAACAGTACAGGGGCGGTGAGCCAGTCGGCGGGCGGGGCGTGGCAGGCGGGGAGCGTGCTGACGGTGAACGGCGGCGCGTTGTCGCTGGACGGCGACGCGGGGGCGCAGACGCTGACGGTGAGCGGCAGCGGGCTGAGCGGGTCGGGGCGCTGGCAGGCGACGGGGGACCTGACGCTGGACGGGCTGGACGCGGCGCGGTGGGACGGGGCGCTGCTGGCGGGCGGGGCGCTGTCGGTGCAGGCGGCGAGCCTGGGCAACCGGGGCACGCTGGCGGGCGGGCGGGTGACGCTGACGACGCCGGGGCTGGACAACCGGGGCACGGTGAGCGGGCGGCAGGTGGCGGTACGGACGGCGCAGCTGGGCAACGCCGGCACGCTGTCGGCGGACGAGACGCTGACGATACAGGCACAGACCGGGCTGGATAACAGTGGCTCATTGCTGTCAGGCGGGGCGTTGACGATAGCCGCCGGGCAGACGGACAACCGGGGGGTGCTGTCGGGCGGCGCGGTGACGCTGAGCGGTGATTCGCTGTGGAACGGCGGGACGCTGCAGGGGCGGCAGTCGCTCGGAGTGAATGCACTGGCCGGGTTCAGCCAGACGGCGGACGGGGCGCTGACCAGCGGCGGGACGGTGACGGTATCGTCGGGGACGCTGGAGACGGCCGGGGCGTTATCGGCGCAGGGGCTGCAGCTGCGGACCGGGCTGTGGCGCAATCAGGGGGCGGTGAGCCTGACGGGCGACGGGCAACTGACGGTGGACGAACTGGATAACAGCGGCACCCTGTTGTCGTCCGGGGCATGGGATATTGCGGGCGGGCGGCTGGGCAACAGCGGCACGCTGCAGGGCGACCGGCTGACGCTGCGGGGTGACCGGCTGGACAATCAGGGGGCGCTGACCGGCACGACACAGACGGCACTGCGACTGGGCGGGGCACTGGCTAACCGCGGGACCGTGAGCGGCAACCGCCTGGCCGTGACCGCCGCGGCGCTGGACAACGGCGGCACGCTGCTGGGGGTGGAGGCGCTGACGCTGACGACCGACGGCGCGCTGACCAACCGCGGGACCGGCCGCCTGCTGACGCAGGGGGCGGCGGTGCTGACGGCGGCATCGGTGGTCAACGCCGGCGAGGGGCAGGCCGGCCGCCTGCAGCTGACGGGCGGGACGCTGGCCAACACCGGCACGCTGGCGGTGAACGGCGGGGCATCGCTGACGCTGGACGGGCTGGACAACCGGGGCACGCTGTCGGCAGGGGGCGACCTGACGGTCACCGGGGCAGACCTGCGCAACGCGGGGCAGATGGCGGCGCAGGGCGCGCTGACGCTGACCGGCAACTACGGCGGCGCGGGCAGCCTGTACAGCGAGGGGGCCCTGAGCCTGAGCGGCGCGGCCCTCGTCAACGGCGGCGGGCGCTGGCAGGGGGCGACGGTCGCCGTTCGCGGCGGGCCACTGACCAACAGCGGCACGGTCACCGGGCTGACGGCGCTGACGGTGACGACGGACGGGACGCTGAGCAATACCGGGCGGCTGGAAGGGCGGCGACTGGACCTGACGGCGGAGGCGCTCGACAACGGCGGCACGCTGCTGGGGGTGGATGCGCTGACGCTGGCGATAACCGGGACGGCGCGCAATCAGGCCGGGGGCCGGTTTCTGAGTCAGGGGGACGGGCGTCTGACGGCCGCCACGCTGGACAATCAGGGCGACTGGCAGGGCGGGCGTATTGATGTCACGGCCGGCCGCGTGCGCAACGCCGGGCAGGTGCTGGGTATCGCTGCGCTGACGCTGACGGCCGATAACGCGCTCACCAATACCGGCACCGGCAGACTGCTGACGCCGGGGGCGGCGGTGCTGACGGCGGCGACGGCGGTCAACGACGGCGAGTGGCAGGCCGGCAGTCTGAGGCTGACGGCGGACCGCCTGCGCAACGGCGGGCGGATACACAGCGACGGCGACCTGGTGGTCACGCTGCCGACGGCGGACGGCGACCCGCGGCGGCGGGCGGCACAGCGACTGGCGCAGGAGGTACAGACCCTCGGGGCGGGCGAGCTGAGCAACAGCGGCACGCTGGTGGCGGACGGCGACGGCCGGCTCACCGCCCGTCAGGTGGACAATGCGGGCACGCTGTCGACCGGCGGGGCGCTGACGCTGACGGCGGGGGCCATCACCAACGCCGGCCGGCTGGAGAGCCGCACGCTGAGCCTGACCGGCGACAGTCTGGACAACGGCGGCACGCTGCTGGCGGAGCAGGGCGGCGGGCTGACCCTGAGCGACCGGCTGACGGTGGGCGCGGACGGGCAGGTGCTGAGCAACGGCGACTGGCAAATACAGGCCGGCGCGGTGACCAGTCTGGGGCAGTGGCAGGGGAAAAACCTGCGGCTGAGCGCGGACACGCTGACCCATGACGGGGTGCTGCAGGCGGAGCGGGACATCACGCTGGCCCTGTTGCAGGATTATACCGGCGGCGCGGGCAGCCAGGTGCGGGGCAACGGGGCGGTGACGCTGACGGCGGACCGGGTGACGCAGCAGGGCGACATCGGCGGCGAGCGGCTGCAGCTGACCACCGGCACGCTGACCAACGGCGGGCGGCTGGTGGGGCTGTCGCAACTGGACGTGACCAGCCGGGGGCAACTGACCAATAGCGCGGACGGCGCACTGCTGGGCAACGGCACGGCCGGTATCACGGCGGCGGCGCTGAGCAACGCCGGCGTGCTGCAGGGCGATGCGCTGACGGTGCGGGCGGGCACGGTGGACAACGCCGGCAGTATGCAGGGCACGGCGGCGCTGACGCTGGACGGGGTGACGCGCTATGACGGCGGGGCCGACAGCCGGCTGCTGAGCGGCGGCGCCATGACGCTGGCCCTCGACACCGCCGACAACGGCGGGGTGTGGCAGGCGGGTGAGCTGCGCGTCAGCGGGACGTCGCTGACCAACCGGGGACAGATAACCGGGCTGAGCGGGCTGACTATTGACGCGACCGGCCTGAGCAATGCCGGCCGGCTGGCCACCCAGGGGCGGGCGACGCTGCGCGGGCGGCAGTTTGACAACGGCGGCACGCTGACCGCGCTGGGCGACCTGACGGCGGACTTCCGCGACGGCATCGTCAATCAGGCGGGCGGGCAGCTGCTGAGCGGCGGGGCCGGACAGCTGACCACCGGCACGCTGACCAACGCGGGCTGGGTACAGGGTCAGGACCTGACGCTGACGGCGGACACCCTGTTCAATCAGGGCTCGCTGCTGGGGCTGGACGACGGCGCCATCCAGCTGACCGGCGCCTATGTGGGCGGGGTGAACAGCCGGGTGGGCGGCAACGGCGCGTTCAGCCTGAGTGCGGCGACGATAGACCAGGCCGGGCAGTGGCAGGCGCGGGACGTGACGTTACGTGCCACGCGCCTGCGCAATCAGGGCACGCTAACCGCCGGCGGGCAACTGACCGCCACGCTGGATGACGCCCTGGAGAACACCGCCGGGGCCGTGCTGTCGGGCGGGACGGTGTCGCTGGGCGCGGCGACGGTGAGCAACGCCGGGCAGCTGGAAGGCCGTCACGGGCTGACGGTAGCGGGCGGCAGCCGGCTGGACAACCAGCGCGGCGGGCAGCTGCTGTCGGGCGGTCAGTTGGCACTGAGCGCGCCACAACTGACCAACGCGGGCTGGGTACAGGGGCAGGACCTGACGCTGACCACCGCGCAGCTGGACAACGGCGGCACGCTGCAGGCGCAGAGCGGGCTGACGCTGCACCTGCCGCAGTGGACCAACCGCGGGACGGTGCAGGCGGGGCAGCTGGACATCACCACCGACGGGGCGCTGGAGAACCGGGGCACGCTGCTGGGGCTGACGCGGCTGGCGCTGCAGGCGGCGCGTCTCGACAACGCGGACGGGGCGCGGCTGTACAGCGCAGGCAACCTGCAGCTGCGCACCGGGCAACTGGTGCAGAACGGGCAGCTGGCGGCGCTGGGCGACCTGCGGGCGGACATCGGCAACGCGTTCACCTTCACCCGCACGCTGGCGGCGGGCGGGCAACTGACGCTGAATGTCACGGGGGACCTGGTGCAGGCGGGGACGCTGCAGGGCAACGGGGTGACGGTGACCAGCACCGGCACGCTGACGCAGCAGGGTCGGATTGTGGCGGGCACGGGCGACAGCACGCTGTCGGCGGCGGCGATAAACCAGACGGCGAGCGGCAGTATCCAGGCGGGCGGCGCGCTGCGCCTGCGGGCCGAGGGCAACATCGTCAACCGGGGTTTTGTCGGCACCGCGGCGGACCTGCTGCTGCAGGCGGGCGGGGTGATAGACAACGGCGGTCTGCTGTACGGCGGGGGCAACCTGTGGCTGCTGTCGGATGCGCTGGTGAACCGGTTCGGCAACATCCTGGCGGGCAACAGCCTGTGGATACAGCGCGACGCGGCGGGCAACGCCAGCGGCAGCGTGCTGAACAGTTCGGGCACCAT
>NZ_CM001974.1:2520420-2523426 GCF_000406105.1 Dickeya chrysanthemi NCPPB 402 | reverse complement strand
CTGATAACCGCCCAGAACGGGCTGACGCTGCAGGCGGGGCACGACATCGTGCTGAACGGGGCGCAGCTGAGCGCGGGCGGGCCGCTGGCGCTGGCGGCGGGCAACGATATCCAGCTGAATGCGCTGACCACGCTGACGGACACGGTGCGCGAGGGCGGCGGGGCCACCACCGAGCGGCGTAGTCAGGGGCTGGTGCGGAGCACGGTGGCCGGCGGGGGCGACCTGAGCCTGAGCGCCGGGCGCGACCTGAGCGGCACGGCGGCGCAGCTGAGCGCGGCGGGGACGCTGGCGCTGTCGGCGGGGCGGGACCTGAGCCTGCTGTCGGCCCGCGAGGAGCAGTTCGGCTCGAACGCGTGGAGCCGGCATCTGGACTGGCAGCAGACGGTGACGCAGCAGGGGACGGGGCTGAACGCGGGGGAAGGGCTGAGCCTGCGGGCGGGGCAGGACCTGACGCTGCAGGGGGCGCAGGCGGAGACGCGGGGCGTGCTGACGGCACAGGCGGGGCGCGACCTGAGCCTGCTGTCGGCGACGGAAAGCCGGCATGACTTCTTTGAAGAAACCACGGTGAAGAAGAAGACCTTCTCGACAACCGTGACGCACACGGTGCGGGAGACGGCGCAGACGACGGAGAAGGGGACGCTGCTGTCGGCGGGCAGCGTGGCGCTGACGGCGGGGCAGGACATCGGGGTGCGGGGTTCGTCGGTGGCGGCGGACGGCGGGGTGGCGCTGACGGCGGGGCGTGACATCACCACGGCGGCGAGCGTGGAGAATTACCGCAGCTACGAGGAGCAGAGCCGCAAGAAGAGCGGGCTGTTCAGCGGGGGCGGGATAGGGTTTACTGTGGGCAGCACGTCGCTGCGCCAGACGCTGGAGTCGGCGGGGACGACGCAGAGCCAGAGCGTGAGCACGCTGGGGAGCACCGGCGGGTCGGTGAGTCTGCGGGCCGGGCAGGATGTGAGCCTGACGGGCACCGATGTGATTGCGGCGCGGGACATCGACCTGAGCGGGCGTAACGTGACGGTGACGCCGGGGCACGATGTGCGTCGCACCACCCAGACACTGGAGCAGAAGCAGAGCGGTCTGACGATTGCGCTGAGCGGTAGCGTGGGCGGCGCGCTGAACAGCATGGTGGAAACCGTGCAGGCGGTGAGCCGCGAGAGCGACAGCCGGTTAAAGAGCCTGGCCGGGGTGAAAGCGGCATTGAGCGCCGGACAGGGGGCGCAGGCCACCCGGCTGGCGATGGCGCAGCGTGAGGCGGCCGGCGCGAAGACGGCGGCGGGCAGCGGTGAGGAGGGCGAGCAGCCGCAGGCGGTCGGGGTGAGCATTTCGTACGGCAGCCAGTCGTCCCGCTCCGAGCAGCGCCAGACGCAGGAGACGGTGTCCGGCAGCAGCGTGACCGCGGGTGACAACCTGCGTATTCGGGCGACCGATGGCGATATCACGGTGGTGGGCAGCCAGCTGAAAGCCGGTCAGGACCTGACGCTGGCGGCCACGCAGGATATCCGGCTGCTGTCGGGGGCGAACACGCAGCACACCGAGGGCAGCAACCAGAGCCGGGGCGGCAGTATCGGGGTCAGTATCGGCGTCAGCGCCTCGGGCAGTTTCGGGCTGAGCGTCAGCGCCAGTGTCAATGCGGCGAAGGGCAACCTGCGCGGCGACGGACTGACGCACACCGAATCGCTGCTGGAGGCGGGCCGGACGGCGGTGCTGGGCAGCGGCCGCGACACCACGCTGCAGGGGGCGCAGGTCAGCGCGGAGACGATAACCGCCCGGGTGGGGCGTGACCTGCTGGTGCGCAGCGAGCAGGACAGCGACCGCTACGACAGCAAACAGCAGAGTGTCAGCGCCGGGGTGACGATACCGATTTACGGCGGCGGCGGCGGGGCGAGCTTCAGCTTCAGCCGTGACAAGGTGCACAGCAACTTCGACAGCGTGCAGGAGCAGAGCGGGCTGTTTGCGGGCACCGGCGGGTACGACATCCACGTCGGCAGCCACACGCAACTGGACGGCGGGGCGATAGCGTCGACGGCGGGTGCGGACAGGAGCCGGCTGGAGACGGGCACGCTGGGCTTCAGCAACATCGACAACCGGGCGGAGTACAGCGCGTCACACACCGGGGGCGGGTTCAGCACCAGTGCGCCGGTGGGGCTGCAGGTGCTGAGCAACGTCGGCGGGCTGATGCTGGCGGGGGCGAACCAGAGCGGCGCGTCGTCGGGGACGACCTATGCGGCGGTGAGCGACGGCACGCTGATTATCCGTGACAGGGCCGGACAGCAGCAGGACGTGGAGGGGCTGAGCCGGGATACGGCGGGGGCCAACAGCGGGGCGCTGAACCCGATATTCGACAAGGAGAAGGTGGAGAGCCGGCTGCGGCAGGCACAACTGCTGTCGGACATCGGGACGCAGGTGCTGGATATCGCCTCGACGGAAGGGGCGATAGCGGCGACGAAGGCGGCGAATGCGCGGCTGGCGGAGACGCCGGCGGAAGCGCGGCAGGCGAAGGCGGACGAGCTGGCGAAGGCCTCGCCGGGCAAGGCGGTAACGCAGGAGGCGGTGACGCAGGCGCTGTACCAGGAGTACTACAATGCGTCGCTGAACGACTCGGTGTATCGGACGGGGGGACCGGTACGTCAGGGTATCCAGGCGGCGGTGGCGGCGCTGCAGGGTGTGCTGGCGGGGAATGTGGCGCAGGCGGTGACGGGGGCGGCGGCGCCGTATGTGGCGGAGGAAATCCACCGTCAGACGACGGATGCGGCGGGCAACACGAACGTGATGGCGAACACGCTGGCGCACGCGTTGCTGGGTGCGGTGGTGGCGCAGGCGGGCGGGAACAATGCGCTGGCGGGTGCGGCGGGTGAAGCGGGCGGCGAGCTGGCGGCGCGGGCGCTGATGGAGGGGCTGTACCCTGGGAAGAAAGCGGACGAACTGAATGAAGACCAGAGGCAACTGCTGAGTACGCTGTCGACGATAGCGGGCGGTCTGGCGGCGGGCGTGGTGGGCAACAGC
>NZ_CM001974.1:2518799-2520320 GCF_000406105.1 Dickeya chrysanthemi NCPPB 402 | reverse complement strand
AGCACGGATGCGGTGCAGGGCGCACAGTCGGCACAGGTGGCGGTGGAGAATAACCTTTTGTCTGCCAAACGCAGTCAGGATCGTTACGAGAAACTGGCTGCCTGTAATGGTGACAAAGCTTGTGTTGCGGAGGTTCGTCGGGAGTTTGGGCCAGAATCGGATGAACAACGGCAGCGGGTAGAAAACTGTTCCAGTGCGGCGGACTGCTATGTAGTTGAGCAGGGGCTGAAGTCCATGCGTGCAGAGTACAGCCAGCAGGAGGCGGCACTGGCAGAAAAAGCACGTACACAAGGAGTTAGCTCGTTAAGCGAGGCGGAGCAAAAAGAGTGGATTGCGGCCCGTAGCGCTTTGACGGAATTGGATTCGCAGATAAACCTGTCGTTGCATCGTGCGCAGACAATGGGTGGTTCGACGGAAGTCTCGGCAGAAGTCACCAATGTGATGGGCCATGCGGCGATTGCATCGGCAGCGGGAGTTGCCGGGGGGATATCCAAAGCTGGTGCGAATGGTTCCAAAAATCAAGGCGGTAATACTGACAAATTACCTAACGGACAGCAGGTTAATCATTTTGAAGAGAGTTTATATAATCTTCCGCCTGGAGAACGAGTTGCTCTAGTTAAGCAAATGGTGGACCAAGTAGCGCCATCGAATGGAATGGTAAAAGATAATAAACTGACCAGGATAAATAACAGGGATGTTTATCGTGGTAATGATGGTTACTTATATGCGGTAGATACACAGCATGGTCGATTTGAACAGGTGAATGCTAAGACGGGCAAGCATCAGGGAGAAGTCGATATGGGGATGATGCCAATAAGTAATAGTATGGATAAATCAGGCGGCCATGATTTAAAGGTAAAATAATATGCAAGAGCCAGTAAGATTAATTGAAATAAAAAACATAGCGTTAAGACATGGGAACATCTTTCGCCTTCCTGCTGTGTGGCCATATGAAGCCTTGGTCGATTTTATGGTTGTTGATTTATCTAATGCTGACAGACCTTATGGGTTAATAGTGTCATCTGGTCATAAGGCTGGTCTAATATTAGTTAAATTACCTGCTGAATGTTGTTTATCAGAGGTTAGAGGCCTCAGCGTTGAATGGGTAATAGATAATTGGGAGAAATGGATTTATCCAGAGTGCGATGTGAAAGATGTATATGTAATAGACCGATATGAGATCCTTGATTCCCAATGAGTAATGACGATCCCGGCACTTGCGCCGGGATCTTTGTTTTTACCGGTCAGATCCTAATCTCCGCCTCAATCACCAGCCGCCCGCGCTCGACGGTGACGATAACCGGCTGGCCGGTGTTAAAGCCGAGATCTTCCAGCCAGCGGCCCTTGAGGGTGAGTTGCGGCGGCGGGTTGCCCCGGCTGCCGTTGGGGACGTAACCGACGGTGTAATGCCGCTGGGGTTCTTTTACTTCAGTTGCGCGGGGTTCTGACTTAGAATCGCGTCCAGCCATAGTAACTACCTCTTTAGTTGCCTGTGGTGAGCGGTTGGAGCAGGTTGCCGCC
>NZ_CM001974.1:2513191-2518699 GCF_000406105.1 Dickeya chrysanthemi NCPPB 402 | reverse complement strand
AGAAACTGGCCGGGCTGGGGGTGCTGCGCGCGACCACACGACAGGACCACTTCCGGGGCTGCGTGGTGATGCCGGTCATCGGCTGGGCGGAATCGGCGAATGTGGCGCAGCGTGGCCGGGTGATGCAGTTGTACGGGCGGCGGGTGCAGCCGGACCATAAAATCCTCAAAGGCTCGCCGACGCACCTGTATCTGCCGTCGCCGCTGGCCGGGGTGTGGAACGAGGAAGCCCTGAAGGCGTCGTCGGACCTTATCCTGTGCGAGTCGCTGATCGATGCGATGACGTTCTGGTGTGCCGGGTTCCGCAACGTGACCACGGCGTACGGGGCCAACGGTTTTACCGCTGACCATCTGGCGGCGTTGCAGTATCACGGGGTGAAGCGGGTGCAGATAGCCTATGACCGTGACGCAGCAGGCGACCGGGGCGCGGAGAGTGTGGCGGCGGAGCTGCTGGAAGCGGGTATCGAGGCATGGCGGGTGCGGTTCCCGCCGGGGCTGGATGCGAATGCGTATGCGCTGAACAGCGGCAGCCCGGAAAGCGCGTTAGGGCTGGCACTGGAGCAGGCGGCATGGATGGGCAAGGGAACCGGGCCGGGGGTGGTGTTCAGTCAGGAAACGAGGGTAACAGACGGGCATGAACCTTCTTCCTTAGCCGCCCCGGCGGGCGTACCGGCACAGCCGGTGGCGGGCGAGTTAACCGCGTCCGGCGACCTGCTGCTGACCCACGGCCCGCGCGTGTGGCGGGTGCGGGGCTGGCAGAAAAACACCGTGGCCGAGGTGATGAAGGTCAACGTGCAGGTGCGGGACGAGAGCACGGGCGCGCTGCATGTGGACTCGCTGGACCTGTACAGCGCCCGGCAGCGTCAGGGTTATGTGGCGGCGGCAGCGGCGGAGCTTGAGTGCGAGTCTTCAGTCATCAAACGCGAATGCGGGCGGGTGCTGCTGATGCTGGAGCAGCAACAAGCGAGTCAGCGGCAGGCGGCGGAGCAGGCCGACGCGACGGACGCGGTCACGGTGAGCGCGGAAGACGAAGCGGCGGCGCTGGAGCTACTGAAATCCCCCCATCTCACCGCACGTATCGTGGACGACCTGGCCGCCTGCGGGGTGGTGGGGGAATCGACCAATCTGCTGACCGGGTATCTGGCGGCGACGTCGCGCAAGCTGGATAAACCGCTGGCCGTGCTTATCCAGTCATCGAGCGCTGCCGGGAAATCGTCGCTGATGGAGGCGGTGCTGGGGATGATGCCGGAGGAAGAGCGCATCCAGTACAGCGCGATGACCGGGCAGAGCCTGTATTACCTTGGCGAAACCTCGTTACAGCACAAGATACTGGCCATCGCCGAAGAAGAAGGCGTCAGGCAGGCGGCGTATGCACTGAAGTTGTTGCAGTCGGACGGGGAACTGAAAATCGCCAGTACCGGCAAGAACGAGCAGAGCGGCGAACTGGTGACGCGGGAATACAAGGTGCAGGGGCCGGTGATGCTGATGCTGACCACCACGGCCAGCGACGTGGACGAAGAGCTGCTGAACCGCTGTCTGGTGTTGACGGTGAATGAATCGCGGGAGCAGACGCAGGCGATACACGCGATGCAGCGCCACGGGCAGACGCTGGCCGGTCTGCTGCAATCCTCAGAAAAGCAGTACCTGACGACGCTGCACCAGAACGCGCAGCGGCTGCTGCGACCGCTGAAGGTGGTGAATCCGTATGCCGACCGGCTGACGTTCCTGAGTGATAAAACCCGCACCCGGCGCGACCACATGAAGTACCTGACGCTGATACAGGCCATCGCGCTGCTGCACCAGTACCAGCGTGAAGTGAAGCGGGTCGAGCACCGGGGGCAGGTTATCGAGTATATCGAGGTGGAAAAAAGCGATATCGCGCTGGCCAATCAGCTGGCCCACGAGGTGCTGGGCCGGACGCTGGATGAAATGCCGCCGCAGACGCGCAAGCTGCTGGTGTGGCTGAAGGGCTGGGTGCAGGCGCGGGCGCAGGGTCAGGCGGTGAAGGCGGACGAGATACGGTTCACGCGGCGGGAGGTACGGGCAGCGCTGGGCTGGGGTGACACGCAACTGAAAATCCACCTTGGCAGGCTGCTGGAAATGGAATACCTGCTGCTGTTCCGTCGCGGTCTGACGTATGAATACGGGCTGCTGTGGGACGGTGACGACAACGGCGGGGCGCACCTGTGCGGGCTGCTGGAGGTGGACGGCGCGACCCCGGAGACGGCAGGCAATGCCGACTGGTCGGGTCTGAAGGTGGCTCAGTCGGCCCCCGGTCGGGGTATGGTCGGCCGCCGGTCGGAGAGTGAAAAACCGGCGTCAGGCCAGACAGGACAAGGGCTGACGGCGGAACCGGTCGGAGCTGAGCCAGATACAGTAATCAGGGGGAACCCAACATCGCCATCCGCACCGCTGCCTGCGAGTAAAAACGGCGTGGCTGAGGGCAATGCCGACCGGTCGGGGCTTAAAGTGGCTCAGTCGGCCCCCGGTCGGGATGTGGTCGGCAGCCGGTCGGGGCATGAAAAACCGGCGTCAGGCCAGACGGCACAAGGCTCGGATACCGAACCGGTCGGGGTGACGCCGGATGCGGTGATCAACGGGAAAAAGAAAGCGGTCAATACGCCGCCTGCGAGTGCAACCGGCATAGCTGAGGGCAAAGCGTACCGGTCGGGGCTGGACGTGGCTCAGTCGGCCCCCGGTCGGGGTCTGGTCGGTATCCGGTCGGGATATGAAAATCCGGCGTCGGGCCAGACGGCACAAGGGCTGACAGCGGAACCGGTCGGGGCTGAGCCAGAGACAGTAATCAGGGGGAACCCAACATCGCCATCCGCACCGCTGCCTGTGACCGGGAAAACGGGGGTGACACATGGCCAACCGTAAACCCCGCGCCGATGCACTGCTGACGGTGGATGACGTCTACAGAAAGCCCATCGGCCCGGCCAGTGACCCGAAGAGCCTGTACGCGCTGCTGCTGCGGTTCGTGGCGTGGCGTCGGGAGCGGAACTGGTCAGAAACCACGCTGAAGACGCAAACCCATCACCAGTACCGGTTCATCCTGTGGGCGGCGGAGCGCGGGCTGCACTATGGCCGTGACATCACCTTACCGATACTGGAGCACTACCAGCGTCATCTGTACCAGTACCGCAAACCGAACGGTGAGCCACTGAGCACCCGGACGCAGCGCAGCCAGTTGGGACCCCTGGTGGTGTGGTTCGGCTGGATGACGCGCCATCATCTGCTGCTGGCCGACCCGGCGTCGGGTCTGGTGTTGCCCCGGCTGGAAAAACGGCTGCCGCGCCATATCCTGAGCGTGGCGGACGTGGAGCAGGTACTGGCGTTGCCGGACCTGACCACGCTGCAGGGCATCCGCGACCGGGCGCTGATGGAGCTGCTGTGGTCAACCGGGATACGGCGGGGTGAAGTGGCGATGCTGGAGGTGTACAGCGTGGACGCGAGCCGCCATATCGTGACCATCGTACAGGGCAAGGGGAAGAAGGACCGGGTAATCCCCATTGGCAGGCGGGCGTTAGGGTGGATAGCGCACTATGTGCGTGAGGTGAGGCCGCAACTGCTGGTGAATCCGCACTGCCCGGCGCTGTTCGTGGCCCTGGACGGCGTGGAAGGGCTGACGCCGAACGGCATCACCAATCTGGTCAGTCACTACATCAGGGCATCGGGAATCGCGAAATGGGGAAGCTGCCACCTGTTCCGGCACGCGATGGCGACGCAAATGCTGGAGAACGGGGCGGACCTGCGGTGGATACAGGCGATGCTGGGTCACGCGAGCGTGGAGAGCACGCAAATCTACACGCAGGTGAGCATCCGGGCGTTGCAGGCGGTTCATGCCTCGACGCATCCGGCGGAGCAGCCGGACAGTGATGAAACCGGGCTGCTGGCCGACCTGATGGCGGATGATGACGCGCATCAGGACGAAGGGGTTGACGGCGCGGCAAAGGAAGAAAATACTAACAGATAGTAATAGATATTATCCTGTGTGGTTGGAGGCAATGATGGCAACCAGTATCGCGTTAAGTCCGTACTTCGAGCAGTTTATCCGTGAACAAATCGACAGCGGGCGTTACAACAATGTCAGCGAAGTGGTACGCGCCGGGCTGCGGGCGCTGGAAGAGCGGGAGCAGCAGATGAAGCTGGATGCGCTGCGGGCGGCGGTAGAGCTGGGCGTGAACAGCGGTCCGGGCAAAGAGGCGCAGGCGGTGTTCGGTCGTCTGTCGGAGAAATACCGCCGGATGGCGGAAGGTGAGCAGCCGGAATGAACGTGAACATATCGCCGCTGGCCGAGCAGGATATCGAGGCGATAGGCGACTATATCGCGCAGGATAATCCGGTACGGGCGGTGAGCTTCGTGGAAAGCCTGTACCAGCAGTGCATCCTGATAGGCGAGAACCCCTGGCTGTACCGCGAACGCCCGGAACTGGGGCGCAGCATCAGAAGTTGTACTTACGGGCGTTATCTTATCCTGTACGGCACAACGGAAACGGCGGTGCGGATAGAGCGTGTGCTGCACGGTGCGCGTGATATCGACAGTCTGTTCAGTGCGTTGCCGGACGGCCTGCAAAGTTAGCGCTCTCCGGGCGAGTGCGGCGGGAGCGGGTTCGGCAGACAGCCCGGCGGGCTGACTGCCGTCAGGCGGCGTCGCGGGCGGGGGTAAACGTCCGCCCGGCCCGCGTTGTGCGGCGGTGCTCCCTGTGGTCCGGGTTGCTGGCCGGTCAGCCGTTCAACATAATGCGGGGGATTATACGAAGCTCGCCGTCTGGCGTTGTCGGCAAGGTCAGCATCGGAGTGCGGCTCGTATCGTATAATCCGCATTATGTCTTGCGCCCCCGCCATCGGCATCGCGGGTGAAGCGCGGCGCGCAAGGCTGCGCCTTCCGCTGTCGGCGGCGGAGTGCGTTCTTCGGCTCTCAGGTCAACCCCCAAACCCAACCCCCAAGAAGAAGTCGGCCCGTCGGGCCTCCGCTGAAAGGCATGACCTCGCCCCCGCCCCAACCCCGCTGCACTGGCTGCGCCCGGCTCGCAGTCGCAGGCTCCTTGCTCGTTCCCGTGCTCGCCATCTCCGCCCCGTGCGGCCCCCGCCGGGGGCCTCCCCGATGGTCGCCTGACAGGTTGCTGTCCGGCGTGGTCATGCAGGTACCTCTTCGCCTTAACCGTCGGAGCCATAGAGCGCCGCAGGGCGTCGCTTGCGGACTCTGTGCCGTCCGCACCGGCAGAACCCGCGTCGGTGCCACAGGCAAGCTGTGGCCCCGTCACGGGTTGCGATGGAACCCCCAACACCGGATGGCAGCGGCTGCCGCCGCTGCTATGATGCGAGGGTTGCAGGCGAAAGCCCCGGCAGGGCGGTAGCATGTCGGGGGCCAAAACCGCGTATCGGGGCATCGGTGTCCGGGTATCGAAACGCATCAGGGAAAACCGGCTGTAACCGGCTGACTGCACAGGGAAAAAGTGGGTTCGGCGGCTGACTTCGCAACGGATGAAGTTGTTGTGGAGAATAA
>NZ_CM001974.1:2510952-2513091 GCF_000406105.1 Dickeya chrysanthemi NCPPB 402 | reverse complement strand
GGCGGCTACCTGTCCCAACCGCTCACCACAGGCAACTAAACGAGGTAGTTACTATGGCTGGACGCGATTCTAAGGCAGAACCCCGCGCAACTGAAGTAAAAGAACCCCAACGGCATTACACCGTCGGCTACGCCCCCAACGGCATGAAGGGCAACCCGCCGCCGCAACTCACCCTCAAGGGCCGCTGGTTGGAAGACCTCGGTTTTAACACCGGCCAGCCCGTTATCGTCACCGTCGAGCGCGGGCGGCTGGTGATTGAGGCGGAGATTAGGATCTGACCGGTAAAAATAACGATCCCGGCGCGGGGCCGGGATTTACTTGAGATCATTATCATGAGCAAAAAAAACACAGATATCAGTAAGTTTTTAAGTTACATATTACGCCATCAACCTGAAGCCATAGGTTTATCTTTGGACAAAGAGGGATGGGCCATTATAAGCGATCTTATCCTTTGTGCCGTTAAAGAAGGCTATACACTCGATAATAGTCTTATTCATAGTATCGTGGATAATAGTGATAAAAAACGCTTTACGATTTCAGATGATGGATTACGTATCCGGGCAGCTCAAGGACATTCATCGCAACAGGTAAATATAATGTATGAAGAAAAAACCCCTCCTGAGTTTTTATATCATGGAACTGCAACACGATTCCTAATATCAATTCGCGCTCAGGGATTACATGCAAAAGATCGACAATATGTCCATCTATCTGGCGATGAAGAGACAGCAATTCAAGTTGGAAGTCGGCATGGAAAACCGATTGTACTAAAAATAAAAGCCCTGACTATGCATGAACAGGGCTTTAAATTTTTTCAGGCTGATAATGGCGTTTGGTTAACCAAATCTGTTCCACCATCTGCATTTATTTAGGTGGAATAATACATTCAGCACCTAAAGTCACGTTATTGGCAAAAATTTCCATCTGAATATTCTCAGAAAGAAAAACTATTTTATAGTGTTTTATCTGTCTAAAACCGCCAAAATGACTATTCCAAGCAAGAGCAACCTCAGAATCAGGGTATTCAACCAAAGAACCTAGCAATGGAGCCTCAGCGCTTTTACCATAATCTATATTAAGTATTGATACTCCTGGGAATGTAGTACGATGAAAGGCACACACCATATCAAATCGTAACTCTCGACAATATATAGTCTGATTATTATCTTCTGCATCGTATTCAATTTTAATAACAAAATCCAAACCTTTTGATTCAACAGATACAGAGTTCTCCCCATATGATGGCAACCACTCATAAGGGTCTAAAATAGAGATTTCAGTTCCTGACTTCATTATTTTCTCCCACGGGGAATATCTGAACTACCAGTTTCTGGAAGTTTGTTTCTCATTAATTGATCAGCTGCAAGATCATTGTAGGTCTTTCCATCCATTCCCGGTACGTTCACATTCGTTTGGTTTGTTCCATACCAGTCAGATTTAGGTATTCCTGCGCGATCTAATGCTACAGATGTTCGTGTATTAAGGATTAATTTTGTGCCATTCATTTCAACATAATCAACAGAGAGTTGGCTCGGTTTGATAAGACCGCTACGAATTGCATTGGCTAAATCATCTACGTTATTGACTGGTTGGCCCGCCATTTGACTATATTTAGCCACCCCTTCAGCGCTAAAGGTTTCATTGGCTCTAATTTTTGACTGAGCGAAATTAGCGTTTGCTACAGAACCTTTTTCAGATACACCCCTTGTGCCGGCTATTTCACTAGCAGGCTCCGCAGTCTGCCCTGGCTTAGGCAAACTCCCTGTACCTAATGCCCCGTACACAGCATCAGTCAGACCATCTGCGGCTGTCTTCGTCAGTGCTGATTCCAGCCAGCCACACTTTCCTCCACACTGATCGATAATGTCAGCATACCAGTTCGCACTGTTTTCGTAGCTGCGTCCCGCCAGTGCATCCTGTACGCCAAGCTGCGCGTAGGTTTTTCCGTCCGTCTCTATCTGGCTGCGCATTGCTGCAACACAGGCGCTATCTCCTGCATCCCAGCAGGACTTCAGCTTCTGGATATTCTCCGCCGACTCCTTCGCCATGTCCTTACGCACACCCTGCTCGCAGGATGGTTCACCGTTACACGCTTTCAGTTTTTCAGCGAATGCAACCGGTCTTCCTTTGTTCAGGAAG
>NZ_CM001974.1:2430849-2510852 GCF_000406105.1 Dickeya chrysanthemi NCPPB 402 | reverse complement strand
TATGGGAGGATTTCACGATAGACAGTCCAGTGTATTGAGCCAGTGAGGAAGCCAGGGTGACAAGCCGCCGGGTACGGCGTAAATCCCCTAATTCAGCGGATCCAAAAATGTCGTCAGCCCATGAATAACAATCAGAAAACACCATAACAGAACACCAGAAACAAGGGGGAGTATCAGATAGAGATCAACAAACAGAGAAAAGATTCAAAAAAATCCCCCGACAATTTTGCCGGAGGATTTGTGTATAAGAGACAGGGCGAGGGCCGAGGGTGGTGTTGGTTACTCGGCGAACTTAAGGCCGCCGGGGTAATGCCTGATCCAGTTGGCGGCGGCGTCCGGGTCAAAGGGTTCGATGCTGAGGCCTTCGAGACAGTGCCACAGTTCGCGGGTGTTCTGGGCGGTGATGACCATGCAGCCGGGCATGACACGTATTCCGCACTGCCAGGCACTGTTCGTGGCTCTGGACGGCGTGGAAGGGCTGACGCCGAACGGTATCATCAGTCTGGTGAGCCACTACATCAGGGTATCGGGAATAGCGAAATGGGGAAGCTGCGCCACCTGTTCCGCCATGCGATGGTCACACAGATGCTGGAGAACGGGGCGGACCTGCGGTGGATACAGGCGATGCTGGGCCATGCGAGCGTGGAGAGCACGCAAATCTACACGCAGGTGACATCCGGGCGTTGCAGGCGGTTCATGCCTCGACGCATCCGGCGGAGCGTGACCCGGAAGAGGAAACCGGGCTGCTGGCTGACCTGATGGCGGATGAGGCGGCTGACACTCCGCCACCTGACAAGCGTGAAAAGAATGGATATGATTAAATCCTACCCGTTGGGATGCAAAGAGGCTCGCGATGAGAACGACACAGCAAATGAGTATCACATTACCGAATGAAATGGCCGCTCAGGTGAAAGCCCGCGTCGCCAGTGGTGAATACGCCTCAGAAAGCGAAGTGATCCGTGAAGGGTTGCGTGCGCTGATGGCCCGTGACAATGCGGTTGATAACTGGCTGCGCGAGCAGGTTGTGCCAGCGTGGGAATCACTGCAACGTGGTGAAAGTCCGGCCCTGAGCGGCGAAGAGGTCAGGAGCAAACTGAAGGCCATGCACAGGAAAGCGACCGGAGAGGCGTGATGGATTATCAGGTGGTGTATGCAACACAGGCGCAGGAGCAACTAGCCGGGTTGTACGACTATATCGCCCGTGCGGCAACGCCCAAAACGGCCCTGAGTTATACGGAGGGGCTTGTGGATTACTGCGAATCGTTGTCGCAGTTCCCGCACAGAGGAAGCCAGCGGGACGACATCCTGCCGGGGTTGCGCGTCACGAACTACCGCAAGAGAACGATAGTCGCCTTCGTGGTGGACGAGGTGTCAATGGTGGTCAGTGTCGTGGGAATATGGCATGGCGGGCAGGATTACGAGCGTGATCTGCTGTCGGCTGAAAACGACTGAGCCGGTGTGTGCGTTCCTATCTCTGTGAGTGCGCCGGGAGCGGGTTCGGCAGACAGCCCGGCGCGCTGATATCAAGAGTTATAAATGGTTAATCCCGGCTCTTAACAGACCGGGGTTTTTTATCTGCTTGTCAGACCTGAGTGCTGCCGCAGCTACCCGCTGTGCTTGAGCCTGAGTCGTGGTGGGGTTGCCCGAAAATGCTTTAGCAGCCAGACGGGAAATGTTTTGTCATTACCGTCATGCTGTAAACCGTCATGCTGTAATGACAAAACCACCTGGGCAGGACTACGCACTGCCTCACCACCGATAACATCACCCGCCCACATCGCGGTAACCGGGACACTTACCTTGGCGGCAGCGTGCCTTTCTGTTGTTGAGGAAGAACCGATAGCCTCGCGTCTCTCGCCGTTGCTTTGCGCGACACACCTTACTTTTCTGACGTCCCACCCCAATCTTCACCTCCCTTGACGCACGTCAAGAGGCGGCTCGCGGACAGGAATATGATTGATAATCGTTATTACTTTCTTTGATGCATTACCGCCGCTTGGTCGGCGGGGTGCTGCACACTGTCAGTGAAGGAATGTCGTATGGCTCTGAGTCTTCAAACGCTGCTTGATCTCCCGCTTAACGTGAATGCCGTGGTGGCGCGAATTCGTTCAACGGGCGAATACCAGCAGCGGCTGACTGAGCTTGGCATCCGCGTCGGCGGGCAGGTGCGCGTTATTCAGCGTGATGCCAATCAACCATTGATGCTGGCCGCCGGTGATAGCCGCGTGGCGATCAACTGGGAAATGGGCAAGCAGGTGTGGGTGTCGCCACAGCAATAATCGGCATCAATCGATCTATAACAATCGATCTATAAAACAGTCGTTTCTCTGACGCAATCATGGGCATGAGGTCTATACAGCGATGACACTGGAAGCATTGGCGGTGGGCACACAGTGGCGTGTGCTGGGGTTTCAGAAAGGATCGGCGGATTACCGCAAGCGCTTGCTGGCGCTGGGCGTTACGCCGGGGGTGGAGTTTTCGGTATCGCGCGTGGCGCCGTTGGGAGACCCGATTGAGCTGCGTCTGCGCGGTGCCGCGATTAGCGTGCGTAAAGGCGAAGCACAGATTTTGATACTGGAAAAATGTTAATCCGGGCAGGTAAGGATTTTTTATGAGTACGCAACCCGTAATTTGCGTGGTGGGTAACCCGAATTGTGGCAAAACGACGTTATTCAACGTGCTGACCGGCGGTAAACAAACAGTCGGTAACTGGCCGGGCGTCACGGTGGAAAAGAAAGTCGGTAGTTACCGTTATCAACAGCAGCAGGTGACGCTGGTGGATTTGCCGGGGGTTTATTCACTGAACCCGTCTTCCGAGAGTTCGGAAGATGAGCGGGTGGCGCGTGATTACATCCTGTCCGGCGAAGCGAATCTGGTGCTGAATATCGTCGATGCTTCCAACCTGGAACGTAATCTGTATCTCACTGCGCAGTTGCTGGATATGCAGGTGCCGATGGTGGTCGCCGTCAACATGATGGATATCGCCACTGCCCGCAAACTGGACATTGATATCGCCGGTTTGCAGCAGCGATTGGGATGTCCGGTCATCCCGATTACCGCCAGCCAGAAGCAAGGCATCGGGATGCTGCACGAGATGTGTCAGGCGGCGCTGGCGACACCGGTGATTCCACCGGTATCGATTCCTTACGATGCACCGTTGAATCAGGCCGCGCAGGCGATAGCGGCACAGTTGCAGGGGTTGCCGGCCATTCGCAATCCCTACTGGTTGGCGATTCAGTTGCTGGAAGGCGATGCGACGGTGCGTGACCGGGTGCCTGCCGACGCGCTGGCGTTTGCCGATGCGCAGGTAGCCCGATTGGTGGCCGAGTATGAAGATGAGCTGGATATCTTTCTGGCCGATGCGCGTTATCAGTTCGTCGGAGCGGTGGCTCGCGAGGTCATTACCCGCCGCGGCGAAGCCTCTGCGACCCTGACCGACAAGATTGACCGCATCGTACTGCATCGTTTTTTCGGTATACCGATCTTCCTGCTGGTGATGTACCTGATGTTTGTTTTCACCATCAATATCGGCAGTGCGTTTATCGACTTCTTCGACAAGCTGTTCAGCAGCCTGCTGGTGGATGGGTTCGGCGAGTTGTTGCTGGCGCTGAATACGCCGGAATGGCTGAAAACGCTGCTGGCGGACGGTGTCGGCGGCGGTATCCAGACCGTGTCTACGTTCATTCCGGTGATCGGTTGCTTGTATCTGTTCCTGTCCTGGCTGGAGGACTCCGGCTATATGGCGCGGGCCGCGTTTGTGATGGACCGATTCATGCGCAGCATCGGGTTGCCGGGCAAGGCGTTCGTGCCGTTGATCGTCGGTTTTGGTTGTAATGTGCCGGCGGTGATGGCGACCCGCACCATGGAGCGTCATAGCGATCGCGTGGTCACCGTGATGATGGCGCCGTTTATGTCCTGCGGCGCACGGTTGCCGGTATACGTGCTGTTTGCTTCCGCCTTGTTCGTCGAAGGGGGGCAGAATCTGGTATTTGGGCTGTATCTGGTGGGGATCGCCGCCGCTATCGCCACCGGCTTTTTGCTGAAAAATACCGCGCTGAAGGGTGATGCTTCCGCATTTGTCATGGAGATCCCGCCTTATCATTTGCCCAGCCTGCGCAGTGTGCTGATCCGCACCTGGGAACGTTTGAAAGGGTTTTTGCTGCGTGCCGGTCGGCTGATTGTGGTGGTGGTGACCGTACTGGGCTTCCTTAACTCAATGGGCACCGACGGCTCCTTCGGTAACCAGAATACCCAGAAGTCGGTGTTGTCGGCGGTTGGGCAAGCGATTGTGCCGGTATTTAAACCGATGGGGATTCGTGAAGAAAACTGGCCGGCGGCCGTGGGGATATTCACCGGGATTTTCGCCAAGGAAGCGGTAGTCGGTACGCTGGATTCGCTATACGGCGCGATGGCGGTCTCGCAAGACGGCGGTAGCAAGGCGGAAGCCAAAACCTTCAGCCTGAGCGGCGGCATTCATGATGCGTTGGCGACCATCCCGGAGAATCTGGGCAAGCTGGGCGATGCCGTGCTGAACCCGTTGGGGATCAACGTTGGGGATCTGTCGGATACCACCACCATCGCCAAAGACAACAAGTTTTCCGTGACGTCGCTGACGGTGATCACGCAGTTGTTTGATGGGCGTCTGGGGGCATTCAGCTATCTGCTGATGGTGTTGTTGTACATCCCTTGCGTGGCGTCGGTATCGGCTATCTGGCGTGAGGTGGGAACCGCCTGGACGCTGTTTTGCGCCGGTTGGACCATTCAGGTCGGCTACAGCGCTGCGGTGGTGGTCTATCAGATTGGGCGTTTTGGTCAGCATCCGCTGTACTCGCTGTGTTCACTGTTGGGGGTTGCTGCGATGCTGTTTGTCACGGTCATGCTGTTGCGTCGTAATGGGCTGCAACGTCAGCGTACCGTGATAGGTGAAGTGAAATAATCAGTCGGGCGGGTTTACCGCCCGCCGGGGAGAGATGATGACGCTACTCGAATTGCGGGATTTTGTCCGCGAAAGAAACAAGGTGTCGCTGCAAGACATTAGCGCGGCTTTTCGGGCAGACCCAGGCGTGGTGGAAAGAATGCTGGCGGTGTGGGTGCAAAAAGGCAAAATCCGTTTTCACGCCGGCGATGCCGCACCCAAATGCGGCGGCTGTTGCGGCTGTGATAAGCGCCTGGGCCAGTATTACGAGTGGTTGTAATCCTCCGAGGGCGGTGCTGAACCGCCGCCCTCGACTCCTGCCTTGTGGCGACGTGCCGTCGCCAGTCTCCTGGGATGTTGCCTGTTTATTAACTGCTTGTGGGCTTTCATGGCGCATCCGGCGCATTGCGGGCCTACAGCCCGGTGTCATGGGCGGTGTAAGGCGGTTGTGTCAGGTGGAAAACCAATAAAAACTGACCTGACGCAATATGTAGCATAGGCGCCCTCTACATAATGAAACATGTTATCCATCGGAGGGGGTGATGATGGAAAAGTTACTTGATCGTTTTTTGAATTATGTTGCGTTTGATACCCAGTCCCGACCGGGCGTACGGCAGGTGCCGAGCACGGAAGGGCAGATGAAACTGGCGCAGGCGCTGCAACAGGAATTAATTGAACTTGGGTTTGAACAGGTATCGGTCACTAAACACGGTTGTGTGATGGCGACGTTACCTGCCAATGTTGCCTGGCCGGTGCCGGTGGTGGGATTTATCGCGCACATGGATACCTCGCCGGATTTTAGCGGCAAGCACGTTAACCCGCAGATTGTAGAGAATTACCGTGGCGGTGATATCGCGCTGGGTATGGGCGACGAGGTGTTGTCGCCGGTGATGTTCCCGGTGTTGCACCACCTGTTGGGCCAAACGCTGATCACGACCGACGGCAAAACACTGCTGGGCGCGGATGATAAGGCGGGGATTGCTGAGATCATGACCGCGCTGGTGCGGCTGAAAAAACGGCAGATCCCGCATGGTGAGATCCGTGTGGCATTTACGCCGGATGAAGAAGTCGGTAAAGGCGCGCAACATTTTGATGTTGACGCATTCCGGGCCGAATGGGCTTACACGGTAGACGGCGGTGGTGTGGGCGAACTGGAGTATGAAAACTTCAATGCCGCATCGGCCGTTGTAAAAATTGTCGGCAACAATGTGCATCCCGGCTGGGCCAAAGGGGTGATGGTTAATGCGTTGTCGCTGGCGACGCGGTTTCACCAACTGGTGCCGGCGGATGAAGTTCCGGAGCATACCGAGGGGTATCAGGGGTTTTATCATCTGCATAGCGCGAAGGGAACGGTAGAGCGGGCGGAACTGCATTACAGCATTCGCGATTTTGAGCGCGACAGCTTCGAGCGACGCAAAAAAACGCTGCTGGATATCGCCGAAACGGTGGGCAAAGGGCTGCACCCGGATTGCTACATCGAGGTCACGATTACCGACAGCTACTACAACATGCGCGAACAGGTGGAGCAGTATCCGCATATTATCGCACTGGCGCAGCAGGCTATGCGTGATTGCGGAGTGACACCACTGATGCAGCCGATTCGTGGCGGCACGGATGGCGCGCAACTGTCCTTCCGCGGGTTGCCCTGTCCTAATCTGTTTACCGGCGGCTACAATGCCCACGGCAAGCATGAGTTTGTGACGCTGGAAGGGATGGAAAGCGCGGTCTCGGTGATCATGCGTATTGCTGAACTGACGGCGATGCGGGCCAAAACCCGGCAAACTCACAGTGATAGCCTGTCGGTTAAAGCCTGATGACATCAATGTGAGTCACTGATGTGAGCAACAGTGTGAGCAAAAAGAGACGCCGAACGGCGTCTCTTGGTTTTAGGGGGCGGGGATGCCGATAATCAGTTCGCAACGCCTGCAATCAAGCATCAGTCAACAAAATACCAGTAACCGCTGTTGACCAGTGCGGTTAATTGGACGAGGAAAGAAGGGTCGTCCAACGTATCGCCAAGACGTTCGGCATTCAGCACATCGTATTGCGCCAGCGCGGCGATGGCTTGCGGCGGGTGATTTCCCAACCGCTCGCCGTTGACGAAGCACTCAGCGCCGATACGTAATACCCGCAATCCGCCAAGACGACGCAGCGCTTCACCCTGTTGCAACAGGTCGTATACCTCGCCTGGCTGATAGGGCGGTTCCGGCGGCGCCAGATCCAGCTCATGACGTGATTGAGACACGAATTCGCCGAACCATTGATGGAACGCCTCTTTATGCTGAACCAGCTCCAGCATCATATGCTGGAGTTTATCCAGCTCTTGCGGCAGCACATCCGCCGGATGAGCGCGAGTGGGAATATTAGGATCGCTGTAACGCTGCCCGCCCAGCTCCCGAGACAGCACATAGTCGGCAAAGCCGCTGACCAGCTCACGGGCGCTGGGCGCACGGAATCCTACCGAGTAGTTGAGGGAGTTCTCCAACGAGTAGCCCTCATGTGGAAAACCGGGGGGAATGTAGAGAATATCCCCAGGCGCCAGTTCTTCGTCAATAATGGCCTCGAACGGTTCAACCTGTAGTAAATCCGGGTGAGGGCAATGCTGTTTCATCGGCACTTTGTCGCCAACGCGCCAGCGGCGACGGCCGGTGCCCTGAATGATAAATACGTCGTATTGATCGAGATGTGGGCCGACGCCACCGCCCGGAACAGAGAATGAAATCATCAGGTCGTCAATGCGCCAGTCGGGCAACTGGCGAAAAGGACGCATCAGCGCGGCGGAAGGCTCATGCCAGTGGTCGACGGCCTGCACCAGCAGAGACCAGTTGCTCTCTCCCAGGTGATCGTAGCTTTCAAACGGACCGTGGCTGACTTCCCAACGGCCGTCACGGTGGCTGACCAGGCGGCTGTCCACCTCGTTTTCCATCGCTAACCCGGCCAGTTCATCCGGACTTATCGGATCGATGAAATGCCGGAACCCCCCTTTGATGATGAGCGGTTTTTGTTGCCAGTGCCGTGTCAGAAAATCCTGCCAGTCGAGATTAAGTTGGTAGTCCATAACGTATTTCCAGTAATAGGGAGCTATCGGCAATTATAACGAAGTCGCCGTGCCGATGTTCACACTCAATTCACAAATGAAACGCACAAATGAAACGGCGGGTGGCAAAAGGCAGCCGTTTCAATCGGCTGTGAGCGATTCGGCTGTGGGCGATAATAGCTGAGTGTTGCCGGTGATGGCATCGTCAATGGTGATGACATCGTCAATAATGTCATTGTAGGCGATGGGCGGCAGAGTGCATTACCCCTCATTCTGCCCGAGATGCTGGAGGCCAAAAATCGCTTCTACTTTGGCGCCGCCGAGCGCACTGCTACCGATCAGAATTTCTCCCTGATATTGCTCGATGATTTCTGCCGCGACCGACAGCCCGATACCCTGACCGGGGCGCAATGTGTCCGCCCGTTGTCCGCGCTGGAATATCACTTCCCGTTTACTGTCGGGGATACCGGGGCCGTCATCATCAATCACCAGATGCAGTTTTTGGCCGGAATAACGCGCGCTGATCTCTACGAACTCCAGACAATACTTGCAGGCGTTGTCGAGAATATTGCCCATGACTTCCATAAAATCGTTTTTCTCGCCGATGAACGTCAGCTCCGGCGCAATATCCATCGTCAGGACTACGCCTTTACGTTGGTACACTTTATTCAATGCAGAACAGAGCGCATCGAGTTGCGCCGGAACGGAGTGCACTTCCCGCGTGATGGACAGGTGTTCTGTTCGTACGCTGGCACGGTGCAGGTAATAACCGATTTGCTGTGAGATACGGCTGATTTGCGTCAGCATGATGGGTTCGGCCTGCTCGATGGTCAGCTCTTTGCCGGTACGCAGCGAGCGCAGCGTGGTTTGTAACACCGCCAGCGGCGTTTTCAGGCTGTGGGTCAGGTCGGTGAGGGTGGTGCGATATTTGTGATAACGCTGGCGCTCATTGCTCAACAGTGTATTGAGGTTACGCACCAGGCTGTTCAACTCCTGCGGCGGGTTTTCGTCCAGGTGCTCCCGTGAACCGAGCTCCAGTTCGCTAATCTGGTGAACCAAATGCTTGATTGGCCGCAAGCTCCAGTGTGCCGCCAGCCACAGTAACGGTAAAACCAGCACCAGATGCGCGATAAACACATAACGAAACCACTCCCAGACTACATCCGCCTGTTGCAGCTCCTGCGGGACCCGGTCTACCACCACGATCACCAGCTTGGGTAAACGCTCCGACGCCGGGTAAACATTGACCGCGATAGAGTGGGTGAACGGCGTTTTGTCTTCCGAACTGTAGGCGTGCAACTTATCCAGCATTTGTGGGTTACTGCCTTGCAAGACGGCATTACTGGTGTTGCTGTCGGCATCCAGCTCGTGATAATCCGTTTTTTCCAGCCATTCCGGTTTTATCTGGGATTCCAGTTCCGGGACGGCGCGTTCACGCCACAGCAAATTGCCGTGCTTATCGTAGATAAACACCAGCGTGGGGTAATTGATGTCGATTTCTGGTGGCGTGGCGATAGTCAGTTGATTGTCATGCCACTGCGCCAGACTATAAAACAGGTTACTTTCGCCGCGCAGCAGGCGGAATGATGTCTTATCAAAACTGACGCTGTATCCCACCACGGCGACGATGCCATAGGACAGCGTCAGCGCCAGTACCACTGCCGCGGTTGCGATCAGAAAACGAAAACGCAGCGAAAAAGGCGATTTTTTCAATTTACTCTCCAGAGTAAAAGATATCGTCCAGAGTAAAACATATTGTCCAGAGTAAAATATATCGTCCGGAATGATTAGATATCGAAGCGGTAACCCTGCCCGCGCACCGTGGTGATGACATCATGGGAGTTGGCGGATTGCAGTTTCTTACGTAACCGCCCCATCAGGACGTCAATGGTGTGACTTTCCCGTAACTCGGCGTCCGGATAGAGTTGCAGCATGAGCGATTCTTTGCTGACGACCTTACCATTATTGCGGATCAACGTTTCGATGATCGTGTATTCAAACGCCGTCAGCTTGACCGCTTCGCCATGCACCAGTAATTCCCGGCGTGACAGGTCGACTTCAAAAGGCGGCAGACTGATGATTTGCGAAGCCAGGCCGCTGTTGCGGCGCATCAACGCCTGCATACGAGCAACGACCTCCTCTATGTGGAACGGCTTGGTGACATAATCGTCGGCGCCGGCTTCCAGTACCGCCACTTTTTCCTGCCAGCTTTCCCGGGCGGTGAGAACCAGAATCGGTAGCTTGACCTGATGCGAGCGCCAGCGACGGATTAAACTGGTGCCATCTTCTATCGGCAAACCCAGATCGACAATCGCAATGTCCGGCGCATGTTCCTGAAGAAAATAATCCGCTTCTTTCGCATCCGCTGCGGCATCAACCTGATGCCCCATTTCGTTCAACTGGACATTGAGGTGATGGCGTAGCAGAACATTATCTTCAACGACAAGAATGCGCATAACGGTTTTCCTCGGTCATTTTCCTGATGAGAGCGATCCAAACTTAGTCACTATTACTACGTAGTCGCGATCACTATGCAGTAACTAAGTAACTATCACTATGCAGTAGCTGTCCAAACTTAGTGAACTACCAACGCGTTGTACAGGCTTTGCCGTGTGTATCCATACGCTTTGGCACCAGGTGGGATAGCCAACAATAGCAAGGCTCTATTTTTAGCGGTTGCAGCAGCATTATCCACAGTTGTGCTCAACTGAGGTTAAACGGTTGGGCAGGAAATAATAGCCTGTCTTATATATAGGCGCTAAGCCGGGCGGCAGGGTATGCCGCCCGAAGTGAGGTTAGAGTTCGTCAACCATGTTGATGGCGCGGCCGATGTAATTGGCCGGAGTCAGAGCCTTAAGACGCGTTTTTTCGTCATCCGGCAACGCCAGACCATCGATAAAGGCTTTCATCCCTTCGGCATCGACGCGTTTGCCGCGGGTCAGTTCTTTCAGTTTCTCGTACGGTTTTTCAATACCGTAACGGCGCATTACTGTCTGGATCGGTTCGGCCAGAACTTCCCAGTTGTGATCCAATTCATCCAGCAGATGGTCACGATTGACTTCCAGTTTGCTGATGCCTTTTAGCGCCGCCTGATAAGCGATGACGGCATAGCCGACGCCCACACCCAGGTTACGCAGCACCGTAGAGTCGGTCAGATCGCGCTGCCAGCGTGATACCGGCAGTTTGCTGGCAAGGTGGCTCATTACCGCGTTCGCCAGCCCCAGATTGCCTTCGGAGTTTTCGAAATCGATCGGGTTAACTTTGTGCGGCATGGTGGAGGAGCCGATTTCACCGGCGATGGTTTTCTGTTTGAAGTGATTAAGGGCAATGTAACCCCATATATCACGGTCAAAATCGATCAGAATGGTATTGAAACGGGCGATGCAATCGAACAACTCGGCAATATAGTCGTGGGGTTCGATCTGTGTGGTGTAGGGGTTCCACTGAATACCCAGCGAGGTCACGAAACTTTCGCTGAACGGGTGCCAGTCAACCGCAGGATACGCCACCATATGGGCGTTATAGTTGCCTACGGCGCCGTTGATTTTGCCCAGGATCTCCACCTGTTGCAGTTGACGGAACTGGCGCTCCATACGATAGGCGACGTTCGCGAACTCTTTACCGATAGTCGACGGCGTAGCCGGCTGGCCGTGAGTACGGGACAGCAGCGGAATATCGCGATACTGCTGTGCCAGCTGTTTGATGGCATCAATGATATTACGCCAGAACGGTAACAACACATCGCGACGGGCGGTGTCCAGCATCAGAGCATGGGACAGATTGTTGATATCTTCGGAAGTACAGGCGAAGTGGATAAACTCGTTTACCGCATGCAGTGCCGGCACCGCCGCCACTTTTTCTTTCAGGAAATATTCGACTGCTTTGACGTCGTGGTTGGTGGTGCGCTCGATGGTTTTAATGCGTGCGGCGTCTTCTTCGCTGAATTCGGCGACAATATTGTCAAGGAAAGCGTTTGCGTCGGCATCAAATGCAGGAACTTCCTTGATTTCTGCACAGGCCGCCAATTTTTGCAGCCAACGTACTTCAACCTGCACACGGAATTTCAGCAGACCGTATTCGCTGAAAATAGTGCGCAACATGCTGACTTTATCGCCGTAGCGTCCATCAATGGGGGAAACGGCGGTCAGTGAGGATAATTCCATCGCAAGCAACTCCTGGGATTGTTTTCAAATAAGTAACATAGATTGTTGCATCCTACCGCATGACAAAAAGCATTTCATGGTAGATAACATCTCATAACAGAGCGTATCTGATGGTAGGTCGTGTCTCTTAATAAACAGTATCTCATGATGGCGGCTGAACCGGAATAAGCAGCCGCCGTCAATCAACCGGTGACCGGCCGGGTTAGCTGTAACTGTGGGTCAGGATCCCTTGCGCGTGGCGCACCAGCTTGTTGCGGGAGAACATCAGTTGCAACCGACTACCGCCTACTTGTTGCCAGAGTACAGCGGCACGAATGCCGGCCAGCAGTACTGCCCGAACTTTTGCCTGAGTCTGCGGATTTTTTAGCACATCCTGCGCGCCGGTTACTTGAATGCGCGGGCCGAGCTTGCTGATAACATCAACGTAAATACCGGCGAGCACATTGATAAACGTATCCGATAACAAGTCGTAATGATCCAGTTGACGATCCAACTGCTTGATACGGTTGCCTAATTCATCCAGCGCTTCGCGGTTATTGTGCAGGCGACGTTCCAGTACCATCAGGCTGAATGTATAGCGTGAAAGCTCCGCACCCAGACCTTCGCGTGATGAATTAAGAATCCCCAGCAGCGTTTCCAGCCCAATCTTCAGATTCTGTTCCGCATTGCCAAAGACATCCAGTGTACTGGCGGGGTTAATATTCATGATACTTTTCAGTGACGTTTTGAATGCATCCATATTGCAACTGCCCTGATGTGCCAATTGTTGCACTAAGTGAGCAGACTGGCAGATGCCTGCCATCGCCAGCGTAATGTCATGATAATTTTTAGCCACAATTACTCCTGTCAACATCATCTGGCCGGCGTGCGAGCCCGGAATAGCCATACTGTCTGCACTTCCGCTGCGGTCCAGAAGAAAAAGCAAAACCGGCAGAAATCTCCGGCTTTTCCACTCACACAGCCTAAAAAGGCGATGATCATGCCATAAAAATCAGGATGAACCCAGCATCAACCTGGCGAAACCCGGTCTGGGCTGCAAATCTGCTGTCCTGATCGTCCGATAATTCAAAGTTTAGTGTCATGACAGCGGAAAAGGTGCCAACGCCGTGTTTTATTTGACATAGCGCATGGTGTAACCGATAGGGTAAACGATGATGCGTGGAGCCTGAAATGCCAGGGGATCACACGGATTCCCCTGGATACGATATGGGTTTGCGGTTTATTGCGCCGCGCGCAGGCGTTCTTCAATGATGCCGCCGCCAAGGCACACTTCGCCCAGGTAAAATACGGCGGATTGGCCCGGCGTGACGGCCGCTACCGGTTCGTCAAAACGAACTTCAATGCGGTCGGCGCCCAGCGGCGTCAGCAAACAGGGAATATCGGCCTGACGATAGCGGGTTTTGACGGTGCAACGCAGTGGTGCCGCCAGCGGCTCACGATCGACCCAATGTAACTGCTGCGCGATCAGCCCGACGGACATCAGGCGTGGGTGTTCATGGCCCTGAGCGACATACAGCACGTTGCCGGCAACGTCTTTATCAACCACATACCACGGGTCGTCACCGCCTTCTTTCACACCGCCGATGCCGAGCCCTTTGCGTTGCCCCAGCGTGTGGTACATCAGGCCCTGATGTTCGCCCATCACTTTACCATCGTCGACGGATAAGATTGGGCCGGGTTGTGCAGGCAGGTAACGTGCCAGGAAGTCACGGAATTTGCGCTCGCCGATGAAACAGATACCGGTGGAGTCTTTTTTCCGGGCGGTCGCCAGATCGAGCTGTTCGGCGATTTTCCGCACCTGCGGTTTTTCTAATTCGCCCACCGGGAACAGGCTTTGGGCCAGTTGCTGGTGATTCAGCGTATAGAGGAAATAACTTTGGTCTTTGTTGCCGTCCAGACCGCGCAGCAGGCGACTTTTTCCATCGATGTCATGACGACGTACGTAATGACCGGTCGCGATGTAATCCGCGCCCAAATCTTCTGCCGCAAACTCCAGGAAGGCTTTGAACTTGATTTCCTTGTTGCACAGAATATCCGGGTTGGGAGTGCGACCGGCGCGGTATTCCGCCAGAAAATGTTCAAAAACATTGTCCCAGTATTCGGCCGCGAAATTGACGGTATGCAGTTCAATGTCCAACTTGTCGCACACCGCCTGCGCATCAGCCAAATCAGTGGCGGCAGAGCAGTACTCCGTGTCGTCATCCTCTTCCCAGTTCTTCATGAACAGGCCTTCAACCTGATAGCCTTGCTGTTGCAGCAGGTAGGCGGAAACCGATGAGTCAACACCGCCGGACATACCGACAATCACTTTTTTCTGGCTGTTATCTGACATGGACATCTCGCGAACTCAAACTCAATGAGGTGGTGTAAAGCGTTAAAGCGAAAAACAGGCGCAACAGGTTAACACATTTATCGTGATCACACATTTCCTTGCGCGTCATTATCCTGATAGCGCGATACCTGAAAACAGGTTGTCAGGTGAGGCGTATTCGCCGCTGGTTAAACGGCGAACCCGCGCGGTGTCAGGCTGGGATGGGAAATGGCCAGTTAAACGCTTCCAGCAGGCTCAGCGGATAACGCTGTCCGCGTTGATAACAGTGCAGGCTGGCGGCGACCAAGGGTGAGCGTAAACAGGATGACTGCAGAATATCCTCCGGTTTCAGCCAGTGACAACAGGCGATGTCGCTGTCGTGAGGCGTGGTGGGTAACCGCTCAGGTAAGTCGATAGTGAAACTAAAGCGCAGGAAAGGGGTGCTATCCGGCGCGATCCACTGATGTAATTGCAGAAAACTTTGCGGCGTGGCATGAATGCCGGTTTCTTCGAATAGCTCGCGCTGTGCGGCCTGGATCAGCGTTTCGTCCGCTTCCAGGTGACCAGCCGGTTGGTTCCATAGCCGGCGATGGTTGATTTCTTCCTCAACCACCAGAAAGTAGCCTTCCGCTTGAACAACGCAGGCTACGGTTACATGCGGTTTAAACATGGTCGATTTCCTTCCATTCGCCGGGAGATAACCCATCAAGAGTCTGGTTAGCCATACTGTAACGAATCAAACGCAGTGTCGGATAGCCGATATGCGCCGTCATGCGCCTTACCTGCCGGTTACGGCCTTCGTACAGCGTGATTTTGAGCCAGCTAACCGGAATGTTTTTTCGCTCGCGGATTGGCGGCTGGCGCGGCCACAGCCATGCGGGTTCCTCCACTCGCTCGGCACCTGCCGGCAATGTCGTGCCGTCGTTGAGTTGCAGGCCGGTTCGAAAAGCGTGAAGGGCGTCGTCGTCGGGAATACCTTCAACCTGGGCGTAATAAATTTTAGGGGTTTTCTTGCCGGGTTGTGTCAGGCGTGCCTGCAATTGACCATCGTTAGTCAATATCATCAGACCTTCGCTGTCCCGGTCTAATCTGCCGGCAGCGTAGATATCGCGTAAGGGGACATAATCTTTCAGCGTAGCGCGGCCGCCTTCATCGGTAAACTGTGACAGGACATCGAAAGGTTTATTGAACAAAACGATGCGCGCCTGTGCCGCCGCCGTCGGCACATTTTTTTTTGGCCGAGAGCTGAATCGTTTAAGTCGGTGATTTTTAACAGGGAATTTATTCATCTTATTACTGGCTGTGAATGACAAAACCATTATACTCGAAATGGTTTGTGATTGGCTCAGGCTAAATATTCAAGTAGTATTGACACGCATCTTACAAGTCATTAACAAAATGGCGCTCGAAGGAGAGGTTAATGGAAAGTAAAGTAGTTGTACCGGCAGAAGGGCAGAAAATCACGGTTGACGCTCAGGGTAAACTGGTCGTGCCGGCTAATCCGATCATTCCGTTTATCGAAGGCGACGGTATTGGCGTCGATGTTACGCCAGCCATGATTAACGTTGTTGATGCCGCGGTAAATAAAGCCTATCAGGGTAAGCGCAAAATTTCCTGGATGGAAATTTACACCGGTGAGAAATCCACCCAGGTGTATGGTCAAGATGTCTGGTTGCCGGATGAAACGCTGGATCTGATCCGCGAATACCGTGTAGCCATCAAAGGGCCGCTGACCACGCCGGTGGGTGGTGGTATCCGTTCTCTGAACGTAGCGCTGCGCCAGCAGTTGGATCTGTATATTTGTCTGCGTCCGGTTCGCTATTATGAAGGCACGCCGAGCCCGGTTAAACATCCTGAATTGACCGATATGGTCATCTTCCGTGAAAACGCCGAAGACATTTATGCCGGTATCGAATGGAAAGCCGGTACGCCGGAAGCGGACAAAGTCATCAAGTTCCTGCAAGATGAAATGGGTGTGAAAAAAATCCGTTTCCCGCAGCAGTGCGGCATTGGTGTAAAACCTTGTTCTGAAGCCGGGACCAAACGTCTGGTTCGCGCCGCGATTGAATATGCCATCACGAATGATCGCGACTCCGTGACGCTGGTGCACAAAGGCAACATCATGAAGTTCACCGAAGGCGCATTCAAAGACTGGGGTTACCAACTGGCTCGCGAAGAGTTTGGTGGTGAGCTGATCGACGGCGGGCCGTGGGTGAAAATCAAGAACCCGAAAACCGGTAAAGATATCATCGTTAAAGATGTGATTGCTGATGCCTTCCTGCAGCAGATTCTGTTGCGTCCGGCTGAATACGATGTGATCGCCTGTATGAACCTTAACGGCGACTATATCTCTGACGCGCTGGCGGCACAGGTCGGTGGGATCGGTATTGCACCGGGCGCCAACATTGGCGACGAGTGCGCGCTGTTTGAAGCTACGCATGGTACTGCACCGAAGTATGCCGGCCAGGACAAAGTGAACCCAGGTTCCGTTATTCTGTCTGCTGAAATGATGTTGCGCCACCTGGAGTGGTTTGAAGCAGCGGATCTGATCGTGAAAGGTATGGAAGGCGCGATCAAGAACAAGACGGTCACCTATGACTTTGAACGTCTGATGGAAGGCGCTACGCTGCGGAAATGTAGCGAGTTTGCGCAGGATATCATCAGCAACATGTAATCGATGGCGACATCGAATAAAACCTCACGGCGGCAAGACCTCCGTGAGGTTACTTTTTCGTTGTCTATACTGTTTCTCTAACGCATTATTCCGCAGCAATTGCGAACCTTTCGGGTTTACTGTTCCGCACGTTTTTCTGTCAACGCTTTTGTTCTGTCAATTTGAGGCATCACTTTACATTCTCTTCTCTTTTATGATGCTTTTTATCTGCATTGATCATCAGTTACTGTTTGTAATAACGCAAACACGCAAACAGGAGGGGGGTTCTTCACTCGTTTCAGCGTCGAATTGGAATAGGATTGGCGTCCGATATAACACCAATAAGGTAATTTTTATTTTGGTTTTACGTGCCGATTTTCTTAAAGGAAAAGCATTTTCTGGTATTTAAGCCTGTGGAGAAAAGGTATCTGGCGTATTGGTTCGCGGTGAAAGGTAACAGATTAAAACATCTTATAGCGAGGGGTTATCAAGTTTTGATTGATGATTGGGAATAACGATCTATTAGAATAATTAACCACTTGTAATTCCCTTTATTTTTATTGAAATCAGAAAATCTTGGAGGCCAGGTCTTCCTCCGCGTGTGCATTTTGCTATTCTGTTGATGCCGTCCGATAATTTGCATGGCCGATGCGTTCCCTGATGTGGGGAAGAGACAGAGTAAAGAGGGACAGTAGCCAGTTATCGTTTTAAATTTAATCGAAAGATATCGATGGATTTTATTCGTCGGTGATTTTTTTGCGTGAAAAGTTACGGTAAGCATCATCGCGACAACAGGCTACAATTTTTTCTGATAGAAAAAACAATGGATAATGTGAGGGGAACCCCCATGAGTCGAGCCCCAGCAAATAAAGATGAGAAAAGCCGACTTGCGGCATTACAAGAGTACGGTATCAGCAAACCGCTGTCTGATCCTGGTTTTGACAATCTGATCAATTTGGCGGCCAACGTTTTCAACGTCCCTATCGTATTGATTTCGCTGGTAGAGAAAGAGCGACAGCTGTTTGCTGCTAGCATTGGGATGCCGGTATGTGAAACGTCACGAGACGAATCTTTCTGTGCGCATGCGATTCTCAAGAAACGGATCATGGTGATCCCCGATACGCGCAAAGATCCCCGCTTCAAAGATAACCCGTTGGTCATCGGAGAGCCGCACATTCGCTTTTATGCCGGTATCCCTTTGCGGACGCCTGGCGGGTTTCCTATCGGAGTGCTGTGCATTATCGATAACAAACCCCGCGCTTCTCTAAGTGCCCGCGATGCGCATAACTTGCAGGATTTTGCCGCACTGGTGATGGACAAGCTGGAAATGCGACGTCTGGACCTGGCCCGTCGTGCCAGTCAGGCCCGTTTTGAGAGTATTGCCGAATCGTCGCCTGATGCCATTCTCTGCGTCAATGACAAAGGGACGATCACTTTCTGGAACGAGTCGGCAGAGAAAATGCTGGAGTACAGCCGTGATCAGATCATTGGTGAACATATCAGCATCATCGTTCCAGATATGTTTGTTGTGCAGTTGCATCACCTGGCAACGGACAAGACCGCGATTTTTAAAGGCAGTTCGATTGAATTAGAAACGCGAGCCTTGCCTGGCACCATGATACCAACCGAGCTGACGGTATCCATGTGGCATGACCACAATCAGACGCGTTATGGCATCATTTTGCGTGATACGACGGAAAGACAACGCTACGAAGAGCGGTTATTCCTGCAGGCGCACCGGGATCTTCTTACTGGGTTGGCTAACCGTACATTGCTGACGTCTACGCTGGATCAGGTACTGAAAAACGGCGAGCCGGCGGCCATCATGATTATTGATCTGGATGGCTTCAAAGATATCAACGACAGCCTCGGGCACGCCAGCGGCGATGAAATTTTGTCCAGTGTCTCCAGGCGGTTACAGGATAACGTCCAGTCCGGCGATCTGGTTGCCCGCATGGGCGGGGATGAGTTCGCCATTTTGTTGCCGAAGCAGAATGATAAAGAGCGGGTAGCGAAACTGGCGGAAAAAATCATTCATGATATTTCGCAAGCCGTGCTTGTCGATAACAAACAAATCAACACCAGCGCCAGTATTGGATTGGTGATGTACCCGACGCATGGGACAACCGTGCAAGACTTACTTACCAGTGCGGATTTGGCGTTGTATCAGGCGAAAGCGGATGGGCGTAACTGCTATCGCTTTTTTACCCGTGAGTTAAGAGAGGTTTTTCAGGCTCGTCACGCTTTCCAACTGGAATTCATTAGGGCGTATGAGCAAGAAGAGTTCGAGGTGTTTTATCAGCCTCAGGTGAGTCTGGTCAACAGTAAGGTCGTGGGGGCTGAGGCGTTGCTGCGCTGGCGTCATCCCTATAAAGGCTTACTGGGGCCGGCCGCATTTATGTCTGCATTGGAACGTGGTCCGTGGGCAGAGCGCATTGGCGATTGGGTGGTCCAATCCGCTTGCCAGCAGGCATCTGAGTGGTGCCGGGCCGGGGCGAGGAATTTCCGCATTAGTATCAATTTGTTTGCCGCGCAATTCCGTTCGGGCCGTCTGGCACAGAAAATTAAGGATGTTCTGATGCAAACAGGGCTTAAACCCGGTGCGCTGGAACTGGAAATTACAGAGAACATCATATTGCGTCATGACGAAAGTATGATGAAACCGCTTAATGAACTGCGTAACAGCGGTATTGGCATTGCTTTTGATGACTATGGTACGGGGTACGCTTCACTCAGCATGTTGAAGCACTACCCGGTTACCCGGCTTAAGATCGATCAGACTTTTGTTCGAGCCATGTGTGAGTCGCCTCCGGATGCGGCGATTGTTCGTGCGATCCTTTATTTAGGGAAAAGCTTTGGTTTAGATGTGATTGCCGAAGGAGTAGAAACGCAAGAACAGTGCGAAAGATTACTCAATAAAGGGTGTGAGCAGGCGCAGGGGTATCTGTTTGGGCGCCCAATGCCGGCCGCGGAGTTTGAGAAATTACTGGAGCTGGAGAACGCCCCTTTGGCCTGACGACCTCTTTAATCGGTGTGACGGGCATCTGTTAACCCGCAGAAACGCAATGGATGCCGAGATATTTTTGCGTCGTCAGCACGCAACATGGCGAGAATGATAGGGTTGTGCGCCATCATACCGTGCAATCTTTAGCCTATGCCGCGATATAACAGAGAGCATGACGCGAATATTACATCAATTATATTTAATTACACCTCGGCCTGCGAGCGTAACGGTTTCTCTGCTTCCCGTTGACATTATGCAGATGAGAATGCCGTCGATGGCTACGCTTACAGGCGGCCCGTTTCTTCGTGATGAAGAACCATTCTTCTATCCCCACATTTACCAATAAAAGTGTAAAGTTATGTTAATTTGGTAACATAAAGGTTATGGATGCTTGAAAATGGCCGCGCAACCCATACGATGTGGTTGTTGCAAACACTTTTATTGCTTTTGCTGAAAGAGGAAATCTTAATCATATGATGCGTATTGCGCTTTTCCTGCTCACCAACCTGGCGGTGATGGTGGTATTCGGGCTGGTACTCAGCCTGACGGGAGTTCAGCACAACAGCATGGCAGGCTTGATTATCATGGCTGGTGTGTTTGGTTTCGGCGGGTCGATCATTTCGCTGCTGATGTCTAAATGGATGGCGCTGCGCTCCGTCGGCGGTGAGGTGATTGAACAACCACGTGATGAAACCGAACGCTGGTTGCTGGAGACGGTGCGTGCTCAGTCTCAGCAGGCAGGTATCGCCATGCCGCAGGTCGCTATTTATCATGCGCCCGATATTAACGCATTCGCGACAGGCGCTCGCCGTAATAGTTCGTTGGTTGCAGTCAGCACCGGGCTATTGCAGAACATGAGTCGTGATGAGGCTGAGGCGGTTATTGCTCATGAAATCAGTCACATTGCTAACGGTGATATGGTGACAATGACGTTGGTGCAGGGGGTGGTGAACACTTTTGTGATCTTCATTTCCCGTATTATCGCGCAAATCGTCACCAGCTTTCTGTCCGGCAACCGTGATGATAGCGAGGAAAGCAGCAATGGAAACCCGCTGGTTTATATGGCGGTTTCGATGGTGTTGGAGCTGGTATTTGGCATTCTGGCCAGCATCATTACGATGTGGTTCTCTCGTTACCGTGAATTCCATGCTGATGCCGGTTCGGCAAAACTGGTCGGCCGCGAGAAGATGATTGCTGCATTACAGCGCCTGAAGACCAGCTATGAACCGCAGGAAGCAAGCAGCATGATGGCTTTCTGTATCAATGGTAAGTCTAAATCTCTCAGCGAACTATTTATGTCGCATCCGCCGTTGGATAAGCGTATTGAAGCGCTGCGTTCGGGTGAATACCTGAAGTAATTACCATGACGATGTTATGTGCAAAGGCCCTGCGGGGCCTTTGTTTTTTTATCCCTTACCCGATGGCTACAGCCATATCCGGTTCAACGTCTGACAAAATAATCTTGCGCCAACGCAAACAGTCCGTGAAAAGGGAAAGAATGTTTTATAAAATAAAACCATGATCACGGAAAAGTGAAACATTGTTTCTACAATACTGATATAACAAGGCGATTGCCGAGATGACGGGTATCTTTCATCTGGCAGCGTCTAATTTTTCACGATAAGCGCTAAGGATTTACGGATGGCCAAAGGTAAAAAGCTTTCTTTTACGTTCCATACCTACCAGGATTCAGTCACCGGCACCGAAGTGGTGCGTCTCACCCCTCCCGATGTCATCTGCCACCGCAACTACTTCTATCAGAAATGTTTTTCCAATGATGGTAGCAAGCTGCTGTTTGGTGGCGCCTTTGATGGGCCGTGGAACTATTACTTGTTAGATCTGAAAACGCAGCAAGCCACTCAACTGACCGAAGGTACAGGTGACAATACGTTTGGCGGCTTCCTGTCTCCGAATGACGATGCGCTTTATTATGTGAAAAATGTACGTAATTTGATGCGCGTTGATCTTAATACACTGGAAGAAACCAATATTTATCAGGTACCGGATGATTGGGTTGGGTACGGTACTTGGGTTGCCAACTCTGATTGCACCAAGATGGTGGGTATCGAAATCAAGAAAGAGGATTGGAAGCCATTGACCGACTGGAAAAAATTCCAGGAATTCTATTTTACCAATCCATGCTGCCGTTTGATTCGTATTGACTTGAAAACCGGTGAAGCTACGACGATTCTGCAGGAAAAACAGTGGTTGGGTCATCCTATTTATCGTCCTGGCGATGACAATACGGTCGCGTTCTGCCATGAAGGCCCACATGATTTGGTTGATGCCCGCATGTGGTTTATCAATGAAGACGGCACCAATATGCGCAAAGTGAAAGAACATGCGCCGGGGGAAAGCTGTACTCATGAATTCTGGGTGCCGGATGGCTCTGCGCTGGCTTATGTTTCTTACCTGAAAGGCAGCACCAACCGTTTCATTTGCAGCGTTGACCCTGTCACGCTGGAAAACCGTCAATTGACAGAGATGCCGCCTTGTTCCCACCTGATGAGTAACTATGATGGATCTCTGATGGTTGGGGATGGTTGTAACGCGCCGGTGGACGTGAAAGATGACGGTGGCTACAAAATCGAGAACGATCCTTTCCTGTATGTGTTCAACATGAAGACCGGGAAACATTTCCAGGTCGCGCAACATAATACTTCATGGGAAGTGTTGGAAGGTGACCGCCAGGTAACGCATCCGCATCCCTCTTTCACACCGGATGATAAACATATCCTGTTTACGTCTGATGTCGATGGTAAGCCGGCGTTGTATCTGGCTAAAGTGCCTGATTCCGTGTGGCAATAACCGTACCTGCAGCCGTGCCCATGAAGGGCGCGGTTTTTTTTCGCTTTTACAATAAGATTATTAATCAGGCAGTACTATTGTGATGGACAAATGTTAAGCAGATTGTCAGTAATAGTAATGCCCGATTGCCATGTTCAAAGCGTTCCCTTTATACTAAAACAAGTGTTCTATTTTTTTTAAAACAAAAAATACTGAGTAGGGTAACCACCAAAATGGCTATTGCAGATTTAGATAAACAACCCGATTCCGTGTCATCAGTCTTAAAGGTTTTTGGTATTTTGCAGGCATTAGGCGAAGAGCGTGAAATTGGCATTACTGAACTTTCACAGCGCGTAATGATGTCTAAAAGTACTGTTTATCGTTTCCTACAGACGATGAAATCTCTGGGATATGTTGCTCAGGAAGGTGAGTCAGAGAAATATTCGCTGACGTTGAAATTGTTTGAGCTGGGCGCTAAAGCGCTGCAGAACGTTGATCTGATCCGTAGTGCGGATATTCAGATGCGCGAGTTATCGGCGCTGACCCGCGAAACTATCCACCTTGGCGCACTGGATGAAGATAGCATCGTTTATATCCATAAAATTGATTCTATGTACAACCTGCGTATGTATTCGCGTATTGGGCGTCGGAATCCGTTGCACAGTACGGCGATAGGCAAGGTATTGCTGGCCTGGCGTGATCGTGATGAGGTCAGAGAAATTCTGTCCCATGTGGAATTCAAGCGCAGTACTGTGCACACCATCGCTGATACGGAAGAGCTGTTGCCTCAACTTGATCTGGTTCGTCAGCAAGGGTTCGGCGAAGACAACGAAGAGCAGGAAGAAGGCTTGCGTTGTATTGCCGTTCCGGTGTTTGACCGTTTTGGTGTGGTGATTGCCGGGTTAAGTATTTCTTTTCCGACGATTCGTTTTTCAGAAGACAATAAGCATGAATATGTTGCCATGTTGCATACGGCGGCGCGTAATATCTCTGATCAAATGGGATATCACGATTACCCGTTCTGATATGGGTGGCGGTAGAGGTATTCTGCAATGAGCCTGTCCTTGCGACAGGCTTTTTTATGCGCTAAACCCGGCTCAGGCGGGCAGAATTACGGTATTGAATGTCGAATTTTCTGGCGGCACAGTGCTAGAATGCGCGCCTGAGTCAGATTATGTAACAGGTTTTAGACATGAGTAGTTTTGCTTCAGACATGCTGGAAGTGGTTTTTGTCGCTCTGATTGTATTGCTGGTGATTCTGGTTTGGTTCTTTATTAATCGGGCCAGTGTACGGGCCAATGAGCAGATAAGACTGCTGCATGAGATTGTTGAACAACAGAAACAACAGATCGCATTATTACAATCTTTGGTGCCGATGACGGTACAAGACGCAGAGCCCTTGCCTGAGCAGCCTGCTACATTGCCGGAAACCAAAGAAAATGAGGTGGAAGCCTTATTCAAGGATATGATCCCTGAACGGTGACTGCATGTTCTGTGTCGATAGGCGTGAATGCGCTCGATACAAACTACAGGTTATTCTGTACGTTACATGTTAATTTGCCGCCTGTTTTGAGCTGATGGGTAGCATCCCCAGGTGCATGGTGCTACTCTACGCCGTCGGGTTAAGCATGGCCCATCTTGCTGAACTGTCGCACGGTGCTTTGCCATGCTGCCTGCCAACAGGGCGGAACTGATTTAACAATTGTGGGTTAAATCCTTTTCCTCCGACCATCTAAATCAAACGCAATTATCTTTTGCACGTGAGCTTTCGTGTGGCTCACCACTGCAGATAAGGGAATTTACATGCCTGTTATTACGCTTCCTGACGGCAGCCGGCGTCATTATGACCATGCCGTTTCTCCTCTTGATGTCGCGCTGGATATCGGCCCAGGTCTGGCAAAAGCTTGTATTGCCGGTCGGGTTAATGGCGAGCTGGTCGATGCCGTCGATGTGATTGAGTCTGATGCGCAACTGTCGATCATCACCGCCAAAGATGACGATGGGATGGAGATTATTCGTCATTCCTGTGCACACTTGCTGGGTCATGCCATCAAGCAATTGTGGCCTGATACAAAAATGGCGATTGGCCCGGTGATCGACAATGGTTTCTATTATGACATTGATCTTGATCGCACGCTGACACAGGAAGACCTGGAACTGCTTGAAAAGCGGATGCATGAGCTGGCAAGCAAAGACTACGACGTCGTCAAGAAAAAAGTCAGTTGGCAGGAAGCGCGTGATACGTTTACGGCGCGTGGCGAAAGCTACAAGGTGGCGATTCTTGATGAAAATATTAGCCGAGACGATCGTCCAGGGCTGTACCACCACGAAGAATATATCGATATGTGCCGTGGTCCGCACGTACCGAACATGCGCTTCTGTCATCATTTCAAACTGCAAAAAACATCAGGCGCTTATTGGCGCGGCGACAGCAAAAACAAAATGTTGCAGCGTATTTATGGCACCGCCTGGGCAGACAAGAAACAGTTAAGTGCCTACCTACAGCGTCTTGAGGAAGCCGCTAAACGTGACCACCGTAAAATCGGTAAGCAACTGGACCTGTATCATATGCAGGAAGAGGCGCCGGGTATGGTGTTCTGGCACAACGACGGCTGGACGATTTTCCGCGAGCTGGAAGCGTTTGTGCGCATGAAGCTCAAAGAGTACCAGTATCAGGAAGTAAAAGGTCCGTTCATGATGGACCGCGTGCTGTGGGAAAAAACAGGGCACTGGGAAAACTACAAAGAAGCGATGTTCACGACGTCATCAGAAAACCGTGAATATTGCATCAAACCGATGAACTGCCCAGGCCATGTGCAGATTTTCAATCAGGGGCTGAAATCCTACCGTGACCTGCCGTTGCGTATGGCGGAGTTCGGCAGTTGCCACCGTAATGAACCGTCAGGCTCCCTACATGGGTTGATGCGCGTACGCGGTTTTACGCAGGATGACGCTCATATCTTCTGTACCGAAGATCAGGTACGTGATGAAGTGAATAACTGCATCAAGATGGTCTACGACATGTATAGCACCTTCGGTTTTGAAAAAATCGTGGTGAAATTGTCAACACGTCCTGAAAAACGTATCGGCAGCGATGAAACGTGGGATCGGGCGGAAGAAGATCTGGCCGCTGCACTGACTGAAAACGGTCTCCCGTTTGAGTATCAACCGGGAGAGGGTGCATTTTACGGGCCGAAAATCGAATTTACGCTGCATGACTGCCTGGATCGCGCCTGGCAGTGTGGTACCGTACAGCTTGATTTTTCATTGCCGGGCCGTCTGAGCGCTTCTTATGTGGGCGAAAACAACGAACGTCAGGTTCCGGTGATGATTCACCGCGCGATTCTGGGGTCAATGGAGCGTTTCATCGGTATTTTGACCGAAGAGTTCGCCGGTTTCTTCCCGACCTGGCTGGCGCCTGTACAGGCTGTGGTAATGAATATCACGGATAGCCAGTCCGATTATGTCAGCGAATTGACAAGAAAATTGCAAGATGCGGGCATTCGCGTTAAAGCGGACTTGAGAAATGAGAAGATAGGCTTTAAAATCCGCGAGCACACTTTACGGCGTGTTCCCTATATGCTTGTTTGTGGCGATAAAGAGGTGGAAGCAGGAAAAGTAGCTGTTCGCACCCGCCGCGGCAAGGACTTGGGAAGTATGGACGTCAGTGAAGTAATCACGAAGCTGCAGAAAGAAATTCGCAGCCGTAGTCTTCATCAGTTGGAGGAATAAGGTATTAAAGGCGGAAAACGAGTTCAACCAGCGCGTCCTAATCGCATCAACAGAGAAATTCGCGCACAAGAGGTACGTCTGACGGGCGTTGATGGCGAACAGATCGGTATTGTTAGCCTGAATGAAGCGTTAGAGAAAGCTGAGGAAGCAGGTGTTGATTTAGTTGAAATCAGCCCGAACGCCGAACCGCCGGTTTGCCGAATCATGGATTACGGCAAGTTCCTCTATGAGAAGAGTAAGGCCACTAAAGAACAGAAGAAGAAGCAAAAAGTTATTCAGGTCAAGGAAATCAAATTCCGGCCTGGTACCGATGATGGCGACTATCAGGTCAAACTACGCAACCTGGTTCGCTTTCTGGAAGATGGTGACAAAGCCAAGATCACACTGCGTTTCCGTGGCCGTGAAATGGCGCACCAGCAGATCGGCATCGAAATGCTTAATCGCATTCGTGATGATCTGAATGAATTGTCTGTCGTCGAGTCGTTCCCAAGCAAGATCGAAGGACGTCAGATGATTATGGTGCTGGCACCGAAGAAGAAACAGTAAGGCATTCAAGTAACAATTTCCGCGCTGCCTTAGCGTAGCGCGGTTTTTGTTCGCCTTATCTGATTCATTGTTTAACAATGCGAAGTGGAAATAACAATGCCAAAGATTAAAACTGTACGTGGCGCCGCTAAACGCTTCAAAAAAACCGCCAGCGGTGGTTTCAAGCGTAAGCATGCTAACCTGCGTCATATTCTGACCAAAAAAGCGACTAAACGTAAGCGTCACCTGCGTCCGAAAGCCATGGTTTCCAAAGGCGATCTGGGCCTGGTTGCAGCATGTCTGCCTTACGCATAAGTAACTTTTTTTAAATTCAGAATAAGACCTTAGGAGAGAGCATATGGCTCGCGTAAAACGTGGTGTGGTTGCTCGCGCACGTCACAAAAAGATCCTGAAACAAGCGAAAGGTTACTACGGTGCCCGTTCGCGCGTTTATCGTGTTGCCTTCCAGGCAGTAATCAAAGCTGGTCAGTACGCTTACCGTGACCGTCGTCAGCGTAAGCGTCAGTTCCGTCAGCTGTGGATTGCACGTATCAATGCAGCAGCCCGCCAGAATGGCTTGTCTTACAGCAAATTCATCAATGGCCTGAAAAAAGCCTCTGTTGAAATCGACCGTAAGATTCTGGCTGACATCGCCGTGTTCGACAAAGTGGCCTTCAGCGCACTGGTTGAAAAAGCGAAATCAGCTCTGGCGTAAGTCAGATGTAAAGAGGGAGCTAGTCTCCCTCTTTTCGTCTTTGATACCCGTTAAATGCTTGCAATCTTTCGTTATCGTAGACGAAAGACTTTCAGAACAAGCGAAATTGGTATATTGTCAACAGGTTAGGCAACAGTTAGCCAGTCAACAATAAGGTAACGCAAGTATGAATACTGCTATTTTCCGTTTCTTTTTTTACTTTAGCGCCTGAATATCGGGGGCTTTGCGCGTAAGAAGAGAAACGAAAAGTAGCGCCTAAGCCTCCTCTGTGGAGGCTTTTTTATTGGTCCGGATGTCTGGAACTGTGGGTCATGTTAACGTCCGGCGCACTGAAAACCGTATCTTTCCAATCATGATTGTCGGCCATACAGGCAGAAGAAGAGGAATGCAATGCAACATCTCGCAGAACTGGTTGCCAAAGCCAGAACAGCCATAGAGCAGGCTGGAGACATCGCCGCACTGGAAAACGTGCGCGTCGAGTTTCTGGGCAAAAAAGGTCACTTAACCCTTCAGATGACCTCGCTGCGCGAGCTGCCTGCTGAAGACCGTCCTGCCGCGGGTGCGGTCATCAATCAGGCTAAGCAGGAGGTGCAGGAGGCGCTGAATGCGCGCAAGCAGACGCTGGAAAGTGCTGAGCTGAATGCCCGTCTGGCAGCAGAAACCATTGATGTCTCACTGCCGGGGCGGACTATGGAGAATGGCGGTCTGCATCCGATTACCCGCACTATCGAGCGCATTGAAACTTTCTTTGGTGAACTGGGATTTGCCGTGGCGTCAGGCCCGGAAATCGAAGACGACTACCACAATTTCGATGCATTGAATATTCCGGGGCACCACCCGGCTCGTGCCGATCATGACACTTTCTGGTTCGATGCCACCCGCCTGCTGCGTACGCAGACTTCGGGCGTGCAGATCCGCACCATGAAAAAACAGCAGCCGCCGATTCGCATCATCGCACCGGGGCGTGTTTACCGTAACGATTACGATCAGACGCATACTCCGATGTTCCACCAGATGGAAGGGCTGATCGTGGATAAAAACATCAGCTTCACCAACCTGAAGGGAACGCTGCATGATTTCCTGCGTAATTTCTTTGAGGAAGATTTGCAGGTGCGTTTTCGCCCGTCCTATTTCCCATTTACCGAACCGTCTGCCGAAGTGGATGTGATGGGCAAGAACGGCAAATGGCTTGAAGTGCTGGGATGCGGCATGGTGCATCCAAATGTGTTGCGTAATGTCGGCATCGACCCGGAAGTGTATTCCGGCTTTGCATTCGGTATGGGGATGGAACGTTTGACCATGCTGCGTTACGGCGTGACGGACCTGCGCGCCTTCTTCGAAAACGATTTACGCTTCCTCAAACAGTTTAAATAAGGCAGGAATATCAAGATGAAATTCAGTGAACTCTGGTTACGGGAATGGGTTAACCCAGCTATCAGCAGCGATGCCTTATCTGAACAAATCACCATGGCGGGCCTGGAAGTGGACGGCGTTGAGCCGGTTGCAGGCGCATTCCACGGCGTGGTTGTTGGGGAAGTGGTGGAATGCGGTCAGCATCCGAATGCAGACAAATTGCGCGTGACGAAAGTCAGCGTGGGCGGTGAACGTTTGCTGGATATCGTTTGCGGCGCGCCTAATTGCCGTCAGGGCCTCAAAGTGGCGGTGGCCACGGTGGGCGCTGTTTTACCGGGTGATTTCAAAATCAAGGCAGCCAAGCTGCGTGGCGAGCCGTCTGAAGGGATGCTGTGCTCTTTCTCCGAGCTGGGCATTTCCGAGGATCACAGCGGTATTATCGAACTGCCGTCTGATGCGCCGTTAGGTACTGACATCCGCGAATACCTGAAGCTGGATGACAATACGATTGAGATCAGCGTGACGCCCAACCGTGCTGATTGCCTGGGAATCCTGGGTGTGGCGCGCGATGTCGCTGTACTCAATGAGCTGGCGTTGACAACGCCTACGACGGAGCCGGTGACCGCTACTATTACCGAGCGTTTCCCGATTCAGGTGGATGCGACCGAAGCGTGCCCGCGTTATCTGGGGCGAGTGGTCAAGGGGATCAATGTGAAGGCCGCCACGCCGCTGTGGATGCGTGAAAAACTGCGTCGTTGCGGTATCCGCTCCATCGATCCGGTGGTGGATGTCACCAACTACGTATTGCTGGAGCTGGGGCAACCGATGCATGCGTTCGACCTCAACCGTCTGGAAGGCGGCATTGTCGTGCGTATGGCGAAAGAAGGGGAAACCCTGCGTCTGCTGGACGGCACCGATGCGACGCTGAGCGCCGACACACTGGTGATTGCCGATCATCAAAAAGCGCTGGCAATGGGCGGTATCTTCGGCGGCGAACATTCCGGCGTGAATGCCGAAACGCAGGATGTGCTGCTGGAGTGTGCTTATTTTAATCCGCTGTCGATCACCGGGCGTGCGCGTCGTTACGGTTTGCATACCGATGCCTCTCACCGCTATGAGCGTGGTGTTGATCCGGCATTGCAATATCAGGCGATTGAGCGTGCAACGCGCCTGCTGCTGGATATTTGCGGCGGTGACGCCGGCCCGGTGGTGGATGTGACCAGCGAGAAAGATTTGCCGGTACGAGCGACCATCACTCTGCGTCGTGACAAATTGGATCGATTAATCGGCCATGTAATTTCCGATGAGAAAGTCAGCGATATTCTTAACCGTCTGGGTTGCCAGGTGATTAAAACCGCTGATGGCTGGCAGGCGGTAGCACCGAGCTGGCGTTTCGATATGGAAATCGAGGAAGATTTGGTGGAAGAGGTGGCTCGTGTTTACGGCTACAACAACATTCCGAATATTCCTACTCAGGCACCGCTGAAGATGACGCAACATCGCGAAGCGGACCTGACGCTTAAACGTGTGAAAACGCTGCTGGTGGATCGCGGTTTTCAGGAAGCGATTACGTACAGTTTCGTCGATCCCAAGATTCAGTCGCTGATTCACCCTGATGAAGAAGCGCTGATGTTACCGAGCCCGATTTCGGTGGAAATGTCCGCTATGCGGCTGTCGCTGTGGAGCGGGTTGCTGGGCGCGGTAGTGTACAACCAAAATCGTCAACAAAGCCGTCTGCGTGTGTTTGAGAGTGGTCTGCGCTTTGTTCCGGACCAAAGCGCCGATCTGGGCGTCCGTCAGGAAACCATGTTGGCAGGAGTGATTACAGGCACTCGCTACGAAGAACATTGGGATCTGGCGCGTCAGGCGGTTGACTTCTATGATTTAAAAGGCGATTTGGAAGCCGTGTTGGCATTAACCGGGAAACTGTCCTCCGTTGAATTCCGTGCTGAGCATCATTGCGCATTGCATCCTGGGCAGACGGCGGCAATTTATCTGGCAGGCGAGCGTATCGGTTATGTCGGCGTGATTCATCCGGAACTGGAGCGCAAGCTGGATCTGAATGGCCGTACCGTGGTGTTTGAGGTGCTGTGGGATAAGCTGTCTGAGCGCGTGGTGCCTGAGGCGGCGGACATTTCACGTTTCCCGGCGAATCGTCGTGATATCGCGGTGGTTGTGGCTGAGAACGTGCCGGCAGGCGATGTTTTAGCCGAGTGCAAGAAAGTTGGCGCAAATCAGTTAGTTGGCGTAAACTTGTTTGACGTGTACCGGGGCAAGGGCGTAGCGGAAGGATATAAGAGTCTGGCTATCAGTCTGGTATTGCAGGATACCGCTCGTACACTAGCAGAAGAGGAAATTGCCGCTACCGTTGCGCAATGCGTAGCAGCACTAAAACAGCGATTCCAAGCATCCTTGAGGGATTAACCTATGGCGCTTACTAAAGCTGAAATGTCTGAATACCTGTTTGAAAAGCTTGGGCTCAGCAAACGGGATGCCAAAGAGCTCGTCGAGTTGTTCTTCGAAGAAGTGCGGCGTGCTCTGGAAAATGGTGAGCAGGTTAAGTTGTCGGGGTTTGGCAACTTTGATTTGCGGGACAAGAACCAGCGCCCGGGGCGTAACCCAAAAACCGGCGAAGATATTCCGATTACGGCGCGTCGGGTCGTTACGTTCCGTCCAGGGCAGAAATTGAAGAGTCGGGTGGAAAACGCATCACCCAAAGAGTCTTGATTTGACAAAAAAGGCCGCATTAGCGGCCTTTTTCTTTTGCAGAATCGTCTGAAAGTATCGGGGATTCCGGTTCTCTGGCTGTTCGCCCTCGTGGTGGTGCAGCAGGGACAGGTTTGCGATCATCCAGCAGGTGTCGAATTGCCAGTATGGGGTGGTGCAACAGCATTCTTGGTCCAGCCCAGCGCATGATAGCTTTGATGGCTTCCCGTTTCGCCGGTTGGTAGCAATGAATCGGACATTGTTTGCAGGCCGGCTTATTTTCCCCGTAATAGCACTTTCGCAGCCGTTTTAAGGCGTAATCCTGCAGCCTGGCATAATAATCCGCATCATCTGCAGGCGCTGGAAATGACCGCTCATACAGCGCGAGCATGGCCCGAATAGTACGAATTTCGCGTTGGATACGTTTGCCGGCGGAGGTCATTGTCGTGTTCCCGTGATGATTTTTAAATTGCATTGTAAATACCATTTAATCGGGAAACTTTGTTCTGGCTCAGCTTAACCCTTAACCGACTTCGCGTGTCGCCAACCAGGACAATAGCGACCCCTGCGTTACCATGATTACTCCCTGCCAAAAAGCGAATGTAGGAATAGTTTGTAACCACAGCGTCGTCATCAACGTCGTCAGTATTGGGGTAAAGTAAGAAGCCGTGGCCAGTAACGCCATGTTGCCGCGTTGAATGCCGGTGTGCTATGCAGCATAGGCCAGAGTCCTATCGCCAACAGACCGGCCAGCGTTGCACGCCGAGGAGTTATGAGCATCATTAATGGCTATCGACTATCACATGACGAGAAAACGGGCAGAGGCTACCTGGTAGCACCTGCCCGGAGAAATTAAGGCTATCAACGCCAGAAGTCATCAAAGACGGTAATCGGCGGGCGGCGTTTGTGCTCGGTTTTGCGATACCAACCCTCGATGATAGCGACATCAATCGGCCCAAGCTGTTTGCCTTCCAGATAGTCGTCGATTTTCTCGTAGGTGATGCCGAGTGCCATCTCATCCGGCAGTGACGGGCGATCGTCTTCCAGATCAGCCGTTGGTGCCTTGGTGTAAAGGTGGGACGGGCAACCCAGCAGCTTGAGCAAGGCTTTGCCCTGTCGTTTGTTGAGGCGGAAAATCGGGTTGATGTCAGTGCCGCCGTCACCGTATTTGGTGAAGAAGCCGGTGACGGCTTCCGCCGCGTGATCGGTACCGACAACCAGTCCGGCATTCATACCCGCGATACTGTACTGGGCTTTCATGCGCTCACGGGCTTTTTCGTTACCCTTAACAAAGTCAGACAGCTCAATACCGATGGCGCGCAGCGTCGCTTCACTGGCCTCTACCGCCGGTTTGATGTTGACGGTCAGTACCTGGTCCGGCTGGATAAACTGAATTGCATCCTGGCAGTCTTGCTCATCGGCTTGTACGCCATACGGCAGGCGCACCGCGATAAAGCGATAATCGGCTTTGCCTGTTTCCTGGCGCAATTCGGCAATCGCCGTCTGGCATAATTTGCCGGTCAGCGTTGAATCCTGCCCGCCGCTGATCCCCAAGACCAGGCTTTTGACGAATGGGTGAGCCTTCAGATAATTCTTTAAAAAATCAACGCTCACTCGAACTTCCTGCGCTGGATCGATGGTGCTTTTCACCCCGAGAGCCTGAATAATTTCTTTCTGTAATGACATGTCCACCCCCTCTTGAACCTATTGATGTGTCAAAACAATTACCCACATCACCAGAGAGTAACGTTAATTCCGACGGAACAAAAGAACAAGAAAAAGCAGGCGGATTTACATCGGATCGGGGGCTTTTTCGTCAACGTTCAGCTGGTTGAAATAGAATCGCTGATTTGAAAAAGCGGCATTGACTATCTAGTCTTAGCTGCACCGATAGCGAATGAGGTCATTCCATGAAGAAAAATAATTTATTCATGTGTATCGCGGCAAGTGCCCTGATGCTCTCTGGGTGTGTAGCTTACGATCGTGCCGAAAACTTCTTTACTAAACCGGTGGTGAAGGAGGTGAAAAAGGGCATGAGTCGCCAGGAAGTGAATCGAGTTGCCGGACCGGCATCGACGGAGGCCACCATGCTTCATGCCCGGGGCACCTGTAATACCTATGTGCTGGGCACCCACGACGGTAAGATTCAGTACTATTTCGTCAGCTTTGATGAGACGGGGCATGTATTGAACAAAGGGTTCCAGAGCTGTCAGGAATACGATACCAATCCCAAATTCTGATCGGGAAGAAATGCCGGAGGGGAAAACCACTCCGGCATTTTTTATGACGCCGAAACGGAGATTAACGGTGATTTAATGCCGTATCGTCATCCCGATTGAACACGTCTTTATCGGTTTGTTTTAGCCACTGGCTGGTCAGCGTGCCGGCTGTCATTGATCCACTGACATTGAGTGCAGTGCGTCCCATGTCGATTAATGGCTCAATCGAAATCAACAGGGCAACCAGTGTGATGGGTAATCCCATCGCCGGTAGGACGATCAACGCGGCGAAGGTAGCGCCGCCACCGACACCGGCTACCCCCGCGGAACTGAGGGTGACAATGCCAGCCAGGGTGGCGATCCACATCGGATCCCAGGGGTTGATGCCGACGGTCGGCGCGACCATGACGGCCAGCATGGCTGGATACAACCCGGCACAGCCGTTCTGACCGATAGTCGTGCCAAAAGAGGCGGCAAAACTGGCGATGGATTCCGGCACACCGATACGGCGCGTCTGGGCCTCAATATTCAGCGGAATAGTGGCGGCGCTGGAGCGACTGGTGAAGGCGAAACTTAGCACCGGCCACACTTTGCGATAAAAACGGGCCGGATTCACGCCGTTCATCGCCAACAATAGGGCATGTACGCCAAACATCAATCCCAGACCGAGGTAGGACGCCACAACGAAACTGCCCAGCTTGAGGATATCCTGCAGGTTAGAGCTGGCGACCATTTTCGTCATCAGTGCCATTACGCCATAAGGTGTGAGGCGCATCACCAGCCGAACCAGTTTCATTACCCAGGATTGCAAGGTATCAATCGCTGTCAGGACGCGTTCGCCTTTTGCCGCGTCGTCTTTTAACAAGTGCAATGCCGCAACGCCGAGAAACGCGGCGAAAATGACCACGCTGATGATAGACGTCGGGTTGGCGCCGGTCAGGTCGGCAAACGGATTTTTAGGGATAAACGACAGCAACAGCTGTGGTACGTTCAGGTCGGCGACCTTGCCGGCATAGCTATTCTGAATGGTCGACAGACGAGAACTTTCCTGCGCGCCTTGCACCAACCCGGAAGCGGTCAGGCCAAACAGATTGGTCACAAAAATACCAATTAAGGCGGCGATCAGCGTGGTAAATAGCAATGTGCCGAGTGCAAGCAGGCTGATTTTTCCCAGCGAGGAGGCGTTATGCAGCCGGGCAACGGAATTCAGTATTGACACGAACACCAGCGGCATCACAATCATTTGCAACAATTGTACATAGCCGTTGCCGACGATGTTGAACCAGGCAATAGACTGTTTGATGACAGGATTGTCATCGCCATAAATCAGGTGTAATACCAGCCCAAACAGGACGCCGGTTATCAGACCCAGCAACACCTTTTTCGACAGGCTCCAATTTTTATTACCGCTATACCCCAGTGCAAAAAGCAGCACAGCAAAAACAACCACATTTATTATCAGCGGAAAATTCATCCCACTACTCCTTTTTTAATGTTCATCACCGCTACGTCTGGAAAAACGTAGCCAGCGCAGTAGCATAGCAGGTCTTTTATATCGCGGTTATAGAGATAACCAACATGGATGGTTCGGAATGGAATAACGAAACCAGTGGTGACTAAGGTGCCAGTAACTGATGTAACTGCTGCCCGAGCTGTTGTAGCCGTCGTGCGGGTTCGCCGTAATGCCAGGATTCAAGTGGTTGCTGCGGTTGAAATAGCATAAACAAAATCAACCCGACGCACAGTAAGCGTTCCAGTTGATTGCCTTTGTCGCTATTCAGTAAAGGCAGACGAAAGCGCCAGCGGCAAGGCCACAAGAGCGGTACACCCGCTGTTGTCAGCATATCGGCGACGATATGGCTTAGATATCCAACGATCATCGCGTGATAGACATCGCCCGGTAAGGGCCAGTCTGCTGGCAGTTTAGTGCGGATGACATAGACACCAATCACGATGGCCAGCAAGCTATGCGTAAAACCACGATGCCCGCACAGCCTGGCAATGGGGACGGAAATCCATTTCAGGCGTTGGCCGAGAATAGACTTCGGGTGGTCTATATCGGGTAACAAGGATGTCAGTAAGGCGGCTGGGATAATATGCCACCAGTCGCCTGCTGCCAGGGCAGGCGATAATTCTGCTTTTTTTGCGAAGATTGCGCTGGCTACGGCAAACAGGAGGTGGCCTTCCGCGGTCATGAAACATCTCAAAAACTGTCATTTTATACAGTATAAGAGATTGTCATGAGCGGCGGAAGGTGCATTGTTGTAGGCAGCGATAATTTATCTGTTTGATTCCCACGCCTTTTTATCCAACTGCAGTGATTTTATCCAGTTATTCAATAGCTGCGGCCAGGCTGCGGCCGGCAACCCGACGGTACCACGGATACCGAAACCATGTTTTCCTTGTTCAAACAGATGGATTTCAGTCGGAATCTTGTTCTCCCGCAATGCCGATAGCATTACCAGACTGTTGTCTACGGATACTGATGGGTCGTCAATCGCATGGACTAAAAATGTCGGTGGAGTTTGGGCGCTGACTTGTTTTTCTGCGGAATAACGTTCGATTTGGGCTTCACTGGGATGTGAACCAATCAGCGCCTTGCGGGAGCCGGCGTGGGCAATATTTTCCTGCATAGAGATAACGGGATACATCAGCACCATAAAATCAGGGCGGGCGCTGACGTTGTCGATTTCATCCTGAGCGGGATAAACGGTTTGTGCAAAACGGGTACCCAAACTGGCGGCGACATGTCCGCCTGCGGAGAAGCCCATAATACCGATACGCTGTGGGTTAATATGCCACTGCGCGGCATGGGAACGCAGCGTACGTATCGCTCGTTGAGCATCGGCCAGCGGCGCATCGGCACCCTCCTGATGACCGTCAGCCGGCATACGGTAGGTCATGACGAACAAGGTGTAGCCTTGTTGGGTAAAGTATGGGGCTAAATCACTACCTTCCTTATCCAGTACGACGCGTTGGTAAGAACCGCCGGGGGTAATTAATAGTGCTGTGCCATTAGGGTTGTCCGGTACATAAACCGTGATTTCCGGGCTGCGAATGCCGGTTACGGCACGATCCGGCCAGGCAGGGTCTTTACTGCGTTCGACCACTTGCTGTTGTACCGATGACGTGATGGCGCCGGGCGCTTCACCTTGCGGCCATATCGGGAAGGTGGTCTCGGCGAGGCTGAATCCACTGACAGACATAATAAGTGTTCCTGCAATTATCTTTGATAATGACATAACAGTTTACTCATATATTCAGGGTTGATGGTGAGATGAGGTGGTTAAATTAATAACACGAGTATGAGGGTGATGGCGATAAAAAAACAGGTAAACATTTCATCGAAGAGAAAAAATGTTTACCCAAAGTGGCGAATAATATGATTCCCGAAAAGGGACATCGACACAGAAATTTAAAAAGACGAGTTGATGGTTTGGTTAATTCCCACTGGATATTAACCTGGATAATAAAGATTCCATATTGCAGTCATTTTTATTATCCATTTTGACGCCTTGTTTAAGGCGTCACAGACAGCGATTAGAAGCTATATTGCACGCCTACACGGTAACGGGTCTGGCGTTCGTCAGTGGTTTTAGAACCAGAAACGTTGCCGAGTGCGACATATGGCTTCCAGTTTTTGTCCCACTTGTAAGACAATTTCACTTCATGAGTGATGTCATAATTATCGTTGTCAGAAAGGACAGTTTCGCCGGAGGTGCCTTTTTTGTATTCCAGCTCGTAACCGAGGGTATAAACATCCAGGAAGTTATAGTCGATATTACCGGTCAGGGTATAACCTTTGTCCATCGTTTCTTTACCCTGTTGCCTGATGTTCTCACTGTTACGTTTGAAATAAGGACGATAGCGTAAGGCGACAGACAAATCATCGGTCACATTAGCCCGGCCGCGAAGATAGGGGCGATAATTGTTATTGGATGAACTTGATTCTAAAGAAAATCCCGGTTCGATAGAAAAGACGTCGTTGAATTTATACACGTAGCTGGCGACAACTTCGGTGCCGTTGCTGACCTGTTCGCTAAACGGTCTGTTTGGGTTACCGTCCCTGCCGGATTGAGCCCATTTTACTTCGGACGATAATCCAAAACCATTCGCAAAACGGTGAGAGATTAACAGACGGTCTTTATGACCAACTTTAGTGTTATCCGTCATTTCATGACGATAATCGATGGATACAGCCAGAGCATTAACGCTAATCAGAGATGCAACAGCCAAAGTTAATAATTTAATCTTCATTGTACTTTCCCTATAGATATACAGATAAAGAAAAAGAATAAAAAAATAAAAACGATGCGTTCTCATGGAACGAGTTCTATTTTATGGATTATTTAATTTCGTTTTGTGATCGTGATCTTTTAGAATCACAATAACTTCAAAATGATTTCAAATTGTGACGATGATCGACAGTATGATTCATTTTGTTTCATTTTTAATAAAAAAGCCCCGGCACAGAGCACGGGGCTTAGAGAAATAACCAGTTGGCAGTTATTCTTTCATGGCGCGTTTCAGAATACGATCAGCCTGACGTTGGAAGTATTTGGCGGTTTCTTCCACGGATTTCTGACCATAATCGATATATTGAATGGCATCACCGAACAGGGCGACGATTTGCGGATCGTCGAAATAAGGCGATGTCTTGGTTTCATGCGGTAAGGACAATGCCAGGTTCAGGCCCGCTACCGACGGGTCGCTGTCTTTGATGACGCCATCGGCACGCAACTGAGCAACTGCCGCTTTGCTTAACGGCACGCCGCGTTCCAGTCCCAGCGCCTGAATGCCTTCTTTACTGTTCAACAGGTAGTTGATCAACATAGCGGCTTCTTTCGGGTGCTTACTGGACTTGCCGATAGACAACATCTGAGCCGGTTTAAAGAATAATCCCGCTTCTTTGGCGCCCGGCAGCATGGGGTAGGCACCCAGTTCCAGTTTGGCCGGCGGCTGCAGGTTATCGGAGTACTTGGTGATGGTGGAGTTCCACATGTACGTACCACCCCAGTCACCGGCAATCCACGGCTTCATTTCATACATGTTGCTCTTGCCGAACGAAGCGTAGTATTTCGCAGACGGCATGACGTGGCCATCAACCAGCTTCTTGTACATCTCGAAGAACTCTACCCATTGCGCGTCGGTATAAGAGAATTTCTTGTTTTTCTCGTCCACCGCCGGAATGTTGTACTTCTGTACCATGTAAGAATTCAGCAACGCCAACGAGTCCTGATGCTCCAGCACCAGCGGATAGAATTGGTCGCCCAGTTTTTCTTTGAAGACCTTGCCGGCATTCACCAGTTCATCCCAGTTTTTCGGGGCGGTCAGGCCGGATTTCTTCCAGGTTTCGGTGTTGTAATAGAAGACGCGCGCCGTTACGGAAATCGGAATCCCGTTCAGTTTGCCGTCAACCGTCGTCGCCTGCAGTTCTTTCGCATCAAACTGCGACAGGTCCAGCACATCTTTCACTTTGTTCAGGTCGTAGAAGCCATCACCGGTACGGGAGAAAATCGGCAGCCAGTTCCAGTTGGTCTGCATCACATCAGGCTCGGTATTACCCGCGATCTGCGTGGTCAAACGAGACAGATGTCCATCCCAACCGGTGTATTCCGCTTTAACCTTGATATCCGGATATTTTTTCTGGAATTCCTCAATGGCTTTCAGTGTCACCTGGTGGCGACCGTTGCCGCCCCACCATGACATACGCAAGTCAACCTGCTCAGCCGCAAAGGACTGATGCGCCATCAGTGCAAGAGAAGAGGCTATCAATGTGCGTAGGATCACTTTTTTCATCGGTTATACTCCTGTTAAAGAGAGATATTTTGTTCTGTTTTGGCATCAAAAATATGGCATTTATCCATATCGAACTTGAAATACACCTGACGATTCAATCCATTGTTGATAATCACCCGTGCTTCGTCTGACGGCATACGGCTGGTCAGTTCAAATCCATCAACCTTGATGTACATGAAGAACTCATGGCCCATGTTTTCGGCACGTACCAGTTCGCCCTGGAAATGACCGCCGTCGAACGGCGATTCAGATACCGTGACATACTCTGGGCGAACGCCGAAGCAGATATCTTTACCAATGTAACCGCGAACTTTGTCCTGCTTCGACTGGTTAAGACCCATGGTGTATTTGCCTACCTGCAGCGAGATCTGTCCATTATCTTCCAGCAACTTGCCGGGTTTGATATTCATTTCCGGCGCACCGATAAACCCGGCGACGAACATGTTTTTCGGGAAATGGTACAGATTATCCGGCGTATCGACCTGCATAATGTGGCCCAGCTTCATGACGCAAATACGGTCGCCCATCGTCATGGCCTCGGTCTGGTCATGGGTCACGTAGACGCTGGTTGCCGGATGGCCGCTCTTCTTCAACTGTTTGTGCAGATCCGAGATACGGATACGCATTGAGGCGCGCAATTTCGCGTCCAGGTTGGAAAGCGGTTCGTCAAACAGGAACACATCCGGTTTTTTGACGATGGCGCGGCCAACAGCAACGCGCTGTGCCTGACCGCCGGACAACTGGCGCGGCAAGCGATCCATCAATTCTTCCAGCTCCAGAATCTTAGCCGCTTCGTTAACCTGCGCTTCGATCTTGTCTTTCGGCATCTTGCTGAGTTTCAGGCCGAAGGCCAGGTTTTCGCGAACCGTCATGTGCGGGTAGAGCGCATAGTTCTGGAACACCATCGCGATGCCGCGATCTTTCGGCGCCAGATTGTTGACGATTTTGTCGCCGATGCGAACTTCGCCGCCGCTGATGGTTTCCAGTCCGGCCAGCATGCGCAGGGTGGTGGATTTCGCACAACCAGACGGCCCTACGATAACCATAAATTCGCCGTCTTTGATCGTCAGGTCGATACCGTGAACTGCTTTGAAACCGTTGGAGTAAACTTTTTCCAGTTTGTTGAAAATGACTTCAGCCATGATAAATCCTCAATTAACCTTTAATTCCGCTGCTGGTAACGCCCTGAACGAAGTAGCGCTGAGCCATGAAGAAAATAATGATGGACGGCAGAATGGAGATACTCGCCATTGCCAGAATTTCGTTCCACGGTGCGCCTTCTGTTACGTCGATAGACATTTTCAGAGCCAGCGCAATCGGGTATTTGTCCACGCTGTAAACGTAAATCAGCGGGCCGATAAAGTCGTTCATTGACCACATGAACTGGAACAGCGCAACCGAAATGATGGCCGGTTTCAGAATGGGTACGACGACGTACCACAATACCTGCCAGGAGTTACAGCCATCGATCTGTGCGGCTTCTTCCATATCACGCGGTACGCCGCGCAGGAACTGAATCAGCATGAATACAAAGAACCCATGCGTAGCGAATGCGACCGGGACATACAACGGCAGATAACTGTTCAGCATGCCCATTTCACGGAACATGATGTACTGCGGAATCAGTAAAACGGTACTTGGCAGCAACATGGTGGCGATCAAGGTCGCGAACCAAAAGTTTTTCCACGGAATTTCAAACCGGGCAAAACCATAAGCCACGATGGTGGAAGAGATCACCGTCAGCACCACTTTCGGAATCACATACTGAAAGGTATTGATCATGTAGTGACCGAAGTTGTACTCAGTGCCGGTTTTCCAGCCATTGATAAAGCCATCCCAGGTGGCATGTGCCGGCCACAGGCTGAGGGTCGTGAAAATCTCATGGTTCGGTTTGAACGATGCCGAGAACATCCACGCTAACGGATAGAGCATCAGAATGCCGACGAACAGCAAAATAATGTAACGCATGGCAGCACTGATTTTTTCACGGCGCAGCGTGCGGCGAACTTCTGCCGCGGCGATACTCTGCGCAGACAGTGGGGAATGAATATCAGCCATTTTTTCCTCCTTTATCGGCGGAATAGAACACCCAGTATTTAGACGATTTAAAGGAGATAGCGGCGAATACGGCTACCACCAGGAACAGCACCCATGCCAGGGCCGCGCCGTACCCCATATCGAAATACTTGAATGCCGTATCATAGATATAGAGCGAGAACAGATAGGTGTAGTGGGTTGGGCCACCACCGGTAATGACGTAGGGCGCGGTAAATTCCTGAAACGCTTGCGTCGTCTGCATAATAAAGTTGAAGAAAATAACCGGTGTAATCAGCGGTACGGTGACTTTCAGGAACATCTGCCATTTCGACGCGCCATCGATCATCGCCGCTTCATACTGCGATTGCGGTACGTTTTGCAAGGCAGCCAGGAAGATCACCATCGCGGAACCGAACTGCCAGACACGCAGTAAGGTAACCGACATCAGCGCCAGCGACGGTTCACCCAACCAGTTGACCGGATCTAAACCAAAGACGCCGATAAAGCTGTTCAGCAACCCGTCGATGGCGAACAAGGCGCGCCACAGTACGGCGATAGCCACGCTGCTGCCGAGAATCGACGGTACGTAATAAGCGGTACGGAAAAAACCGATTCCGCGTAACTTGAAATTCAGCACGAACGCAATAAGCAGTGCAAAAATCAGTTTCAGCGGGATAGTCAAAAAGACATAAGCAAATGTTACTCCCATGGATTTCCAGAAAAGATCGTCCTCCATAAACATCCGGTGGTAATTTTCCAGCCCGGTGAATGTGGGGGGACTCATTAAATCGTACTCAGTAAAACTGAGCACAAATGATGAAAGAAAGGGGAAAGCAGTGAAAACTATCAACCCTATTATATAGGGAGAGATATAAGCTAACCCCAGCATTCTGTTTTCATTCATAATGCCTACCTACTTTAGTAATGGTGAGTCTGTAAAAAATAAAATTATTGGATTGATTTTTCCGGGTAAATAAATTCCGTGTCATAAATAACTCGGCTTTCTCCATTAATACGGTAGTCGCCATGAATATATCCCCCCTGAGTTAAAATAGCGGGTATCTCTGACCATTTATTTCTGCAGGCGGCTATCAGCGTCAGCAGAATGACCGGGAAAGGATCGTCAAGCCGTACATAGCGATGATGTTCTGATCGTACGAATAAACCGTGATGGAAATAGCGTTTGAATAAAATTTCCGCCATCTGCCAGGCATATTCCGCCCACTGCGCCGATTGTTTGGCTTGCGCCAACTCGGTAATCGCCAACAGCAAGAACGGCGAGGCGGATTGATGAATACCTTGTTTCTCCAGCCGCGAGAGCATCGTGACAATCAGCGTGTACAGGTCGTCGTCATCGCTCAGGTACCAGGCGCGTACTAATGGCAGCAGGTAATCGCCTTCCAGAGGGAAAGGTTGCAGAATGGTACCTGCTTTGCCGTAGTAGCCATCGCGTTTGAAGCAGTAGCCGGTCATGTCCTGACCGTCGTTCCACATTGGCCGCAGGCTGTTACTGTCGACATCGTAAGCATACTGATAATAGTTTTTCAGGCCGCTGATCACCCAGGTCAGCATGTCCGTGTCGGGATGATGCTGTAAAATATCCAGCATAGCCAACGGGTTATCGATCAATAACGGGCGCATGTCGCGAAACAGTACATTGGCCTCACGGGCTATCGCGCCAAATTCCGGGCCGAACTGCCGCTGTGCGCGGTCGCCAAACCAGGATTGGGTTTGATTATCATCGGCGGGTACAGGCTGGCGCTGTAATGGCGAGCTGAATTGATAAACCGGCATACCGGTTTCCGGGTTGCGCGCCAACACATACTGGCGATAGAGATGCTTACCCCAGTTTGCCGCATGTACATCATCGCTGTGACGTGCATAAACGAATGCGGCGTAGATCAGATCGGTACCGGCATTAACAAAGGTTAAGCCCTTGGTTAACGGCAGTTCAGGCCATTTGGCAGGGTCTACCACATCATGGCGAGTATGCAGAAAGACATGCGGATCGCGCGATCTGGCGTAATCGCCATGGCGGCCCAGATCCAGGCAGTCCCAATTCTCTACATGCGCATTCCAGAAGCCCTGAATAAAATGATGGGTTTTTTCCGGATTAACCTGATACAAAAATTCGTAATAGGGCAAATGGTGTTTTAATTCATGCACCAATGATTTGGATTCTGGACCTTCGGTGGTCAGCGTATCAAGATTAATAAAACGATGACCGCCCCAATAAAAAAGCCCGCTGTTGTCATCGACAAAATGATCCAGAAAATACTCGCACTGAGAAAAAGCAGACTGGCGATATTTTTCCGTTTCTGTGACGACGCTCATAGATACTAATAATTTCAACCAGTTTTGCTGACTGGCGAAGTTGGATATCGGTGCGTCATGACCATCTGGAAACTGCCAGACAACTGGAGACTGTGTTTTTATCTCAAATCCGTCAACCAATAACGGCGTTGGATTGATCTGACTGTGGCCGTATTGTTGAATTTTTTCAATATGGCTGTTAATCGCCGACAACCATTGGTCGATTTGCCATTTTCTGCTGGTGTTCAAATCAGTAAAAATACTCATGGACTACCTTCTTGCAGAACTGGAGGAAACAGTTCCTTATAAATAGAAACATTGTTTTGATTGATTATATTGTGCAAATTATATTTTCGTCATGTGCTCATTATCGAAAGTGTGATCAAAGTCGGAACGTTGTTTTGAAAATTTTTTATGGAAGATTTGGAAACTATATGACGCGGGAGTGTTTGGGTAACTTACTGATAGATAAAAGAAAGGCACAACATGAAATTGTGCCTTTGTCCATAAGTGTTTTTTGTAGAAAAATTAACGAGCCAGCCAGCCGCCGTCAACAGCGATAGTGTAACCGTTCACATAATCGGATGCGCTGGATGCCAGGAACACGGCCGGGCCCTGCAAATCTTGCGGCAGACCCCAACGGCCAGCCGGGATACGGTCCAGAATTTCTTTGCTGCGATCCTGATCCGCACGCAACTGCTGGGTGTTGTTGGTCGCCATGTAACCAGGGGCGATGGCGTTGACATTGATATTGTGTTTCGCCCATTCGTTGGCCAGCAGGCGGGTGATCCCCATCACTGCGCTCTTAGACGCGGTGTAGGACGGTACGCGGATACCACCCTGGAAAGACAGCATGGAGGCGATATTGATGATTTTACCGCCATGACCCTGTTTGATGAACTGACGGGCAACAGTCTGAGACATGAAGAACACGCTTTTGATGTTCAGATTCATCACATCGTCCCAGTTCTTTTCGCTGAACTCGATGGCGTCTTCACGACGGATAATACCGGCATTGTTAACCAGAATGTCCACTTTACCGAACTCGGCAACGGCTTTTTCCACCAGTGCGGCATGGCCGGAGATATCGCTCATGTCCGCGGTCAGGCTGAGGAAACGACGGCCTGTGGCAGTGACTTTTTCGATGGTTTCTTTCGGTTCAACAATGTTGACGCCGACGATGTCACAGCCGGCTTCAGCCAGACCGACAGCCATACCCTGACCCAGACCGGTATCACAGCCGGTGATCAGTGCCACTTTGCCCTGTAAATTGAATGAATCTAGAATCATAGCTTTAATCTCTCTGTAAACGACATGTCTTGTCGTGAGCTTGTTACTGTAGGGAAATACCGGTTATACCCGTCATATCTCAGGTTGCTGGTTTTTCGCCCCCTACGATGGAGTAGGGGAGCGCTTATTTACCGCTGTCCTGCAACATGAAATCTGGTGGGTAATTCGTTAGCGCAACTCGCTAACTTTGACGTGATCCATGTCTGAGAAAACCTGATTCTCGCCAACCATACCCCAGATAAAGGTGTAACGCTTAGTGCCTACACCAGAATGAATTGACCAGCTCGGTGAAATCACCGCCTGCTCGTTGTGCACCAAAATATGACGGGTTTCTTGTGGTTGTCCCATCATATGAAACACCGCCGTTTCTTCATCCATATCAAAATAGAAATACACTTCCATGCGGCGCTCATGGGTATGGCACGGCATGGTATTCCAGAGGCTGCCTTCCGCCAGTTTGGTCAGGCCCATCGTGAGCTGGCAGGTTGGCAACACATCCGGAACGATATATTTATTAATGGTACGGCGATTGCTGGTCGCATCATCCCCGATGGTTTGGGGAGAGGCGTCGGCAGCAGTAATCTTGCGTGTCGGATAAGTGGTGTGCGCCGGCGTGCTGTTATAGTAAAAACGGGCTGGAGCGGAAGGATCTACGCTGGTGAAGCGGATGTCCCGCGCACCTTTGCCAATATAAATAGCCTCTTCGTGACCGATTTCATAACGCTCGCCATCGACGCTGACTACGCCGCCGCCGCCGATATTGATTGCACCCAGTTCACGACGCTCAAGAAAATAATCGACGCCCAGCTGTTTCCCCACATCTTCGCCGATAGTCACCGTTTGATGGACGGGCATGACGCCGCCTACGATGATTCGGTCAATGTGGCTATAAGTCATGGTGCAGGCGTCTGCATCAAAAATACGCTCGATCAGAAACTCGTGCCGCAGACCAGCGGTATCAAGCTGGCGGGCATGGTCACTGTGGATGCTCTGACGGACTTGCATGGTTGCTCCTCGCTTTCAGATAGACATCAGGCTATGGCCTGACAGGAAAGCGCCGGGCGGAACAGGTCACCTTGCGTGGCAGTGACAACGTCACCTGAACCTTTTTTGCCCGGTTCTTTCGTGTTATGGCGCGATGATAGTGTGGTTGAGATGTGAATTCAATAAAAATGAAATAATGTTTTATTTATTTCTTGAGAGGCGTCATGGTTTTGCTTATTTTATGTTTCATCTGATGCCGATGTTACTAGAATATCGCCATTAACCTTTTGTGTTACCCTGTTCACATAGGGGTGACGCGCAGTACTACTTTAAGGAGAAACCATGAGAAGGTACTTTATTGACGACGAAACGCCGTGGGAAGAGCTGGGCGATGGTATTAAACGTAAAATCATCACCTGGAGCGATGACCTGATGATGGTGTGCGTCCATTTCGCCAAAGGCGCCATCGGTACGCCGCACAAGCATGATATCCATGATCAGATAGCCTATGTCGCGGCTGGTAGCTTCGAGGTGGTGATCGAAGGTGAAAAACGTATTCTGAAAACCGGCGATGCTTATATGGCCGTGAAGAATGAAATGCATGGCGTGGTGTCGCTGGAAGAAGGTAGTGTGTTGATCGATACCTTCTCGCCAAAACGCGCCGACTTCCTCTGAATCCTTCTATTTAACAAGGCGTCGGCCATGCTGCCGACCCTTGCTTCTATACCTGCCTGTGTTCTGATGTTTATTGGTTTGGCGCTGAGTGCCGCCGATTGCCGATAGTGGCCGACGCGGGAAAGAAAACGTTGACTCTGTTAAAACCTGAAGTACCCTGCTAACGGGTTTTATCGGTCTACATTTTTGCTCACCGTGGCGTCACGCAAAAGGGGAACACATGACGTATCAACAGGCTGGCCTTTTTGCCGTCGTTAAGCGTATTACGGGGTGGGTTGTCTTTCTTCCTGCTTTGCTCTCGACTATGATTTCGCTGGCTAATCTTATTCACGCGTTTACCGAGAAGAAGCAGGGGATCAATGGCGTGATGCAGGACTTTTTGCATCTGGTCGTGGAAGTGTTGCGTTTCAATACGCCGTTTTTGAACATGTTTTGGTACAACTCACCGGTGCCTGATTTTGGTCGGCTGTCGTCGCCGGCTACCGTTATGTTCTGGTTTATCTATATGTTGATGTTTGTCGGTTTGGCGCTACAGGTGTCGGGGGCCCGTTTGTCCCGCCAGGTGAAACATATTCGTGAAGGACTGGAAGACCAACTGATTCTGGAGAGAGTCAAAGGTGATGAAGGCAAAACCCGCGAAGAGCTGGAGTCACGTCTGGAACTGCCTCGTCACTCTATTCTGTTACAGTTTTTTCCGCTCTATATCCTGCCGGTTGTCGTGGCTGTGATTGGTTACCTGACGCTGAAAGTTGTCGGTATTCTGGGCTGAGCCTGCCGGGGCCGTGTATTGCCCCGGTCTCTGAGCGCCGTTCAGCATTCATAGCAACTGATTTTCTATGGCGTGTTGCGCCGTAACCACGTGTTTGCCGCCAAACAAATTAGCCCGGTTAAGCAGATAGTAAATCTGATAGATCGGCTGGCGTTCAACAAAATCCTTTTCCAGCGGCCAGACGCTCTGGTAACCATCATAAATTTGCGGCGGTAATTCGGCATGCAGCGGTAACATTGCCAAATCGCATTCCCGGTCGCCCCAGTAGCATGCTGGGTCAAACAGGTAATAACCCCGCTCGGTATTCAGGCAATTATTGGACCATAGATCACCATGCAGCAACGAGGGTTGGGGCTGATGGCCGGAAAGCCGTTTTTCTACCTGGGATATCAGGGTGTCGATATCACCAAAGTGTAGCCCTTTCTCGGCGGCCAGTTGCAGTTGCCAGCCAATACGCTGTTCTGCAAAAAAGCTGGACCAGCGACGTTGCCAGGCGTTGGGTTGCGGCGTTGTAGACAGGTCATTATCGAAATCGAGCCCAAACTGAGGTTGGTCGCTCCATTGATGCAATTGTGCCAGTTGTTGCCCAAGGCACCACGCATCGTGGGCGGAAACCGGTTTGACCGAGAGATATTCCAGCAACAGAAAACTGTAATCGCGATGACTGCCGACACCATAAACCGCTGGTACTTGTACCGTTTTACTACGCGTCAGTAACTCCAACTGCTCGGCTTCCGCACGAAATTTGGTGAGGAGTTCACGGGCATCGCATTTTACGAAGACATTATGCTGACCGTACCGCAGATACCAGGCGGAATGTACTTCGCCACCGGGCAATTCCCGACGATCCAGAATATCACCGGGGCCAAGATGTTCTTTCAGCAGTTGCTCAACCGTCTGCCACATAGGTCACCTCCCGTTGATGTTGCCGATATCTCATTACGTTAGCGATTTATGCAGTGTAAAAACTGAATCTGGTGCACAGCTGGCAGCGTTATCAATAGCTACCTGAAATGAAGGAAAAATGGGTTACCGTCATCATGACGGTCATCATTTGTTGGTGTCGCTCAAAAAACAGGAACCCGCCGATATGGCGTAATGAAATGTGGCGACAAGAATACAATAACGCGCTCGGCCAGGGTTGTCACGATAGAGATCAATAAATGGGGATGATTCCACAGGAACGACGGTCATGATGTTAAATTTGATATCGCCGGATGTTTGTTATTCCGAATAGGTATGTCAGCAGATTTCAGATTAATTTTTTGTTAGAACAAAAATGTGATCATGGCGGATGAATTCCGATGATATAGAACCGGCCGGGTATATACCCGTCATACTTCAAGTTGCAGGTGTGTTGGCTGCGTTCGTTCACCCGAATCACTTACCTGAGTAAGCTCATCGGGATTCTCTCTCTTGCCGCCTTCCTGCAACTCGAATTATTTTGGGTATAGCCATTTTTTTAACGGCTAAAAAAAGAAATAGCTCCGGAATAAAACGGTGGGGCGCCGTTCATAAATCATTTTTTTGTAAAAATAATGTCATTATCATACTAAATACTCGCAATGTAAGCGGTTATGGCGAGGCGTGATATCGCGGATAGGATGGTTTTATTGCAGCCTGGGTGATGTCGCTTGCCCTTTTGCCGCTGCATCAGGCGCAGCCCGGCATTGCAATTGTCGGCGATGTTATTCACTTCGGTGACGTACCTGTACCCGGTCCGCAGCATTAAGCTGCATACTGCTTCTTTGCTTATCAACTTATTTTCGATACATATTTACTATGTTTCATTATTATTGTGTTAGTGGATAGTCACGATTTGAAATAAACCATCTGTATCACCTTGTGCATAAAGGTTTTCTTTTTTAAAACGTAAAAAATAAAGCTTCAATCACATTTCTGGTAAACAGCGGCTGGACAGCCAAAGCATACTGTGATTGATGAGTAATATTATTTTGTTATGATAGCGAGGACTGCCAATAAGTCGATCATACCGGCTTGCGTAATTGAAATACCGTGCACATAATCAAATGGTTGGATGTGGCGTAGAGAATGCGCTGAGGCGTCAATATCCTGAGACAGGATTGAATGGATATTAAAGATACATTAGCGGCTCTAATTTGTGCGACATGTCCACCACTGGTAAAAAATGGCTTGCCAACGATTACATAGTATGTAATAACGCATCTGGGTAAAACGAGGTACAGTTCTGTATATGAATGGCATTTTCAGTAAAGAAGTCTTGAGTACAAACGTTAGCGTTGAATACCACTTCTCTGCCGATCCTTATTTTAGTGCCTCAAGCAGTAACGACTCTGGTTTTTTTGTATAACGCCTTAGTGCGGTTTAAATTATTAAAGGAAACTTTAAAATGGCAAAGATTAAAGGTCAGGTTAAGTGGTTCAACGAGTCTAAAGGCTTCGGTTTCATTACTCCGGCTGATGGCAGCAAAGATGTGTTCGTACACTTCTCTGCAATTCAGGGCAACGGCTTTAAAACATTGGCCGAAGGCCAGAATGTTGAGTTTGAAATTCAGGATGGCCAGAAGGGCCCTTCTGCAGTGAATGTTGTTGCGCTGTAATTTTCAGCTCATGCCATAAAACCCGCCTAGTGCGGGTTTTTTGCTTTTTTCATCGTCAAGAGTGCTATGCAAAAATCGTCAGTGCCTTATCAATGTCCCTTATGCCATCAGCCCCTGAATGCCGAGCCTGGCCGTTGGTCCTGTGGACGTCATCATTTTGACTGCGCGCGGGAAGGGTATGTCAATTTACTGCCGGTGCAGTTTAAACGCTCCAGACAACCAGGGGATAGCGCTGAAATGATGCAAGCCCGCCGGACGTTTCTGGATCATGGGCATTACCAGCCGCTACGGGATCGGGTATCGGAGCAATTGGCGCGGGTATTGCAAAAACAGCCGGGCGCATTGCTGGATATTGGCTGTGGCGAAGGTTATTACACCGCTGCGCTGGCAGATACACTCACCCCTGATGGGATGCCGGTTTATGGGCTGGATGTCTCCAAAGCGGCAATTCAGCGCGCGGCCAGGCGCTATACTCAAGTCATGTTTTGTGTGGCTTCCAGTCAACGACTCCCTTTCCAGGATCGTTCTCTGGCGGCAGTATTAAAAATCTATGCTCCCTGTAATGGTGAGGAACTGGCGCGGGTTATTCGGCCGGGAGGGGGCGTCATGACCGTGTCGCCGGGGCCTAATCATCTGTTGTCACTTAAAGCGCGGGTATACCAGGATGCCAGGCCCCATCCTGAGATAGACGAAGTCTTGCCAGGATTTGTGCTGGAAACCGCCGAGCGTTTACAGTATCGCATGTCGATGACGGGAACGGATGCCGCCAGTCTGTTACAGATGACGCCATTTGCGTGGCGAGCGACGCCGGATGTGCGTGATGGATTAATGGCAGAATCGCAGTTTGCGTGTGAAACCGATTTTCTGATTCGATTTCATCGGCGCGAAGGTTGAAGCGCGTGGATTAACCAACGGGCGGTGGAAGCTGCCCGTTGGTGTATTCATCAGGCAAGATCGAGCAGGTGTTCATAAAGAATATTGCAGCCGATACCGATCAGTACCACACCACCGAGAATTTCCGCCCGTTTGCCAAGAATCGGGCCAACATAGCGGCCAATCATCATGCCTATGGTTACCATAATCATGGTGGCGCAACCAATCACCATCGCCGTGTGGAAGATATTGACCTGCAGGAATGCCAACCCGACGCCAATCGCCATGGCATCCAGACTGGTGGCAACGGCGGTACAGATCAGAATGAACAGACTATGCCTGGATATTTTTTCACAATTGCAGCTATCTTCGCCTTTCACACCTTCGATAATCATCCGGCCACCTAAGATCAGCAACAGGGTGAAGGCTACCCAGTGGTCCCAGGCGAGAATGAAGCGGCTGGCATAAAATCCCAATGCCCAGCCGATTAATGGCGTTAATGCTTCGATTAGACCGAAAATCAAGCCGGTACGTATGGCTTCGCGAAAACGGGGATTATGCAGGGCGGCACCTTTACCAATAGACGCGGCGAACGCGTCCATGGACATGCCAAAAGCAAGAATAAGAGTAGCAGATAAATTCATATACATAGCCTCGGCTGGGCGGTTCTCCATATCCACGCAACCCACCCCCAACCAGATGGCAGATCACGTGTCTATGGTCTCGCTTGCCAGTCTGGCCGCTCGTACCACGTTCAGTGAAGAACGAGTATGTTGATACGAGCATTCCTGAATTTCAGATGTCAGGAATCAGCTACTCCCCAAGGACGGCGCAACAATACCATATTATTCCTGCAATAAACAACAAGAAAGAATATATGGGTTAAGGGTGATATTGATAATTATTTTCATCTTTAATAAATTCAAAATAATTGGCTGGAATTACATCATTAATTATACGGTTAAAATATCACCATATTTTGTCTGGGAAAGAGGTATGATATTTTTTCAGTATTCGTGGCAATTTCATATTATTGATTTTCAATCATAAATTGATATATTTTTTCCAGATCATCCAATTCATTGACTGTAATCAGTAGCCGTCTTTTTTCAAGCGCTATTACCAGAATACCGTCTTCCGATAAATTCATACTTCGAATGCGTGGATAAAGAATATACGTATTGGCATAAAAGAATCCCTGATCTTTAAAGAGTAATTTGGGGTAGCGAATCATGCTCAGATATATCGCCATCAGTATTAGCGAGAAAAGCAGCAGTGTGGTGAGGTGTGAGCCATGCGTGATGACATTTTTATAGATGAGTATCACGACCAGCACGATGAAAATCAGTGCGTCCAGGCGATGGCGGCGACGTAATAACACCTTAAGCCGGGTTTGACCGTGTTGTCGGTCCATGATGAATTCGTCGTAAACGGCATACAGCAGGGACAGGGCGATAGAGATCATCAGAACGACGTCGGTGAAAGTCATGAGCAACTCCGGTGGCGGCGTGAATACAAGAAATGAAAAATGGGTTAGGGTGGTGAAAACGGAGCCGGTATCCGGCATATGAAATGGCCGGGTCGCCCCGGCCAGACGCATTAGAGCCCCAACAGCCCAATCCAATAGCCGATGATGCCGATAACAAAAAAGCCGACAATCAGCCAGAGCGCATTCACCTTGCGACGCAGCAACCACATACAGCCAAATGTCAGCAACAGCGGCACCAGCCCAGGCATCAGTTGGTCAAGGATAGACTGCACCGTCGTGACTGTCGTATGTCCATCCTGCCCGGTTACGCGCGAAACGACCAGCGGGATATTAACGTGGGTCCATTTGTTGACCAACGCCCCCATGACGAATAACCCCAGAATTGAGGCGCCTTCGGTCATTTTTTGCAGCAAACCGCCGCCCATATCGCTTACGATATCCGCGCCTTTACGGTAACCGTAAGCCACGCCGTAATAACGCACCAGCAAACGCACCAGATTAAACAGCACGAAAAACAGGATGGGCCCAAGCAGGCTGCCGCTCATGGCGATGCCTGCACCGAGTGCGGCAAAGACCGGGCGAGCGGTTCCCCAAAAGATGGGTCGCAACGCCGGCCAGCGGCCCCATCAGCCCGACTTTCAGACCGTTGATCGCCCCGTCGTCGATCGGCGCGCCATTGGCCCGCTGTTCTTCCATGGCCATCGTTACGCCAAGTACCGGTGCGGCAACAAACGGCTGCGTATTAAAAAACTCCAGATGACGTTTGATCGCCTGTTTCCGCTCTTCCGAATTTTCCGGGTAGAGGCGACGGATTACCGGCACCATGGAAAAGCAGAATCCCAGCGCTTGCATCCGTTCAAAGTTCCACGATCCCTGGAACAGGTTTGAGCGTAGGAATACGGCGCGAATATCGCCGGGGGTCAGTTTCTTTGTGGTATCCACCATGGTTTGCTCTCCTGTTAATCCAGTTCATTATCAAGATCGTTATTTGACGATGCAGTCGCCATACCCTGGGCTTTGTTGTATTTAGGGCTGAGCTGGATATACAGCACGGCCATAACAACACCGATGACTCCCAGTGCGACCAGATTGAAATTGGTGAAGGCGGCGGTGACGAAACCCAAATAGAAAAACGGCATCAGGTAACCGGCACGCATCATGTTGATGACCATCGCGTAACCGACGACCACAATCATGCCGCCGGCGATGTTCAGACCGGTGGTGACCACCTCGGGGATAGAGGAAAGCAGGCTGTGTACCGCTTCGGTTCCGACCGAGACCGCAACAATCACCGCCGGAATGGCGATTCGCATGGCTTGCAGCAGCAGCGCGGAAACATGAATCCAACTGATGGCGGAAAGATTGCCGCGTTCAGCCGCACTATCCGCCGCATGCTGGAAAGCAACGGTGATGGTACGCACGATAATGGTCAATACCTGGCCGGCGGCGGCGAGTGGAATCGCCAGGGCGATCCCGGCACCGACGCTCTGCCCACCGGCGATAACCAGAATGGTGGAAATGATGGAAGCCAGCGCCGCATCGGGCGCTACGGCGGCACCGATGTTCATCCAGCCTAGCGCTATCATTTCCAGCGTACCGCCGATGATGATCCCGGTTTTGAGGTCGCCCAGTACCAACCCGATGAGGGTACACGCCACCAGAGGGCGGTGGAACTGGAACTCGTCGAGAATGGAACCCATACCTGAAATACAGGCCACGATAAATATCAGCACGATTTGAAACGTGGTGATCTCCATGGTACTTCTCCTGTGAGAATAGTAATCCGAGTAAATGACGTCGTGACATGGTCCGTTAGTTCGGGTGAACTAACGCGCCGCCTTGGTGATCAAATCCATCATATTGATTTTGCTATCGGTCGATACTTTGCGTACTTCCAGCTCAATGCCACGTGCGTGGAGCTTGTTGAACGCGTCGATATCCTTGTCGTCAATCGAAACGGCATTATTGACCTGGGTTTTGCCTTGCCGATACGCCATACCACCGATGTTGACCGAGGTAATCTTGACGCCGCTTTCTACCAGCCGCAGCACGTCCGCCGGATTGGTAAACAACAGCATGACGCGGTCAGACGCGTATTTCGGGTTGTCATACACCCTGACGGCTTTGGCGACATCGACCACATGTGCCGTAACGCCGGGCGGAGCCACCTGTGTCAGCAGCGTTTTTCGTACGTTATCCGCGGCGACTTCATCACTGACGACAATAATGCGACTGACGTTGGTTTCTTTGGTCCAACGGGTGGCGACCTGCCCATGGATCAGTCGGTCGTCGATGCGCGCCAACCCAATTTTCATGTGTCCGCCGGCCCCCGGCGGCGCAACCGGTTTGGCGCTGACTGGAGCCGTATGCGCGGTTTTTTCCGGCTCATGAGCTTTCAACGCCTTGACGCCAGCACGGCCGGCCTCCACGGCGATCGCGACCAGTTCGTCGAATTCAGGGTTGTCGTCGCGGGCCATAAACGTCTCAGCCAGCATGGGAATATTGACCCCGGCGATCACGTCGTGATTTTTCTTGTCATTCACCAGACGGCTGGCGGCATTGAATGGGCTGCCACCCCAGGTGTCTACCAGAAAAAGCACACCTGCAGATGTGTCCAGTTCGGCCAGTTTCGCCTGATATTTTTCCATCAGGATCTCGGCGTTTTCGCCGGGAACAAAATCGATCCAACCCACATTACTCTGTTCACCAAGAATCATTTCAGCTGTGTTTAACAGCGGACCGGCAGTAGCGCCGTGAGTGCATAGCATGATGGCAATACTCACTTGCTCCCTCCTTTCATGAATCACCGTTTTGTTGAGAGTGAAATCTGTCTGATAATCCGGATAAATTCGTCACATTTATCCGTGAGCGATATTCAGTATGGCTGCAATACTATTTCTTGCTTGGTTTCTCTTCTTGCCTGGTTTCTCTTCTTGCTTGGTTTCTCGCCTGATTTCCTGCCTGAGCATGAGAAAAAGCGCTAAAGGCACTCATCATGCCGACTTATGAATCGATTCAGGCTTGCCGGATAGCGGCAGGATTTATTTTAGGGGGCGAATAAATAAATTATGTGATACCGGTCGATAATCGGCGGCGGAATAACGCTGTAAACGTCCGTGACGCTGGCGAATGCGACCCACCTCGCGAAGTAACCGAAAATCGTTGTGGAAAATGACATTGACTCTGTTAAAGTTACATTCCCTTTAATTACAGAGGAGTTACGGGCAAACGCCCTTCCTATGGACTGTCACCGACGATTCATCTCTTTTACCCCGGCGCTAGCCGGTGGTGTTCTTTACCCAATAGGCCGTTCGGGCCACACTCAGCATTGTACTGACCTTTCACTTTTGCTTTCGCAGCGCAATGCCACGGCATTGATGTCGTTTGCTCGTTCATTTTCCGGAGTCTGACATGGAATTTTTGCTGGATCCCTCAATCTGGGCAGGCTTACTGACGTTGGTGGTACTCGAGATTGTTTTGGGTATCGACAACCTGGTGTTCATCGCCATTCTGGCGGATAAGCTGCCGGCCAAACAGCGAGATAAGGCGCGTATCATCGGCTTATCGCTGGCGCTGTTGATGCGCCTTGGCCTGCTGTCGCTGATTTCATGGATGGTCACACTGACGCGACCACTATTTTCCGTCGGGCAGTTTAATTTCTCCGGGCGGGATTTGATCCTGCTGGCCGGTGGCGTGTTCCTGTTGTTCAAAGCCACGATGGAACTGCATGAACGGCTGGAAAACCGCCCGCATGACCCGAATGGCAATCGCGCACACGCCAGTTTCTGGGCGGTGGTAGTACAGATTGTTATTCTGGATGCGGTGTTCTCGCTTGATGCCGTGATTACCGCCGTAGGGATGGTCAACCATCTGGGCGTGATGATGACCGCCGTGGTGATTGCGATGGCCGTAATGTTGCTGGCATCCAAGCCGTTAACCCGGTTTGTGAATGTGCATCCGACGGTGGTCGTACTTTGCCTTAGCTTCCTGCTGATGATTGGCTTAAGCCTGGTGGCGGAAGGGTTTGGTTTCCATATTCCGAAAGGTTATCTGTATGCGGCGATCGGTTTCTCGATTGTCATCGAACTGTTTAACCAGATAGCCCGGCACAACTTTATCAAACATCAGTCGCACCGGCCGATGCGCGAGCGTACCGCCGAAGCGATTTTGCGCCTGATGGGGTCGCGGAAAACCGCGCATGACGATCAGGAAGCGCAGCCGCAGCAGCAGCCGGAAGAAACCTTTGCCGAAGAGGAACGTTATATGATCAGCGGCGTGCTGACGCTGGCTTCCCGTTCTTTGCGCAGCGTGATGACGCCGCGGACCGACATTTCCTGGGTAGATTGCGAACGTTCAGTGGACGACATTCGTCTGCAATTGCTGGATACGCCGCACAGCCTGTTCCCGGTGTGCCGCGGTTCACTGGATGAGCTGGTCGGCGTGGTGCGAGCCAAAGATTTGCTGGTCGCGCTGGACGAGCACACTGATGTGGAGCAGTTCGCGTCCGCCAACCCGCCGATCGTGGTGCCGGAAACGCTGGATGTCATCAATCTGTTGCCGGTACTGCGCCGGGCGAAAGGCAGCCTGGTGATGATTACCAATGAATTCGGTGTAGTGCAGGGATTGGTGACGCCGTTGGATATTCTGGAAGCGATCGCCGGCGAATTTCCTGATGAGGACGAAACGCTGGATATCATCGAAGACGGTGACGGCTGGCTGGTCAGGGGCGGGACCGATCTGCATTCGTTGCAGCAGGTGCTCAATGTACAGGATTTGGTCGATCCGAAAGAGGATTATACGTCGCTGGCCGGGCTGCTGCTGGCTCACAGTGACGAATTCCCGAAAGTAGGGGACAAACTGGAATTACAGCGGTTACGTTTTCTGATCGTGGCTGCGACGGACTATCGCATTGAACTGGTTCGCGTGGTTCGGATTGCAGAACCGACTGTAGAAGACGACGTGTAACGTTATCTCTGGTGCCCGTCTTAGCCGGCGGGCACCAGAGCAAGAATTCGATGGGATGGCGAGTCAAACCATGCCGGCCCCATCACACCGACGCGAACCCGAGGCGCGTTTTTTATCTTTTCGTCGGACTGTTGGGTCAATAAGCACCTAATCGCGCTAAAGCTCAGCGCGGTGTCTACTGGTTCAGTCGCACTGTACCTTGATGGCCAGCCCACCGCGGGAGGTTTCGCGGTATTTCGCGTTCATGTCTTTCCCGGTTTCGTACATGGTTTCAATCACCTTATCGAGTGATACGCGGGCCTCCGTCGTACGTCTTACTGCCATGCGGGTGGCGTTGATGGCTTTGACGGCGGCGATGGCGTTACGCTCGATGCACGGCACCTGTACTTGCCCGGCAACCGGGTCGCAGGTCAGGCCCAGATTATGCTCCATGCCGATTTCAGCGGCCACGCAGACTTGCTCCGGGCTGGCGCCCAACAATTCAGCCAGACCGGCCGCCGCCATTGAACAGGCTACGCCGACTTCGCCCTGACAGCCAACCTCGGCGCCGGAGATGGAGGCGTTCATTTTATACAGTGAGCCGATAGCGCCAGCCGCCATGAAATAACGCAGATAAATGCCGGGGCCGACCGGCTCGATAAAGTGGTCATAGTAGGCCAGTACGGCAGGCACGATACCGCAGGCACCGTTGGTCGGCGCGGTGACCACGCGTCCACCGGCGGCGTTTTCCTCGTTGACCGCCAGCGCGAACATGTTAACCCAGTCCACCACGTTCATCGGGTCATTCGAGAGTTTATCCGAGGCGACCAACATGCGGCGAAGCGCGGCGGCGCGGCGCGGTACACGCAGCGGGCCCGGCAAAACGCCCTCGGTATTCATACCGCGATCCATACAGGCACGCATGGTTTGCCAGACGGCGGCGAAATACTCTTCAATCTCCTGACGGCTATGCAACGCTAACTCATTGCGCATCACCATGCCGGAAATCGACAGGCCGCTTTGTTTGCAGTGCTCCAGGATTTCCCGTGCGGAACGGTAAGGATGCGGCATGGTGAAGGTGGATTCCTGAGATTGGCCAAAATGCGCTTCATCGACGATAAACCCGCCGCCGATTGAATAATAAGTTTGGCGAAACAGCGGAACATCAGCGGCAAATGCCGTCAGCGTCATGCCGTTTTCGTGTAGCGGCAGATTTTCGCCGCGGAAGATCATGCCGCCTTCGCGGGGAAACGCAACGTCATGCGTGCCCGCCAACGGGAGCCGTTCGGTTTGCTCTACTTTTCGAATAAACGCCGGGATGGCGTCGATATCCACCGTGTCCGGTTTATTGCCCGCCAGCCCGAGCATGATCGCGATATCGGTATGGTGGCCTTTGCCGGTCAGGGCGAGAGAGCCGTAGACCTCCACCGTCACCCGCTCAGTGCGGGACAACAACTCCCGTTGTTGCAGTTCATCGACAAATTGCTTACCGGCTTTCATCGGTCCTACCGTATGAGAGCTGGAAGGGCCGATGCCGATTTTGAACATGTCGAATACGCTTATCACGCTGAAACTCCTTTGAGGGCGCTGCCTGTCACTGTGACCGGGAGCGGGGAACACCGTTTGCCCTATCACCGGTTATCCGGTGCGATGACGGAGGGTATGCCCACGCTCCAGAATAAAACTCGATAGATCGCGCTATTGTAGTGAAGAGTATGCTGTCATATTCGGCTTTTCACATGAAATAAAGTTATGTTATGCCGAAAAATAACTTATGGCAGAAACGATGTCCGGTGGGGTGGGTAAACCGGTTCCGGCATCGCCACATGCAACGCCAACTGGCGGATGATGGCGGCGGTCAACCCCCAGACCAGTTGCTGCTGATACCAGGAAAGATAGACGCGGTGGCGCTGATGGTGGTGTTTGATATCCAGTGAATGGTAACGCTGAAGGGTAAAAGCATCACGCAACGGCATTTCAAATAGCTCCGCGACTTCGTCCGCATTGGGGTGAAAAGGCGTATTTTCCGGCAGCAGGCCGACCACCGGGGTAACCTGATAACCGCTGGAACTATCGAAAGCGGGTAGTGTGCCTAAAATCTGAACCGATGCCGGCGGAATCGCGACCTCTTCCTGCGCTTCACGCAATGCAGTGGCGATAAGCGATAGGTCTTCCGGGTCCGCTGCTCCGCCGGGAAACGCTACCTGTCCGGCGTGTTTGCGCAGACGCGGCGAGCGGCGCGTCAGCAGCAGAGACGGGTCAGGGCGGCGAATAATCGGGATGAGTACGGCGGCCTGCCGCTGGTGGTGTGTGGCAGGCAGCGCCGGTGCCATTTGCAACTGAAAGCGGGTAATAAACGCGTCCAGATCATAAGGAGGGTAGGCGTCCGTGTGGAGCGGGAGAGGCAACAGCGTGGTATCGGTCATGTTGTTCAGCCCTGTTCAATTCGTGGTCGATACCGTTAATAACGGCAGAATGCGGCCAATCTTGTCGAATGTTTCCTGGTATTCCGCCTGTTCTTCGCTGTCGGCCACAATTCCGCCGCCGGCCCAGCAGGAAAGCTTACCCTCGGCGGCGATCAACGTACGGATAGTAATGTTGGTATCCATGGTGCCGCAGACGCTGAGATAGCCGATGCTGCCGCAATACGCGTTGCGACGATGCGGCTCCAGTTCTTCGATGATCTCCATCGCCCGCACTTTGGGGGCGCCGGTAATCGAACCGCCGGGGAAACAGGCGCGCAGCAGATCCGTGGCGTGCTGTTGCGCGGGTAATTGCGCTTCGATAGTACTGACCAGATGATGCACCGCCGGAAACGGCTCGACGACAAACAACTCAGGAACCGTGACGCTGCCCGGCACCGCCACCCGGCCGATATCGTTACGCAGCAGGTCGACGATCATCAGGTTCTCGGCGCGATCTTTCTCAGATGCAGCCAGTCGCTGCGCCTGCCGGGCATCGTCGTCGGCATCCGGCAGCCGCGGCAGCGTACCTTTTATCGGCCGGGTCTGAATCTGGTTATCGTGCAGCCACAGAAAACGCTCCGGAGAAATGCTGAGCACAGCACTGTGCGGTAAACGCAGGAAAGCGGAAAATGGTGCCCGGTTGCTGGCGGAGAGCGTCAGAAACGCCTGCCATTCGTCGCCGTGATACGTGGCCTGAAAACGTTGCGTCAGATTGACCTGATAACAGTCGCCTGCATGCAGATAATCCTGAATTCGGCGGAATTTCTCGCCATACTGCGCACGACTCATATTGGCCTGCCAGTCGCTGGTCAGGCAAAACGCACCCGGTTCGATGGGGGAGAGGCGGTTTAACCATGCCAGTCGGGTCGTGATATCGCCGTGGCACACGAGGGTCAGGCGCTGTTGGTGATGGTCGGCAATCAACGCCCAGTCGTAAATGCCGACCGCCATGTCGGGCAGGTCGATATCCCGATCGGCGATGGACGGCACCTGTTCCACACGGCGCCCCAGATCGTAACCAAACAGGCCCAGCGCCCCCCCCTGAAACGGGTAATCCGGGTGCGGATGTACATCCAGCGCCAGCGCATCGATCTGCTGTTGCAATAGCAGGAACGGGTCTGCTGTAGTGGCCTCGCTGCTCTCGCCGTGCTGGAGGGTGGTTAACGAACCGACGGTTTGCAAGGTCAGGCGCGGCTCCGCCACCAGAATATCAAACCGATTGTGAAGATGGTCGGCGAATCCGGAGTGAAGCAACATCGCCCAGGGCTGGTGCGATATCGCGCTAAAAAGACGTAACAGCACATCCGGTTGATACGGGAGAGCGTGGTAGACTATCGGTGTCGGCATAGCGGTATGGGTATGGTCTCTCGGTGTTGAGTGTTGGTCTTACCGGCAGCCGGGCGTTGAACCGGCGGCATGCATTACGGCGTTGCAAGCGTACCATAAACTGCGGCGGATAGTGGGCGCAGTCGGCATAAAAAGGTTTTCAGGAGAAGAATGATGTTTGCAGGTATCCCGGCGCTGAGCCATGAGCAGCAGCAACAGGCAGTGGAAAGAATACAACAGTTGATGGAGGACGGCATGAGCAGCGGCCAGGCCATTGCACAGGTAGCCGAAGAGCTGCGCCAAAATCATCAGGGGGCGCGGGTGGTGGCGCTTTTTGAGGACGACGATACCGCACAAGAGTAGTGGCTAACGGGCGGCAAATCTCACCACCGCCCGACTATATTACCCGACGGCGGCGATCGCCTTGATTTCTACCCTGAATTTCGGGTTCATCAGTTTGGCTTCCACGGTGCAACGCACCGGCGCGCTACCCGCCACCACCCAGGCATCCCAGGCGGCGTTCATGGCCGCGAAATCGGCTTTGTCGGCCAGAAAAATGGTCACGTCCAGCAGGCGACTTTTATCGGTCCCCGCTTGTTGCAGGATGGCATCCAGCGACGCGAGCGCGTTTTCGGTTTGGGCCTGGGCATCGGCATCCAGATTTTCCGGCACACTGGTGTAGTACAGCGTGTTGTTGTAAATCACGGCGTCGGACCAGCGTGCGTCGGGGTTGATGCGGGTAATGGACATGAATCGGGCTCCTCGTTGCAGTCTGCGCCCGTTCGGAACAGGCGTTAAAGACGCAGAGACTAGCACAGTTCCTCATAAATACGAGATTCGTGATCGGTGGGCGGCATCAGCCGAGGTGGTGTCGTGCGTGCAGGCTTGGCATAATCAGCCGCCTTAGTGAGGCCGAAGCGGGGTGACGGCATTGTCAGACAAGAGAGACAGCGTGACGGCAGACAGCGCAATCGACGATTTCGCAACGGATGGCGTATTGGCTCAGGCGATTGAGGGCTTTCAGCCGCGGGAACCACAACGCCAAATGGCCGCGGCGGTGCTGGCGGCGATTGATGCGCAAAAACCGTTGGTGGTAGAGGCGGGCACCGGCACCGGGAAAACCTATGCCTATCTGGCGCCGGCGCTACGCTGCGGCAAAAAAGTGATCATTTCCACCGGCTCGCGTGCATTGCAGGATCAACTGTATAGCCGCGATTTGCCGACTGTGGCCAATGCACTGAATTTTCAGGGTAAATTGGCCTTGTTGAAAGGACGCGCCAATTATCTGTGCATCGAGCGATTGGAACAGCAATCGCTGGCGGGTGGCGATCTTGGCCGCGACGTGCTGCGTGAACTGGTTCGCTTGCGTGGCTGGGCTGTTGAAACCGAAGACGGTGACATCAGCCAGTGTGGCGATGTGGCTGAAGACAGCGCAGTATGGCCGCTGGTGACCAGCACCAACGATAACTGTCTTGGCAGCGACTGTCCGCACTACAAAGCGTGTTTTGTCGTGAAGGCGCGCCGAAGAGCAATGGATGCCGACGTAGTGGTGGTGAACCATCATCTTTATCTGGCGGATATGGTGGTCAAGGAGAGTGGGTTCGCCGAGTTAATCCCCGACAGTGATGTCGTGGTGTTTGACGAAGCCCACCAGATTCCGGATATCGCCAGCCAGTACTTTGGTCAGCAGCTCTCCAGCCGCCAACTGCTTGATCTTGCTAAAGATATCGTGATTGCTTATCGCACCGAAGTGCGGGATGCCAGCCAACTGCAGAAAAGCGCCGATCGTCTGAGCCAGAGCACTCAGGATTTTCGACTGGCGCTGGGCGACCCTGGGTTTCGCGGTAATTTACGTGACATTGTCACTGATAACATGCTGCAACGCTCGCTGACGCTGCTGGATGACGCGCTGGAGCTGTGCTGTGATGTCGCTAAGTTGTCGCTGGGGCGCTCTGCGTTGCTGGATGCGGCGTTTGAACGCGCGACCCTCTACCGGGCGCGGTTGAAGCGGCTGCGGGATGTGCAGCAACCCGGCTACAGTTACTGGTATGAGTGCACCTCGCGTCATTTTGTGCTGGCGTTGACGCCGCTATCGGTCGCGGACCGTTTTCGTGAGGTGATAAAAGAGAAGCCGGCTTGCTGGGTTTTTACCTCGGCGACGCTGTCGGTCAACGATCGGCTCACGCATTTTATCGAACGGCTGGGGTTGGATCAGGCCCGGACATTGCTGCTGCCAAGCCCATTTGATTATGCACGTCAGGCGCTGCTGTGCGTGCCGCGCTATCTGCCCGAAACCAACCGGCCCGGTGCGGCCAGACAACTGGCACGTCTGTTGCGGCCGCTGATCGAAGCCAATCAGGGGCGCTGCTTCATGTTGTGTACGTCGCACCAGATGATGCGTGATTTGGCCGTCGAGTTTCGAGCCTCGTTGACGTTGCCGGTGTTGGTGCAGGGGGAAACCAGTAAGCCACAGTTGCTGGCGCAGTTTCTGGCGGCGGGGAACGCGCTGCTGGTGGCGACCGGCAGTTTCTGGGAAGGCGTCGATGTGCGCGGTGATGCGTTATCGTGCGTGATTATCGACAAGCTACCGTTTACCTCACCAGACGATCCGTTGCTGAAAGCGCGTATGGAAGATTGCCGGGTGCGCGGTGGCGATCCATTCGATGAGGTGCAATTGCCCGATGCGGTGATTACCCTGAAGCAGGGCGTCGGCCGCTTGATTCGCGATGTGACTGATCGCGGCGTACTGGTGATTTGCGACAATCGTCTGGTGACAAGACCCTATGGCGAGGTATTTCTCTCCAGCTTGCCGCCTGCGCCAAGAACGCGGGATTTGCAGCACGCCATTGATTTTCTGACGCGCAAACCGTGACGCTTACCGGCACCGGCTGTTATGATGCGCGCCGTTGAAATATTCTCTCCCTGCCTGAGGTTGGCATGTCTACGCGAATTTTAGCGCTTGATACCGCAACGGAAGCCTGTTCTGTTGCACTCTGGAATGATGGTGACGTTCATTCCTTGTTTGAGGTTTGCCCTCGCGAACATACCCAGCGGATATTGCCGATGGTGCAGCAGTTGCTGGCCGAGCACGGCATTACGCTCAATCAACTCGATGCGTTGGCATTCGGGCGTGGGCCGGGCAGTTTCACCGGTGTGCGCATCGGCATCGGCATCGCACAAGGGTTGGCGCTCGGCGCGGAGTTGCCGATGCTTGGCGTATCGACGCTGGCAACGCTGGCGCAAGGCGCCTGGCGTCAACGTGGTGTCGGCCGGGTGCTCACCGCCATTGATGCCCGTATGGGCGAAGTCTACTGGGCAAGCTATGAGCGCGACCCGCAGGGGAACTGGCAAGGCGAGATGAGCGAAGCCGTACTGGCGCCGGTTCAGGTGCAGTCACTGGCCGCATCGCTGAGCGGCGACTGGGTGACGGCGGGAACCGGCTGGCAAACCTACCCGGACCTGATCGACCAGCCCGGTCTCGTCCTGAATCACACCGATACGCTGTTGCCGCAGGCGCAGGATATGCTGCCGCTGGCCCGGCAGTTGTGGGCATCGGGCGGTGCGGTGAGCCCAGAGCAGGCTGAGCCCCGTTATCTGCGCAATACGGTGGCGTGGAAAAAATTACCCGGCCGCGAATAACAGCAACTTATCGCATCAGCTACAGTCTATACCCAAAATAATTCGAGTTGCAGGAAGACGGCAACCGAGTGAATCCCCAGGAGCTTACTCAAGTAAGTGACTGGGGTGAGCGAGGGCAGCCAACGCACCTGCAACTTGAAGTATGACGGGTATAATTCAGGTATCTGTCATACATTGACGACGGTAAGCAGGGTGTATGTGATGGCAATCCAATCTTTCGGAAATCAAACCTCGAAGCAGCAAACACCATGGCGGCGTCGATGGGGGTGGTGCGGTCTGTTATTGATCGGCCTGAGTCTGTTGTCCGGCTGCGTCACCGTGCCGGATGAAATCCGCGGCACCTCGGCAACACCGCAGATGGATCTCATTCGGGTGATGAATGCGCCCAATCTCTATACCGGACAAGAGTCACGTTTTGGCGGGCGGATTGCCGATATTCGCAACGAAGCCGATCGTACCCGGCTGGAGATTGTCGCATTACCACTGGATAGCGCAGGCCGCCCCCGGTTGGACGAGCCTTCCGAAGGGCGGCTGGTGGCCTATGTTAATCGCTTTCTGGAGCCGCTGGAGTTTAAAAATCAGCTGATTACGGTGGTCGGTCCGATTAACGGCAGCGAGAAAGGTAAAATTGGTGAACGGCCATACACGTTTGTGGTCGTGAATGTTCAAGGCTATAAACGTTGGCGTGTCGTACAGCAGGTCGTACTACCGCCGCGGGCTTATGATCCCTGGTGGGATCGCCGCTATCGTCACGTCTGGGGGCCTGGTTGGGGCCCCGGCTGGAATGATGGATATGCGCCTGTGCAGGTGGAGTCCGTGGTTACCGAGTAACCGACGTCATCCGTTTGACGATGCGTTGGCAGTGAACAGAGGCGGCGAGGGTCGCCTCATTTTTTTGCAGTAGATGGCAACAAATTGAAATAAGTGATCATCTTCTCAACCTGAGCATTGTGAATCTCACCGTTGTTAATATGCGTTAAAATGTTGTTAAAGATCACTCGGGTTGGGATCGATGATGCCACTTAAAAAATATCTCGGGAGTGACGTTTTGGAAAAAATCTGGTTAGCGCGTTATCCAGCGGATGTCCCCGCGGAAATTGACCCGGATCGCTACGCTTCGCTAATCGAGTTGTTTGAACACGCAGTGGAACGTTATGCCGACCAGCCGGCTTTCATCAATATGGGCGAGGTCATGACCTTCCGACGGTTGGAGGAACGCAGCCGCGCTTTTGCGGCGTACTTGCAGCATCAGTTGAAACTGAAAAAGGGTGAGCGCGTTGCGTTGATGATGCCGAACCTGTTGCAGTATCCGATAGCGTTGTTCGGCGTCTTGCGGGCCGGGCTGGTGGTGGTGAATGTTAATCCGCTGTATACGCCGCGCGAGCTGGAGCACCAGCTAAAAGATTGCGGTGCCTCGGCCATTGTCATCGTGTCTAATTTTGCCCATACGCTGGAAAAAGTGGTGTACAACACCCCGGTAAAACATGTGATCCTGACCCGTATGGGGGATCAACTGGCGCCGGCCAAGGCGACGCTGGTCAACTTCGTGGTGAAGTACATTAAGCGTTTGGTGCCGAAGTATCACCTGCCGGATGCCATTTCATTTCGCCATGTGTTGCAGCAAGGCAAGCGTATGCCGTATGTGAAGCCGGAGGTCAGCAATCAGGATCTGGCTTTTCTGCAATATACCGGCGGCACGACCGGTATCGCCAAGGGCGCCATGCTGACTCACCGGAACATGCAGGCCAATCTGATGCAGGCTAAAGCGGCCTATGGCCCGGTACTGCAAGAGGGCCAGGAACTGGTGGTCACCGCGCTGCCGCTCTATCACATTTTTGCGTTAACGGTGAACTGCCTGCTGTTTGTCGAGCTTGGCGGCAAAAACCTGCTGATTACCAACCCGCGTGATATTCCCGGTATGATCAAGGAGCTGTCGCACTACCCATTTACCGCGATTACCGGAGTAAATACGCTGTTTAATGCCTTGTTGAACAATGATGCGTTTAGCCGGCTGGATTTCTCCACACTGCGGTTGTCGGTGGGCGGCGGGGCATCGGTACAGCAGGTGGTGGCCGAACGGTGGGAAAAGCTGACGGGCATCCACTTGCTGGAAGGCTACGGCTTGACGGAAAGCGCGCCGCTGGTGGCCGGCAATCCGTATGATTTGCAGCATTACAGCGGTAGTATCGGCTTGCCGGTGCCATCCACGGATGTCCGTATCATCAATGATGACGGTAAGGATGCGGCGCCCGGTGAACCCGGTGAGTTATGGGTGCGCGGCCCGCAGGTGATGTCTGGTTACTGGCAGCAACCCGCCGCGACGTACGACGTGCTGAAAGAGGGCTGGCTGGCAACCGGTGACATTGTCACGGCCAATGAGCAGGGGTTCCTGAAAATCGTCGACCGCAAAAAAGACATGATTCTAGTGTCCGGTTTTAATGTGTATCCCAATGAGATCGAGGAAGTGGTCGTTCGGCATCCGAAAGTGTCTGAGGCGGCGGCGGTCGGTGTGCCCAGTGAAACCTCGGGGGAGGCGGTGAAAGTGTTCGTGGTATGCCGCGACCCGTCGCTGACGGAGGAGGAACTGATCAGCCATTGCCGACGCAATCTTACCGGATACAAGGTGCCGCGATTGTTTGAGTTTCGCCGTGAATTACCGAAATCTAACGTGGGGAAAATTCTCCGACGTGAGCTGCGCAATGAGCAGTCAGCCGCCTGATGGTTGCCTGTCGGGGGCATGACGGGTATGGTGGGGCCGCCGTGCTGAGCACGACAGGACAACACCACGCTTCGCGTAAGCTATTGCCTGCGCTGATGGACCGGTTAACCCACGTGGTGGTGATGGTCCGCCATGAATATGTTTTATGCCCCGCTTGAGATGATGCGGAGCACAACCAAGAGAATACCGTTTTGAATTATCAGTTGATTACTACCGATGAAGGATTATCAGCGGTGTGCGCGCAGGCGTGCGCGGTTTCCGAGGTAGCGCTGGACACCGAATTTGTCCGTACTCGTACCTATTACCCGCAACTGGGGCTGATTCAGTTGTATGACGGTGACAATCTGTCGTTGATAGACCCGCTGGCGATCCGCGATTGGGCACCGTTTCGCGCGTTGTTGCAGAATCCGCAAATCACCAAATTTCTGCATGCCGGCAGTGAAGATTTAGAAGTTTTTCTGAACGCGTTTGGTTGCCTGCCGTCGCCTTTCATCGATACCCAGATTCTGGCGGCATTTATGGGCAAGCCGCTGTCTTATGGTTTTGCGGCGCTGGTCGCGGACTACCGGCAAGTGGCGCTGGATAAAAGTGAATCCCGTACCGACTGGCTGGCGCGTCCGCTGAGCGAAAAGCAATGTCAGTACGCGGCCGCGGATGTGTTTTACCTGCTGCCGGTAGCCAGAACGTTGGTCGCAGAGACGCGCGCAGCGGGTTGGCTGGATGCGGCGTTGGATGAGTGCCGGTTACTGTGTCAGCGCCGTCAGGAGGTGTTGGCGCCGGAGATGGCGTATCGGGAGATCGGTAACGCCTGGCAATTGAGAGGACGCCATCTGGCCTGTTTGCAAAAACTGGCGGCATGGCGTTTGCGCAAAGCGCGTGAGCGCGATAGCGCCGTCAATTTTATTGTCCGTGAAGAGAACCTGTGGCAGGTCGCCCGTTGCCTGCCGGGTTCACTTGGGGAGCTTGATTCGCTAGGGCTGAGCGGGCCGGAAATTCGTTATCACGGTAAGACGTTGCTGGCGCTGGTGGCGGAAAGCGCGTCGTTAAGCGAGGCGGATTACCCGCCGGCGGTGGTCAATTTGATCGATTATCCCGGCTATAAGAAAGCGTTTCGCGATATCAAGGCGTTGGTGCAGCAGAGTGCGGAACAGAGCGGCTTGTCGGCCGAGCTGTTGGCATCCCGGCGGCAAATTAACCGCTTGCTGAACTGGCACTGGAAACTGGTCGTGGCGGAATGCGAACCCGAAATGATCTCCGGGTGGCGTGGGCGTTTGTTCGGGCCAGGCTTGAAAGCGATTCTGGCGGATTATTGACGTCGGCTTGCCGCCCTTGCAGACCTCTTGTAGACAAAGGCGGCAACTGAAACCGTTTCCTGAGAAAAACGTGATTATTTTTCGGCAGGCGTGGCGGGCGGCGGCGTAGGTTCGTCGGCTTCCGGTAGCGTCACGTTGAGCTCCAGCACGGAAATGTCGTCGCCTTTTTGTTCCAACTGCACCGTCACCATTTCCGGGTCAATCTGTACGTATTTACAGATGACTTCCAGAATATCGCGCTTGAGTTGCGGCAGGTAATGCGGTTCGCTATCCCCACGGCGTCGCTCCGCGACAATAATCTGTAGCCGCTCCTTGGCGATATTGGCTGTCGTTTTTTTGCGGGACAAAAAGAAATCGAGTAACGCCATGATTTACCCCCCAAAGAGTCGTTTCAGGAAGCTTTTCTTTTCTTCCTCAATAAAACGGAAAGCCCGTTCTTCTCCCAGCAGGCGATCGACGGTATCCGCATAGGCTTTACCCGCATCAGCCTCCGTGTCCAGAATGACGGGTTCACCCTGGTTGGACGCGCGTAATACCGACTGGTCTTCCGGAATGACGCCGATCAGCGGAATACGCAGGATTTCCAGCACGTCCTCCATGCTCAGCATGTCGCCGCGGCTGACGCGGCCCGGGTTGTAACGGGTTAGCAGCAAATGCTCTTTGATCGGCTCCTGGCCCTGTTCGGCGCGGCGCGACTTGGAGGACAATATCCCCAGGATACGGTCGGAGTCGCGTACTGACGACACTTCCGGGTTGGTGGTGATGATGGCTTCATCCGCGAAGTAAAGTGCCATCAGCGCACCGGTTTCAATACCGGCGGGGGAATCGCAGATAATGAAATCGAACTCCATGTCGGCCAGATCCTTGAGTACCTTGTCCACGCCTTCACGGGTCAGGGCTTCTTTATCGCGGGTCTGCGATGCTGGCAGGATATACAGATTTTCGGTACGCTTATCTTTTATCAGCGCCTGATTCAGGGTGGCGTCGTTCTGGATGACATTCACAAAGTCATACACGACCCGGCGCTCACATCCCATGATCAGGTCGAGGTTACGCAGACCGATGTCAAAGTCGATGACAACCGTCTTCTTGCCTTTTTGGGCTAAACCGGTAGCAATGGCCGCGCTTGAAGTGGTCTTGCCAACGCCCCCTTTACCTGAAGTAACAACAATGATGCGTGCCATAAATAATTCCTTTCAAGGGCCTAGTCTAGAGGTTGTATGGTCAGAACATGGTCAGGCGGACTCAGTTTCAGGCGCGCCGCCTTCCCGAAATAATTTTCCGGTATCTGATCGCTAAGCCAGTAACGTCCGGCGATCGACACCAACTCAGCGGCCAACTGGGTGCAGAAGATCTGGCTGTCGACATCACCAGAAACGCCTGCCAGCGCGCGGCCGCGCATCATGCCGTAAATATGGATATTGCCGTCGGCAATCACTTCGGCACCGGCACTGACATGGCTGGTGACGATAAGATCACAGTCGCGGGCATAAATTTGCTGTCCGGAACGGACGGGCGTGTTGATCACCCGGGTTTTAACCGGTGTGGCAACCGGTGCCGGAGGCTGAGTTGTCCGGCGGTCCTTGCCTTCGCGTAATTTACCTTCACGTAATAGCGGAAGCCCCGCCCTGGCGATGACGTGCCTGAGTTGCTCGTCATCACAACCACTTACCCCTACGACTATCAGGCCCGCATCGGTAATCGCCTGCTGAAGCTTAATCCAGTCAGCATCAGCGGACAGCGTCGAAACATTGACAACGACCGGCGCATTTTTGAGAAACGCGGGCGCTTGTTCGATCTTTTCCCGTAGGGCCTGGTGAATAATATCGGGCTGTGCATCATGCAGATGAACAACGGATAAGGTAAAGTTGCTGCCTTTCAACTCAATTGGCGTTTGTGACATCTGTCCTGACTCAGTTTCAGCATCTTTAAATCCCCAGAGTAACATTTAAGGCATGATATTCCAGAGCGCTCCAAGCATGTTATAGTCACATGAAAATACAGGCAAGACACCATTATCTTAGTTCAGAGTAAAAAACATGTATTGTGTGATCTACAGAAGTTCCAGACGCGAGCAAACATATCTTTATGTCGAAAAAAAAGACGACTTTTCCCGCGTTCCCGAGGAACTGATGAAAAGTTTTGGTCAGCCGCATCTGGTGATGATATTACCGCTTAATGGCAGTAAAAAACTGGCGTCGGCAGATATTGAAAAAGTGAAACAGATGCTTAGTGATCAGGGCTTTTATCTGCAGTTGCCGCCGCCGCCGGAAAGTCTATGGGATGAACTGCAGGCAAGTGTAAAAAAATAATACCCGAATTATTTTTCAGATAATGTTTGATGCTGCGACGGGAATTGGCCGCTGTTTTTTAATACAGGGGTGTCAGAAATAAACCGTGAAAAGGTTTAATCTTGTTGATGCTATTTTCTCGATACTGATTTATATACAGGTATATTCGCCGTCGCGATTAAATAAACGAATTTTTATCCGTCCCGCGCAATTCCTTTCTTCGCCCGGCGTATTGATGTCGGTCGCAAAAGATAGCGCGGGGGTTATGATAAATTTCGGATACTGTTGTTCATCAATCGTGCTTACTTTTTTGATGACGATGCCGGTATGATGGGCTGGCGATGTCCCGCCTGCTATGGCGGGCCGGCGCCATCCGTTAACAGAAAGGTCAGGAGAGGGTACATGTATCAACATAGAGACTGGCAGGGCGCGTTACTGGATTTTCCCGTCAATAAAGTGGTGTGCGTCGGTAGTAACTATTCCGAACATATCCGTGAAATGGGTAGCGCCAAGCCGGCGGAACCGGTTCTGTTCATTAAGCCTGAAACCGCGCTGTGCGATTTGCGTCAACCGGTGGCGATTCCTAAAGAACTGGGTTCGGTACATCACGAGGTTGAACTGGCGGTACTGATCGGCACGCCGCTCAAGCAGGCAAACGAAGAGCGTGTCGCCCGAGCGATTGCCGGCTATGGCGTGGCGCTGGATTTAACGCTGCGTGATTTGCAGGCCGGGTTCAAAAAAGCGGGCCAACCGTGGGAAAAGGCGAAGGGGTTTGATGGCTCCTGCCCGGTATCCGGGTTCATTCCGGTGGCTGAATTTGGCGACCCGCAGCAAGCGGAATTGGGTATTCACGTCAATGGCGACGTGCGTCAGCAAGGCAATACACGCGATATGATTACGCCGATTCTGCCCTTGATAGCCTATATGAGCCGCTTTTTTACCCTGCGTGCCGGCGACATTATCCTGACCGGCACGCCACAAGGTGTGGGGCCGTTGCAGCCTGGTGATGCATTAACCATCACGCTTAACGATCGTACATTGACGACCCACGTTATTTGACTCTGCCGCCGCCCGCGGCGCTGCTGCGGGTGGTATCCCACCTCATCCCCCTTTACAATACGCAGCCAGACTTCTCTGTTTATCATCGGAATAGCCGTTATGACTCAACAACCCTTTTGGGAAACTCAAACGCTGGAGCAAATGTCGGACGAGCAATGGGAGGCGCTCTGTGACGGCTGTGGTCGTTGCTGCCTGCATAAGCTGATCGATGAAGATACGGATGAACTCTATTTCACCAATGTAGCCTGTAATCAACTGAACATTAAAAGCTGCCAGTGCCGTAATTACGCGCGCCGGTTTGAGTATGAGCCGGATTGCATCAAGCTGACGCGAGAAAATCTGCTGTCATTTGACTGGTTACCGGAAACCTGCGCTTATCGCTTGATACATGAGGGAAAAGGGCTGCAACCCTGGCACCCGTTGCTGTCGGGCTCGAAATCGGCGATGCACCAGCAAAGAATCTCGGTACGCTATATCGCCGTGCGTGAAAGTGACGTGGTGGACTGGCAAGACCACATCTTAAACAAACCGGAATGGGCTAGGTAGCTATTGATATCAATGACTTTATATTAAATTGCTGAGGCAAGGCATACTGCGGTGGTCACGCCGAATTTCTAAGCACTGCTTCGGTCTCGCAGCGTATCATGATGATAAATGATCGCGAGGATGTCCGTGATCGTATCCTCCAGTAATAGCCCAGCGTTGTATTGCGTCATGACGGTTTCATCAAGGCGATGAACAACACTGCTGGGCTTTTTAAGAAAAGATCCGATCAGATTAAAATCTGAATCCAGAATGGCTACCATTGGAATGGAAATGTCATCCAACTGAAGGTCATCTTCAGCATACCCTTTGGTAATGATCGACATGCGAATGTTGGGCTGATATTGGCACATCACATGCATCGCTGCCATGTTCTTATGGCAATCTGAACACCACATTTCGCCGGCGACCAGCAGATGATACTGCTGTTTAATGGCATTGAGTCTGGTGAGTGTCATCTTCGACAATATGCCGTCATCTGCCAGTTTTTTCAGTGAGGCATTGACGGCAGCAATTTCGTGTTCAAGACCCCGTTTGACGAATTGCCCGAAACTTTCGCCAATATCGAATAACTGTTTATACGTAGCCATAATCGTATCCACTTACTATATCGTTATAGACACGTTTACTATATACGCACTCATAGCGTATCACTGGGCTTTTCTGTTTCCGGATGATTATTTAGGTAACAAGGAGCTAGCCGGGCCAGCGGTAATCTGACCCGGTATTGCGTGCGGTTTAACGGCCGAACAGGTCGCGGCGTTTGGGGCGGAAGGGCTGGGCAATCAGAACCAGCACGGCAACCAGCAGATAAGCGCCGAAAATCACGATCATCCACTGCGGCATTTCCATGCTCAGGAAACTCCACTGACGCTCGGAGCAATCGCCGGTGGCGGTAAAGACAGCCGGCAGCCACTTATCCAGCGGCAACCAAGAGGGGAAACTGACGAAAAAGTCGCAGGTAACGAACGGCGATGGGTTCAACTGGATATTGGTGTGTTTGATGGCCAGCGACAGCCCTTCCCAGGCACTGTAAATCCATAACCCGATTGCCGGATAGCGCAGTGCAGTGCCCGGCGCTATCGCGCCTACTAACCCGGCGGCCATGACGCCGTAGAGCGCCGTTCGCTGGTAAATACAGAGTACGCAAGGTTTCAGCATCATAACGTACTGGAAGTAAAGGGCTACCAGTTCAAAAACCAGCGCCGTGAACGCCATTAAAAGCCAGGCGCCCCGACCACGGGAGCAACGGTTTAAAAATCGCAACATAAAAATATTCCATGCTAAAAACGATAGTATGAGCAGTGATAACCGTGCTCACCGCCCTCATTGAATCTCTGGTCAGATCCACTGACGCTTCCCGCGACGGCGCGAGTGGCGCCGGTATCCGACGGAGCTTGCATCAGCGCCTAAGCGGAGATTCTGCTGTGCCAACAAATACCCTGCTGTTTTTAACGCTTTCTATGAGGGATAGCCAGTTTCGTGACAAAATCCGCCCTCTACTATACACGATTTATTCCAGAGCATGGGGGTATTGATCAATCATGCGGGTATTGATGAACGATGCGTTTTTGCCGGGGGGGCCGGCTTTTCCGCCCGTGTCGCGGATAGGCGGCAAAAAAGATGAAACTACGCGGATGAGTGGCATCAGCGTACCCGCCTGCTGGCAATGGATCGGCGGGGGAATACCATGATTGCGAATACGCGCAGAGATAATAACGGTTTGGTATCATTGGCTGCCATTAACATAAGAATCGGCAATAACAAAACTTCAATATGATTAACGGCGGCATGCCATACTTGATCTGGGCTGGTCATGCCAGTGAAAATAGCAGGCCGGTGCTGATAAGCCAGCGCGCTACAGCGCTAGCATTCAGGGCGATGCCCAGGGAAAAGTAAACCCCGCGTTTACGGCCAGCCATAAAAAATAGGGTGTCCGGTGAAAACAGCGGGGAGTGATAATTAAAAATAATCGTATGGCAGCACCGCACTCAGGGGCGGAGCCTGAAGAGTCGTGCAGAAGAAATACGATATAGGCGTGATGATGTGCTGGTGATGTCTTCTTTAACGTTAATTTAATTTAACAATGAGAGGGTATTTAAAGAAAATTATCGTAAATCGTGAGGGATATTCGCGTTTGTTTACGGGGAATTGTCTTTAAGTCACAGTTTTTATGTCGAATTGAGATTTTCAGGTCCTGCTATGCTATGTGATGTAGGGTTCGTTTGGTATGATGATGTTGACTTTCACTGGTAAACATCGCTACGGAATATAAACTTATGGTTATAAAGGCGCAAAGTCCGGCGGGATTCGCGGAAGAATATATTATTGAAAGTATATGGAATAATCGTTTCCCTCCGGGTTCAATTTTGCCCGCTGAGCGGGAGTTGTCTGAGTTGATCGGGGTGACGCGTACGACATTACGCGAGGTGTTACAACGCCTGTCCCGTGATGGATGGCTTACGATTCAGCACGGCAAACCGACCAAAATCAATAATTTTTGGGAAACCTCCGGATTAAATATCCTTGAAACGCTGGCGCGGCTTGATCACGACAGCGTTCCCCAACTGATCGATAATCTGCTGGCGGTGCGCACCAATATCGCCGGGATTTTCATCCGCACCGCGATTCGTCTGCATCCGGCTAAATCGGTAGAGATCCTTAAGCTGACTGAATCTGTTCAGGATACGTCGGATGCGTATGCTGAACTGGATTACAACGTGTTTCGCGGGTTGGCTTTTGCATCCGGCAACCCGATCTATGGCCTGATCATCAACGGGTTGAAAGGGTTGTACATTCGGGTGGGTCGTTATTACTTCTCCAACCCGGAGGCGCGGAAAACGGCGCTGGCGTTCTATCGTCGTCTGGAGTCGTTAGGCCGCGACGGCCTGTACGAACAAGTGCCCGACGCGATTCGTCAGTACGGCAAAGAGAGCGGGGCGCTGTGGCATAGTATGCAGAACGCCATTCCGCGTGACCTGGCCGAAGGCCGTCGTTGATTGATGTTACGAATCAGTTGGTAAAGAAACGGGTAGCCTGATGGCTACCCGTTTTTCTTGCGGTTAATTGACCGGTTACAGGGCAGGGTTGCGCGGTGGGCAACGATCGATAAGCTCAATGCTGCCGTCTTCATTCATTTGCTCCAGTGTGACATCGAACCCCCACAGACGATAAACATGTTTCATTACTTCATGGCTGCTTTTATCCAGTGGTGCACGGTTTTGCGGCACATAGCGCAACGTCAGCGAGCGGTTGCCGCGTAAATCCACATTCCAGATCTGAATATTGGGTTCGATATTGCTCAGGTTGTACTGCGAAGAGAGTTCCTGACGAATTTTTTGGTAGCCTTTTTCATCATGGATCGCGGCTATCTCCAGATAATTGTTGTGATCATCATCCAGTACGGTAAACAAACGAAAATCTCGCATTACCTTAGGCGACAGGAACTGGCTGATGAAACTTTCGTCTTTGAAGTTTTGCATGGCGAAATGTAACGTCGTCAGCCAGTCTTTACCGGCGATGTCCGGGAACCAATAACGGTCTTCTTCCGTCGGTTCCTGACAGATGCGCCTAATGTCCTGGAACATCGCAAAGCCAAGAGCATACGGATTGATGCCGCTGTAGTAAGGGCTGTTGTACGGTGGTTGATAAACCACATTAGTATGGCTATGGAGAAACTCCAGCATAAAGCGATCGGACAGTTTGCCCTCATCATAGAGATGATTAAGGATGGTGTAGTGCCAGAATGTGGCCCAGCCTTCATTCATGACCTGGGTCTGCTTTTGCGGATAAAAATACTGGCTGATTTTACGCACGATGCGCAGGATTTCACGCTGCCATGGCTCCAGCAACGGAGCATTTTTCTCCATGAAGTAGAGCAAGTTTTCCTGTGGCTCGTTGGGAAAACGACGGGCTTTCTCCGGCGAGGTTTCCTGCTCACGACGCGGCAGCGTTCGCCAGAGTTCATTGACCTGGCTTTGCAGGTAGGCTTCACGGCTTTTCTGGCGTAGTTTTTCCTCTTCCAGCGAGATTTTCTGCGGTCGTTTATAGCGGTCCACGCCGTAATTCATTAACGCATGGCAGGAGTCGAGCAGTTTCTCTACTTCATAGACGCCATGACGCTCTTCGCACTGGGCGATGTATTGGCGGGCAAACAGCAAATAATCGACAATCGAACTGGCATCGGTCCAACTGCGAAACAGATAATTACCTTTGAAAAAGGAGTTGTGGCCGTAACAGGCATGTGCCATGACCAGCGCCTGCATCGGCATGGTGTTCTCTTCCATCAGGTAAGCGATGCAGGGGTTGGAGTTGATGACGATTTCGTAGGCCAGCCCCTGTTGACCATGCTTATACCGCTGTTCGGTTTCGATAAATTTTTTACCGAATGACCAGTGGGCATAGTTGATGGGCATCCCGATGCTGGAATAAGCATCCATCATTTGTTCAGAGGTAATCACCTCGATTTGGTGGGGATAGGTATCCAGACGATAGAGTTTGGCTACCCGGTCAATTTCATCCAGATAGACCTGCAGCAAATCGAATGTCCAGTCTGGTCCGTCACTCAGACGTTGTGGGCTTGTCACCCGCTCATCAGTCGATATAGCCATCAGCGCACCCCTTACTATAACTGCCGCCACCTCATTGCGTCGGCATATTTAATCGTAGCTTATTTTGGGAAAAGTGATGTGAAATCGGTAGCTTGGATAAAACCTTTGTGTGGAAAACGGGTCACGTGCCGCATTGGGCGGCGACATGGTGTTATGACGTATCCTACGTTGTTGTGTTCACGCTCTCATAATAAATAAAAGCTATATCTGCAACAGATGACAATTGATACCTGCATGTTAAAGTAGCTTTTTATTTTGGTGTTTAACGTGTTATGCAGCATATTCCGCGGGATTGGCGGAGGGATCAGGGAGAACAGCAATAAATGAAGGTGGTGATTTTAGGGAGTGGCGTTATCGGCGTCAGTACTGCCTGGTATCTGGCGCAGGCAGGGCATGACGTCACCGTGATTGACCGGCAGGTGGAACCGGCATTAGAAACCAGCGCCGCCAATGCCGGCCAGATTTCTCCCGGTTATTCTGCGCCCTGGGCCGCGCCGGGCATTCCGCTGAAGGCGATTAAATGGTTATTCCAGCGGCATGCGCCTCTGGCGATTCGCCCGGATTTCACTGCTACGCAACTGCGCTGGATGTGGCAGATGTTGCTGAATTGCGATAACGCACATTATCGCGTCAATAAATCACGTATGGTTCGGTTGGCTGAATACAGCCGCGATTGCCTGCAGGCGCTGCGTGCCGCTACCGGTATTACCTATGAAGGGCGTCAGGGCGGTACGCTGCAACTGTTTCGTACCCCGCAGCAGTATGAAAATGCTTACCGTGATATCGCGGTGTTGAAAGACGCCGGCGTACCTTATGAATTGCTGGAAGCCGATCAACTGGCTGGCGCTGAGCCGGCGCTGGCGAGTGTGCGTCATAAACTGAGCGGTGGATTGCGGTTACCGCATGATGAGACCGGTGATTGCCAGCTATTTACCCGGCAACTGGCGGCGATGGCGGCTGCGGCGGGTGTCACCTTCCGTTTCAACAGTGTGATACAGCATCTTGATGTGGAAGGACAGCGAGTCGGCGCGGTGTATTGCAACGGCGAAAAGATCACGGCGGATGCTTACGTGATGGCGTGTGGCTCCTACTCCCGCGGCTTACTGGAAAAATGGTTCGATATTCCTGTCTATCCGCTCAAAGGCTATTCATTGACTATTCCGCTGTCCAGCGAGGCCGGGGCACCGGTATCCACTGTATTGGATGAAACCTATAAGATCGCTATCACCCGTTTTGAGCAGCGCATTCGCGTTGGCGGTATGGCGGAGATCGCCGGATTTGATCTTTCCCTGAACCAGAAACGCCGGGCAACACTGGAAATGGTGGTGCGTGACCTCTATCCGGATTGCGGCCCGGTCGAGCAGGCAACGTTCTGGACCGGGTTGCGGCCGATGACGCCGGACGGTACGCCGCTGGTAGGGCGCTCGCCGTTGCAGAATCTGTATCTGAATACCGGGCACGGCACATTGGGATGGACTATGGGATGCGGTTCCGGCCAATTACTGGCCGATATTATCTCCGGTAAAACACCGGCAATTGAATACGACGATCTCTCTTTTTCTCGCTACGCTTGACTCGGCGAACCATGCAACGGCTAACCGCTCCCCTCGGAGCGGTTAAGCTGAAAATCACCACACGCATTCGATGCTGTTCACCCGGTCGACGGGAAAAAATACATCCTGATGACATTGCCGCTATTGCGTTGTCAGTAATATTCCCGCTGGTTTTCATTCCCACTCAGTAGGTTGGATAAGCCCGCCACTGCTTTAATCCATGAAGCCGAAAAGAAAACGTCTGCCGGCTAAGAATAGTAAATAATATCAGAATGTTGATTTATTTCTTTCTGGTATATTGGTTGGAATTGTTTTGTAATCTTTTGTATTGTTTTTGAAAAGATAGCGAATTAACATGACGCCAATTATTACTGCATGGATGTGATCGGCGTAACAGGACGTACTCGCGGTTTCCGTAGTGATTCCTCTTTGCTCCATCCTTTCCTGCTTTTCCTCGCCGTCACTCAGACGGAAATACACAGCAGCCGATACCGCAATAGCGTGTTGGCGCATATATAAAGCACGGCAACTATCCCGTTCAGCTACGTTCTTTTCATCCGTTCTGAATGTCGGCATGTCGTCACTGATTCGCTTTATTCGTTATTTATTAA